>DASVVU010000328.1:0-9739 GCA_036386395.1 Beijerinckiaceae bacterium | reverse complement strand
CCCCATGAGGAAACGCCGGAGAAGGCGATCCCGCTCATCGCGCAAGCGCTGTCCAAAACGACGGGGTGAGCCGGCCCGGCGGTGATGGCGGGCGCCAGAGCAGAATGCCTAAACCCCGAACGGGTACGTCTCCGGCACGCCCTCGGCGTGCCCCGCCGGCAGGGGCGTCACCGCGCGCGTCGCCTCGAACCAGACGTAGGCGTCGAACTGCTCGGCGAGCACGGCCTCGAAGTAGTGGCTGTAGCGCTCGGTCTCGGGGCGATAGACGACGCCGATGGCGCGCTCGAGGCGGGGCTCGGAGAGGACCTCGCGCAGCTCGCGGTCGCCGCCGCGCCAGTCGGTCAGCGAGCAGGGGACGCGGGTCTCCAAAAAGACGCGCTCGTGGCTGTCGGGGCGGGACGGGCGCACCTCCTTCACCTCCATCGGCTCGTCCCAGTCGCTCGCGCAGGCGACGGCGCCGCGGTCGGTGCCGAAGCCGATCAGCACCGCCTCGTCGCGGAAGGCGGTGCGGCAGAGCTCGCCGATGTTGAACTCGCCCTGCCAGCCCATGGCGGTCGCGGCGGCGTTGCCGATGTGGGAGTTGTGCGCCCACACGACCGCCTTGGCCTCAGGGCCGCGGCGGTCGAGGAGGCTCGTGAGCGTGTCGAACATGTGCCGGTCGCGCAGGTTCCAGGATTCCGTCGAGCCCTCGTACATGATGCGGTAATAGTGCTCGGCGGCGCGCGCGATGCGGGCGTTCTGGACCGCGTCGAAGAACGCCTCCTCGTTCCCGTCCACGTATTCGAGGCGGTGCGCGAGAAGCTCCTGGAGCTGGTCGAGGAGCGCCTGCTCGCACGGCCGCTTGCGGCCGGTGACGACCGCGCGGCCGTACTGCGCTGGGTCCGACTGCCAGGGGCTGAGGCAGCCGTAGCGGGAGCGCGCGTCCTTCGCCGCCTCGGGGTCGACCTTGTCGAGGTATTGCAGCACGGCGTTGATCGAGCCGTTGAGGCTGTAGACGTCGAGGCCGCGGAACTCGGCCCGGCGCTCCGCCGGCAGGCCCTCGTTGTGGGCGCGCAGCCAGCGAGCGAAGCCGAGCACCTCGGCGTTGCGCCACATCCAGGTCGGGAAGCGGGCGAAGGCCTCGCCCTTCCCCGGCATCGGCGCGTGGTGGCGGACGTAGGCGTCGATGCGGGCGGCGTCGGGCCAGTCGGCCTCGACGGCGACGATGGTGAAGCCGTGGCGCTCGATCAGGCGCCGGGTGACGGCGGCGCGGGCGCGGTAGAACTCGGAGGTGCCGTGGCTCGCCTCGCCGAGGAGCACCACCTTCGCTTCCGCGAAGCGGTCGAACATCGCGCCGAAAGCCTCGGCGTCGCCGATCGGCGGCAGCTTCTCGCAACGGCCGCGCACGACCCGCGCCGTCTCGCGCGCCTCCGGCGCCGCGGTCCGCCCGATGAGGTCCTTCAGGGCCATTCCACCTCCTCCGCAAGGATTTCGACAGGCCGCGCGAAACCCCGGCGCGACCCCCGCGGGAATGCCGGCGCGCTCCGCGGGGATTCCCCGGCGTGATCGCCGCCGGATGCTGTCAACGAGCACGGCCCGGCGCCTGTTCCCCGCTCTCCACAGCCAAGTTTCGCCTGAGTATTCGGGTGCGAAATCGCTTGACAGCGCCAGTGTCCGGGAGCAGATTCGGAACACTCAGCGGAAGGGAGGTCTAAGAAAATGACTCCACCGAAGCGAGATCCGCAAGACCAACTCAAGCCCTGATCTGAAATCCTCAGCTTGGAGGGGTCTGCGACAAGCCTGACAATTTGGAAGGATACGCCGGAACACTTCCGGATCAACGTCTCTGACGTGTGACCGCCTGCGGTCACCAGCGGGCTTCCGTGAAATAGAGGAGGCCCGCTTCGCGTTGGGCATCACACCGGCGCATCATCACGGAAATACGGCCGTGCCCGCCCCTTCTCCCGTCGCGCGGCGGCGAGGAGGTCGATGCCGATGTCCGCGAAGGCGGCGGCGAGCCGCTCGTGCCAGCCCTGGCGGGCAGGCCGGGCAGGGCCCCTTCGCGGCCTCTTGAGGGGCGGCTTCGGGATGTGCAGGAACAGCACCGGGACGGGCTCGGCGAGCGCGGAAAAGTACGCGGCATTGCAGAGATAGCGCCCGGCGTCCTGCGAGAGCCGGCATGCCAGGCGATGCCGGCGCAGCCGGTCGAGCACGGGCGATGCCGCCACCGCGCTCAGGCGATGGGCGGAGCCCGGCCCGAGCGCGAGACTCGTCCGCCGCTTCCCCGCGGCATCGGGCGACAGAAGACTCGCCCGGTTCGCCGCCCGCCGCTCGACCCTGATCTCCTTGGCTCTTCCGGCGACCCCGATCATCAGCACGGCATCGAAGCCTCCCCGGGCCAGCGCCGGCGCGAGCGCGCCCTCGATCGAGGCATAAGCTGTAGGCAGGACGAGGGCCTGCGCCTCGACCCCGAGCCGCCGCAGGCGGGGCGAGGCCGCGACCAAGCGCGCAATCTTGCCGCTCGGGTTGGTTGCGACGCCCGGGAAAGGGCCGAAGCCGGTGACGAGAAGACGAGGTTTCAAGGCTCTTCGGGCTCCGGTCGGAACTTACCTGAAACTGCCAAGTTATCGTTCGGGCGCGCGGCAGCGTGCGCTAGCGGACGAACAGAGGACGGCGCATGGACCGAGACCGCGTGGAAGGCTCCGCCCGGACCATGGCGGGCCGGATCAAGAGCTTCCTCGGGCGCCTCCTCGGCGACGAGAAGCTGAAGGCCGAAGGCAGCGTGGACCAGGCCGCCGGCAAGGTCCAGAACGCGGCCGGCGGCATCAAGGACACCCTTCGGGGCGACAAATAGGGCTGGGAGAACGAACCGATGTCACTTGGCACCATCCTCCTCATCATCCTGATCCTGCTCCTCATCGGCGCGATCCCGAACTGGGGCTACAGCCGCGGCTGGGGCTACGGCCCGAGCGGCATCGTCGGCGTGATCCTGATCATCGTGATCATCCTGCTGCTGATGGGCCGGCTCTGATCCGCCGGGCGGACCTGCGGACCTAGATCCGCAGGTCCGCCGAATCACAGCCCTAGGAGAATCGCGATCTCTTCGGCGCCGGCGGTGGGCGACATCTCGCCTTTGGCGACCGCCTGCTCGATGCGGCGCATGCGCTCGCGGTGGGCGGCGTCGCCCGCAAGGCGGGCGTGGAGGCGCTCGTCGACGAGGGCCCACATCCATCTGGCGTCCTGCCGGCGGCGCTTCGCCTGAAGCTCGCCCGTCGCCGAGAGCCGGGCGCGGTGATCGAGCACCGTCCTCCAGAGGTCCTCGAGCCCTTCGCCCGTGAGCCCCGACACCGTCGCGACCGGCGGCGCCCAGGCGGCTCCCGGGGGCGTCAGGATGTGGAGCGCTGCGCGGTACTCGGCGGCGGCGGCCGCGGCGCGGGGGGCGTTCTCGCCGTCCGCCTTGTTGACCGCGACCATGTCGGCGAGCTCGACGACGCCCTTCTTGATGCCCTGCAGCTCGTCGCCGGCGCCGGGCAGCATCAGGACGAGGAAGAAGTCGGTGAGGTCGGCGACGGCGGTCTCGGACTGGCCCGTGCCGACGGTCTCGACGAGCACCACGTCGAAGCCCGCCGCCTCGCACAGGAGCATCGTCTCGCGGGTCTTCGCCGCGACGCCGCCGAGCGTCCCCGAGGACGGGGAAGGGCGGATGAAGGCGGCGGGGTCGGCGGAAAGGCGCGCCATGCGGGTCTTGTCGCCGAGGATCGAGCCGCCGGTCCGCGTCGAGCTCGGGTCGACCGCCAACACCGCGACCCGGTGCCCCTTGGCGGTGAGAGCCGAGCCGAGGGCGTCGACGAGGGTCGACTTGCCGACGCCGGGCACGCCCGTGATGCCGACCCGCACCGCTTGGCCCGTGTGCGGCATGATCCGGTCGAGGAGCTTGCGCGCGGCCATGCGGTGGTCGGGACGCTTCGATTCGACGAGGGTGATGGCGCGGGCGAGCGCCGCCCGGTCGCCGGCGAGCAGCGCCTCCCCATTCACGTCGGCCTTCGGACGGGTCATGGGGGAGTTGTGGCCGGACGAAAGGCGCCCGTCGAGGGCGGCCCGCCCGTTCTCAACGCCTTTGGCTCGAAAATGCGCCAGCGGAAGCCGCCGCGGCCCGGAACGGCTCGGCCGCCACGCCGTTTCCCAAGGTCTTCGAGCCCGTATCTTGCGCTTCATGCGGCCGTGCGTCAGGTGTATCGGCAATTGAAGCGGGTGGCCTGCCGACTCGAACGAGCCTGATCCGGCTCGACCGCCGGCGGACGATCGCATTTTCGAAGGAAGCCGTTCATGGCAACGTTCATCGGCCTCGACGACAACCCGACCTATATCGAGGACGGCCCTCAGGTGGTGCTGGACGACGACGCCGTCGTCACCGGGGCCCCGCCGACCTACGACGGGACGACCCTGACGCTGGCGCGGGACGGCGGCGCGAGCCCGGACGACGTGTTCGGCGGCAGCGGCACGCTGTCCCTGGAGGAAGGCCAAGTCTATCTGCAGGAGATCGTCGGCAACGACACCGTCTTCGTCGCCGTCGGCACCTACAGCAACGTCGACGGGGCGCTCGTCATCACGTTCAACGCGAACGCGACGCAGCCCCGCGTCAACGCGGTGCTGGAGCAGATCACCTACGGGAACGCGAGCGACGGGCCGCCGCCCTCCGTCCTCATCGATTTCACCTTCGACGACGGCGTGGCGCCCGCGACGGGGAACGTCACGGTCAACATCACGGGCGTGAACGACGCGCCGGAGCTCGGCTCGGTTTCGCCCGTGGCAGCTTATCGGCCGGGCACCCCCGGCGTCGTGCTCTCCCCCGCCGTCACGATCGCGGATCGGGATTCGACGACCCTCGTCGGGGCCGAGGTGCGGCTCGTGGACAGGCCCGACGACCCTTCCAATCCCGAGACCACCACGGACACCCCCGACGCCGACGACGTGCTCTCGGCCAATCCCGGCGGCACCGGCATCATCGTGTCCTACAATCCGGCGACGCACGTCCTGACGCTCTCCGGCACCGCGACCCTCGACCAGTACCGGCAGGTCCTCGACACGGTCGCCTACAGCTCGACCGACCCCGATCCGAGCCAGGGCGGCGCGAGCACGACCCGCACCATCCAGTGGGAACTCAACGACGGCGGCGCCGGCAACAACCTGAGCGCCGTCCAGACCACCATCCTCCATTTCACGCCGAGCCTCGACCTCGACGGCAGCGCCGCGGGGGACAACTTCGCGACCGCCTACACCGAGGGCGGCGCGGCGGCGCCGGTCGCCGACACGGACGCGGCCGTCACCAACGGCGGCGCCAACCTGACCTTCGCGACCGTCACCCTGACCAACGCCAAGCCGGGGGACAACCTCTCGATCGCGGGTCCCCTGCCGGCCGGGATCACCGGCAGCGTGAACACCTCGATCCCCGGGCAGATCATCGTCTCGCTCGGCGGGTCGGCCTCGCCGGCGAGCTACCAGACGGCCCTGCGCCAGGTCGTCTTCACGACGAACGACAACCCGGACGCCGCGACGCTGCGGGACATCACCGTGGTGGTCGGCGACGACACCGATATCAGCAACACGGCCCACGCCACGATCGCGGTCACGGCCGTGAACGATCCGCCCTCGGGGACGGACAAGACGGTCACCGCGGTCGAGGATACGGAGTACGTGTTCAGCGTGGCCGACTTCGGCTTCACCGACCCCGAAAGCAACGCTTTCGTCGCGGTCAGGATCGTGAACCCGACTCCGTTCGGAGACGGCAGCTTCCGTTACAACGGCGCTACGGTGACGGCCGGCCAGATCATTCCAGTGGCGGACATCGCCGCGGGGAAACTCACGTATCTGCCACCGCTGAACGTCGACCACGGCAACGTGGCGTCGTTCACCTTCCAGGTCCAGGACAACGGCGGGACCGCCAACGGCGGGGCCGACTTCGATCCGACGCCGAACACCATCACGATCGGCGTGAGCCCGGTGAATGACACGCCGACCGATATCACCGTCACCGACCCGCTCTCGGTGCCGGAGAACAGCGCCGTCGGGACTCCCGTCGGCAGGGTGTTCGGCTCCGACGTCGAGGACTTCGGGTCGACCACCTACTCGCTGACCGACAGTGCCGGCGGGCGCTTCGCGATCAATCCGAGCAGCGGGCAGATCACGGTCGCGAACGGGGTGCTGCTCGACTACGAGCAGAGCGGCGCGCATTCGATCACGGTGCGGGCGACCGATTCCGGCGGGCTCTTCGTCGAGCGCACGTTCACCGTGCCCGTGGTCGACGTGAACCCCGAGACGGCGAGCGGCAGCGCCCAGGGCGACACCATGGTCGGCGGCGGCGGCGACGACTACCTCACCGGTAACGGCGGCAACGACCATCTCTTCGGCCAGGCGGGCGCCGACACCGTGCTCGGCGGCGATGCCGACGACTATCTCAACGGCGGCGCCGACGACGATCTCGTGTTCGGCAACGACGGCAACGACACCGTCCTCGGCGACGCCGGCAACGACTACCTCAACGGCGGCCTCGGCGACGACCTCGTCATGGGCGGCGACGGCAACGACACCGTGCTCGGCGATGCCGGCAACGACTATCTCCACGGCGGAGACGGCGACGACCTCATCGGCGGCAGCGAGGGCGACGACATCCTGATCGGCGACACCGGCAACGACTACATGAACGGCGGGATCGGGAACGACATCATCGGCGGCGGGCCCGGCAACGACACCCTCCTCGGAGAGGCCGGCAACGACTATCTCAGCGGCAGCGACGGCAACGACATCATCGGCGGCGACGAGGGCAACGACACCATCTTCGCGGGCTCCGGCAGCGACTACCTCGTCGGCGGCAGCGGGGACGACCACTTCATCTTCGACGGTGCGTTCCAGTCGAGCGTCGTCGTCGACTTCACGCCTGGACCCGGGGTCTCGGGCCACGACGTGATCCAGTTCGGCCCCGGGGTCTTTACCGGCTTCGACGACATGATGGCGCACGCGATCCAGAGCTCGACCAGCGTTCTCATCACCACGGACGGGGGCGCGGCGCTGACGCTCGTGAACGTGCAGAAGACGAGCCTTACCGCCGACGATTTCGCGTTCGGCTGAGACAGACGGCCGGGCGCCGGGCGGCTGGCGCTCAGGCCGCGGCGATGCCGATCCGGCCCCAGCCCGGGAGCTTGAGGGCCGGGCGGCGGAGATCCAGGCCGGCGATGAGGCCGAGGAAGTTCAACTCGACGCCTTCGACCCAGCCTACGGTGAGGCCGAGGACGCCCCCCAGCGACAGCTCGATGCCGGTGCGGCTCGGCGTCAGGCCCACGAGGGCACCGGTCGGGTGCCAATCCTTTCCGATGGCGGTCGGCGGCAGCGCCGCGGCAAGCTCCGGCACCTCGCGCATGACGAAGGCCACAAAGGTGTTGGAGTTCGGGCCGGGCCAGGCACGGTAGCCGCCCCACTGGCCGTAGGGATAGCGCGCGACCGCCGCGCGCACGCGCGGCACGAGCTTTTCCGCCGCCTCGCCCTCGATCGCGACCACGAGCTCAGGGGGATGCGAGAACCAGCGCCCGTCCGGCGGCCAGCCGTCGGTTCTGACGGGCCGGCCCCAGCCGACCTTGTCGTAGCGGGTGTAGCGGGCGGCGTTCTTCTCCTTGACCACGATCCAGGAGTGGTGCGCGAAGATGCCCTTCCAGCGGCCCGTCCGGGCCGCGTAGACGTAGACCACCGCCTCGGGCTTCGCTGATGGCGGCGGCAGGAGCTTCGCGCTCGACCAGTCGGCGCTGCCCCAGTCGGGCGCAAGATCCCCGCGCGTCGCCCACCACAGCGCATGGAGCGCGAGGGGCAGGAGGAAGACGACCAGGACGGCGAGGAGGACGCGGGCGAGGACGATCACGTCATGAAGATGAGGCCGAAGGCATCGATCATCAAGCGGCGCCGCCGTCGCAGGCGTCCCGCCGTCATCATGACAAGGGTGCGGCAGCGTCCGTCATCATGACGGCGGCGCTGCCGGAAGCGTCTTGACGGAACGGCGCCGGCGGGGCTTGCTTGGCCGTTCTCGCAACCGGAGCAGTTCCGCCATGGCCAGCCGCGTGACGCGTCGTCTCCTCCTCTCCGCCCTGGCGGCGGCCGTCCCGGCGCTTGCGCTCGCGCCGGCCCCCGCGGCGGCGCAGCCCGCCGGCGGGGATGCCCGGCCGAGCCGGACGGAGCTTAAGGCGCAGAAGCGGCGGCTCAAGCACCTGCGGGCGAAGCAGAAGCGGCTCCTCAAGCGCCAGCGCGCGCAGAAGACCCGCTGACGCCGGGCGTCCTTACCGGGCGGCCGCCGGGGCGGGCCTCGGCGCGAACCGGCGCCAAGCCCAGTAGAACAGCGGCCACACGAGGCACGCGATGGTGATGGCGGCGAGGATCGCCGACACCGGGCGGTCGAAGAACGGCAGGATCGAGCCGTCCGACTTGATCAGCGAGGTGACGAAGTTCTGCTCGACCATCGTCCCCATCACGACCCCGAGCACGAGGGCGGCGACGGGGTAGCCGTTCGCCTCCATGACGTAGCCGATGATGCCGAAGGCCGCGACGGTCATGACCGCGAACAGGTTGTTGCCGGTCGCGAACGCCCCCACCGAGGCGCAGACGATGATGATCGGCAAGACCGCCGAACGCGGCGCCCTCAGGATCGTCGAGGCGGCGCGGATCATCCAGATGCCTAAGGGAATCATGATGATGTTGGCGATCATGAAGATGATGTAGAGCGCGTACATGCTCGACGCCCGCTCGGTGAACAGCGTCGGGCCGGGGTTCAGCCCCTTCATGTAGAGCACGCCGATGGCGATCGCCGTGATGGTGTCGCCGGGGATGCCGAACAGCAGCGCCGGCACCCAGCCGGAGGCGAGGCTCGCGTTGTTGCTCGCGCCCGCCTCGACGAGGCCCTCGACGTGGCCGGTGCCGAACTTCTCGCGCTCCTTCGAGAAGCGCTTCGACAGCGAGTAGCTGACCCACGCCGCCATGTCGGCGCCGGCGCCGGGCAGCACGCCGATGATGATGCCGACGATGTTGCCCCGCGTCATCGGCCACCAGTACTTCTTCGTCAGCTTGAGCTGGCCGGCCAGGATGCTGCCGTACTTGCGCTTCGGCAGCGGCGGCGGCTCGGGGGAGATCATGGCGCGCATGACCTCGGCCACCGCGAACACGCCGACGAGCGCCGGCACCGCCTCGATGCCGCCGTAGAGGTCGGTGAGCCCGAAGGTGAAGCGCGGGATGCCGCCCGGGTTCTCGATGCCGATGCAGGCGATGAGGAGCCCGAACAGCATCGATGCGATGGCCTTCACCGGCGACGAGCGCGCAACCAGCGTCGCGCACATCAGCCCCATGAAGGCGAGCCAGAAGTACTCGTAGGTCGAGAAGCTGAGCGCGAGTTCGGCGAGCGGCTCCGCCATGGCGACCAGGGAAATCGTGCCGGCGATGCCGCCGAGCGCCGAGAACCACAGGCCCGCCCCGAGCGCGAGCTCGGCCTGGCCCTTGCGCGTCATGGCGTAGGCCTCGTCGGTGTAGGCGGCGGAGGCCGGCGTGCCCGGGATGCGCAGCAGGCACCCGGGGATGTCGCCCGAGAAGATCGCCATCGCCGAGGCCGAGATGATGGTCGCGACCGCGGCGATCGGCGAGAGGTAGAACGTCACCGGCACGAGGAGCGCCGTCGCCATGGTGGCCGAGAGCCCCGGCAGGCAGCCGATCACGAGCCCGTAGACCGAGGCCG
>DASVVU010000327.1:0-8495 GCA_036386395.1 Beijerinckiaceae bacterium | reverse complement strand
TGAGCCGCAGCACCACCTCCGGGGCGTTGCGGGAGGTGAGGACGTCGAGGAAGAGGCGGTTCGCCTCCGGGTCGTTGCGTAAGCTCGGGCCGATGAGCCCGAGCGAACGCGTCGCAAGCCGGCTCGCGTCCGGGTGGACCGCGAGGTTGTGGCGGTCGGCGAGCCAGAACAGGCGGACGAGGTTCACCGGGTCGCGCGCGAAGACGCCGTCGTCCGCGACCATGATGCGGTTGTGGTCGACGGTGAAGTCGTCGGATTCGAGGGTCCCGCCGCGGCGGCGGCGGAAGCGGCCGAAGACCCGGTCGAGCATCGCCCCGTGCTTCGTCTGGCGCGCCTCGAGCTCGGCGCAGACGATGGCGGTCAGGTCCCCGACCTCCTTGGCGACGCGGAAGTAGGCCTTCATGAAGCGCTCGACGGGAGAGAGCGCGCCGCGGGCCGCATAGCCCATCCGTCCGGCGAGCTGGCGCTGCAGGTCGAAGCCGAGGCGCTCCTCGGCCCGCCCCGTCGCGAAGTGCATGTGGCAGCGCACTCGCCACAGGAACTCCTCGCAGCGCTCGAAGACCCGGAGCTCCTCGGCCGTGAACAGCCCAGCGTCCACGAGCTCGCGCGCCTCCCGCACCCGGTAGACGTACTTCGCGATCCAGAACAGGGTGTTGAGGTCGCGAAGCCCGCCCTTGCCATCCTTGACGTTCGGCTCGACGAGGTAGCGCGAGGCGCCGGCCTTGACGACCCGGGCGTCGCGTTCTTTCAGCTTCGCGTCGACGAACTCGGCCGCGCTCTTGCGCACCACCTCCTTGTCGAAGCGCCCCATCAGCCCGTCGTAGAGGGCCTCGTCGCCGAGGAGGAAGCGGGCCTCCAGCAGCGCCGTGCGGGTCGTCATGTCGGCCTTGGCCTCGCGGATGCACACGTCGACGGAGCGGGTCGCGTGGCCGACCTTCAGCTTCATGTCCCACAGGACGTAGAGCATTGCCTCGACGACGCTCTCGCCCCAGGCGGTCTGCTTGTAGGGGAGGAGGAAGAGGAGATCGACGTCGGAGCCCGGCGCGAGCGTGCCGCGCCCGTAGCCCCCGGTCGCCACGACCGCGAGTTTTTCCGCCGCCGACGGGTTGTCGGCCGGGTAGAGGTGGCGCACGACGCTGTCGTGGATCGCCCGCACCACCCCGTCCATGAGGTCCGAGAGCCGCCGCACGCAGGCGATGCCGTCGCCGTCGCGCTTGAGCGCCGCCTCGGCCTCGGCCCGGCCCTCGTCGAGCACCCGCCGCAGCTCCGGCACGAGCCGCCGCCGCAGGGCCGCGGCGTCGCCCAGGGCCTCCCCGTCGAGGGAGGCGGGCAGGATGCTGAGCCGCGCGGCCGGCGCTTCGAGGATCTGGGACACGGGAAGGGCTTAGCACAGGCGGATCGCGGGCCGCACCCGGGCCGGCACGCAACGATATTGCCGATTTCGACGCCTCATTTTCATGACGGCTTGCACCGCTTCCCTCGTGAACGGTCATGATGACCGGTCTCCGATGCACACCGTCGTCATGATGCCCGGCAGGTTTTGCGCTGTTCGTTATAACAAACGCCGTTTGACACCCGGAACAGGGCCCGCTAGACAACTGTCCACGCGCCGATTTGAGCAGCAGCTTGCGGGCGCGGAACAAGTGCCGCTAAAGCGCCGGGGAAGAGGGCATGGCCCCTCGCACGACGCCCCGCGCAACTCACGGGGATACCTCATGAAATTCTCTCGCCGCCACCTCCTCGCCGGGGCCGCCGCCGCCCTTCTCGGATCGTTCTTCATACCGGACGACGCCCGGGCGCAAGTCAAGGAGATCAGGATCGACTTCGCGACCTACAATCCGGTGAGCCTCGTGCTCAAGGAGAAGGGACTCCTGGAGAAGGAGTTCCAGAAGGACGGCATCGCGGTCCGCTGGGTGCAGACGCTCGGCTCGAACAAGGCCCTCGAGTTCCTCAACGCCGGCTCGATCGACTTCGGCTCGACGGCGGGCTCGGCGGCGCTCGTCGCGAAGATCAACGGCAACCCGATCAAGTCGATCTACGTCTATTCGCGGCCCGAGTGGACCGCGCTCGTGACCCGCAAGGACACCGGCATCGCGAAGGTCGCGGACCTCAAGGGCAAGCGCGTCGCCGTCACCCGCGGCACCGACCCGCACATCTTCCTGGTCCGGGCGCTGGCCGAGGCCGGGCTGACCGACAAGGACGTGAAGTTCGTCCTCCTCCAGCACCCGGACGGGCGGCTGGCGCTCGAGCGCGGCGACGTCGACGCCTGGGCGGGCCTCGACCCCATGATGGCCGCGACCGAGGTCGAGGCCGGCTCGGTCCTCTTCCACAGGAAGCCCGAGGCCAACACCTGGGGCATCCTCAACGTCCGCGAGGACTTCGCCAAGAAGAACCCCGAGCTCGTCTCCCGCGTGCTCGGCGTCTATGAGGAGGCGCGGCGCTGGTCGCTCGCCAACCCCGCCGAGGTGAAGAAGATCTTCGCCGACTTCACCAAGCTTGCGCCGGCCGTGGTCGACCGCCAGCTCGACACCCGGACCGAGCTGACCCACAGCGTCATCGGCGAGCCGCAGCGCGAGTCGATCCTCGCCGCGGGCCTCGCGCTCCGCGAAGCCGGCGTGCTGCCGGCCACGACCGACGTGAAGGCCGCGGTCGACGACCTCATCGACGCGCGCTATCTGTCGAAGGCGACCCACTGACCTTGAGCCTCTCGATGGCGGAGATCGCCGCGCCCGCCGGGGCGCAGACCGATACGCGCGCCGGGGCCCCCTCCGGCGCGCTGCCGTTCGCCCTCAAATCTCCTTTAAACCCTTGGAAGTGGACCCTCGGCCTCGCCTTGCCGCTGGCGCTGGCGCTCGGCTGGGAGATCGCCGTGCGGGCGGGGCTCGCGGAAGGGCGGCTGATGCCGCCGCCGAGCCGCATTGCCCAGACCCTCTATGCCCTCGCGCAGAGCGGCGAGCTGTGGACCCACGCCTGGGCGACGCTCTGGCGCGTCGCCGTCGGCTTCGGCCTCGGGGCCGCCGGCGGCATCGCGCTCGGCGCTCTCTCCGGCACGAGCGACTGGGCGCGCCGCCTCCTCGACCCGACGCTCCAGGCGCTGCGCGCCATCCCCTCCATCGCCTGGGTGCCCCTGTTCATCCTGTGGTTCGGCATCTTCGAGGCCTCGAAGGTGGCGCTCATCGCCGTCGGCACCTTCTTCCCGGTCTACCTCGGCGTCGCCGGCGCGATCCTCTCCGTCGACCGCAAGCTCGTCGAGGTCGGCCGCGTCTTCCGCCTCTCCCGCGCGGACCTCGCCCGCCGCATTCTCCTGCCGGCCGTGCTGCCCGAGCTGCTGATTTCGCTCCGCTCCGGCCTTGGCCTCGGCTTCATGTTCGTGGTCGCGGCCGAGTTCATGGGCGCCTCCGAAGGCCTCGGCTACCTCCTCGTCGACGGCCAGCAGCTCGGCAAGCCCGACCAGATCCTCGCCGCCATCATCGCCTTCGCCCTCATGGGCAAGGCGGCCGACAGTCTTTTGGTCGCGGCGACGCGGCCCCTCGTGCGCTGGCAGGACGTGGCGCGGGAGCGGCTCTAGATGCTCGAGCTCGAACGCCTCTCGAAGACCTACGCCGACGGCACGCAGGCGCTTGCCGACGTGACCCTCGAGGTCGGCGAGAGCGAGATCGTCTCCCTCGTCGGCGGCTCGGGCTGCGGCAAGACCACGCTCTTGCGCCTCATCGCCGGCCTCGACCGCCCCTCGGCCGGCGCGATTCTCTTGGACGGCGAGCGCCTGACCGAGCCGCACCCCGCGGTCGGCATCGTGTTCCAGGAGCCGCGGCTCCTGCCCTGGCTCACGGTTGCCGACAACGTCGGCTTCGGCCTCGACGGCCTCTCAAGCAGCGAGCGCCGCGGCCGGGTGGCCCACGCCCTTGACCGCGTCGGCCTCGCCGAGCACGCCGGGCGCTGGCCGCGGGAGCTATCCGGCGGCCAGCAGCAGCGGGTCGCCATCGCCCGCGCCTTCGTGACGGAGCCGAAGCTTCTCCTCCTCGACGAGCCCTTCTCGGCCCTCGACGCCTTCACGAGAGCAAGCCTCCACGAGCATCTTTTGGGACTTTGGGAGGAGAGCCGCCCCACCGTTCTTCTGGTGACGCACGACGTGCAGGAGGCCGTGACGCTCGCCGACCGCGCCGTCGTCATGCAGCCGAAGCCGGGCCGCATCTTCGACGAGCAGCCGCTGCGCCTCGCCCGTCCCCGCGACAAGCTCTCCCCCGCCTTCGAATCCGCCACCCGCCGGGTGCTCTCGACCCTCGACAGCTCCCTCAAGCAGACGCCCCCGCACCAGGAGCGCGGCCGCGAGGCCGCGGCGCTGTGGTGGTGATCCTCTTGCCTCCCCCTTGCGGGGAGGCCGGACTCGGGCGAAGCCCGAGCCGGGTGGGGATCGCGGGCATGGAGGCATTTGCCGACGGGTGGTCGCCCTGTATCAGCCGCAGGGCTAAGGACGGCGACATCCCGCCCGACCCTGCGACCCCCACCCCTGCCCCTCCCCGCAAGGGGGAGGGGAACGCGCCGCAATGATGGAGCTTCCCATGGACGCCGCCGCCCTTCGCACCCTGCAAGCCCCGCTCAAGGACAGGTACCGGTCCGAGCCCGACGCCGCCGTCATCACGCTCAAAGCCGAGGGCACCCTCGACGACCAGCACATCGCCTGCAAGGTCGAGACCGGGCGGGCGCTCGCGGTCGCGGGGCTGCATCCGGCGACCGGGGGCTCGGGGGCCGAGCTGTGCTCGGGCGACATGCTTCTGGAGGCACTCGTCGCCTGCGCCGGCGTCACCCTCAAGGCGGTCGCGACGGCGCTGGAGATCCCGCTCCGGCATGGGGCCGTCAAGGCCGAGGGCGACCTCGACTTCCGCGGCACGCTCGGGGTCGACAAGGCCGCCCCCGTGGGCTTCCGCGCCATCCGCCTGGCGTTCGACATCGACACCGACGCGCCGCAGGAGAAGATCGACCAGCTCCTCAAGCTCACCGAGCGCTACTGCGTCGTGTTCCAGACCCTCGCCAATAAGCCGGAGCTGACGGTCGCGGCGAAGCGGGCCTGACACCAACGGCCGTCATCCTCGGGCGGAGCGCGCAGCGCGCAGACCCGAGGACCTCAGGGGGATTACGCGCCCTCTGTCCGCCGAGGTCCTCGGGTCGCCGCTTCGCGTCGCCCGAGGATGACGGCGCTTTTTTAGCGCTGCGACGTGCGCCCGGCCGCCGGCGGGGCGCTCTCGGGCGCGGGGCGCGGCCCGCCGAGGGCCTGGCCGAGGATCGCGGCGGCGCCGGCGAGGCCCGCGTCGCCGCCGACCACCGTCTGCGGCACGAGGCGGCCGACGAGCTGGACGAGCTCGGGGCGGCGCTCGAGCGCGGTCAGCACCTTGTCGAGGGCCTGGAGCATGGCGACCCGGTCCTGGCCGAGCACGTTCGACTGCGCCGACTGGCCCCGCGCCAATTCCTCCAGGAACTGCCGCTCGGCGCGCCCGAGGGCCGCCTGCTCGTTCTCGCGCTGGTTCGCGACGCGGACCGCGATCTCGGCCGCGACGAGGCGGGGCTGCTCGTTTGCGGTCGCGCGCGCCTTCTCGGTCTCGGTGCGCTTGTTCTGCGACTCGGTCTCGCGCTCGAAGGCCTGGGCGAGCTGCTCGGCGAGCTGCACGCGCAGGCGCCCGACGAGGAGCTCCGGCGGGATCGCGGGCTCGCCCAGGCGGATCTCCTTCACCTCGATGCCGGCTTTCCGGCCCTCGATCCGGATGAGCTGGTCGATCGTCTCCTCGATGGCGTTGCGGTTCTCGATGAAGTCGAGGACGCGGGTCGGCCGCACGGTCCAGCGCCGCGGCTCGACGAGCCGGCCGTCGGCGTCGCGCTCGGGCACCCGGATCGAGGAGCCCGAGACGTTGCGCACGATCGAGCGGATCGCCGGCGTCAGGATGCGGTGCTCGATCTCGGTGATGCCGCCGACCGAGCCGACCACGATCGGCGCGTTCTCGGGGCTCACCTGCACGAGGGCGCGAAGCTCCAGCGGAATGTCCCAGCCCTCGACCTTGGCGAGCACCGCCTTGTCGGCCGCCTCCTTCGGCATCGGCTCGTTCACGGTGCGCTCGGTCTGGCGCAGGTTCCCCTGCTGGTCGATGGCGAGGTCGATGACCCGCTTCGTGAATCCGCCCTTGTACTCCCAGGTCTGGACCCGGGTGTCGACGAGCGTCACCTCGTAGGCGTTGCGGTTGAGGTAGTAGGCGCCCGGCAAGAGCGCCTCGCGCCAGATGCCGACGCAGCCGCGCGGCACGAGCGGCACCGTGAGCGCGTCCGAATCGAACTTCGCGTCCGAAGCCTTGACCTTCTCCTGCACGCAGTTGTGGCCGGGGGTCGCGACGTTCGACTTGACGACGCCGACCTGGCCGGCCGGGATCACGGTCGCGGCCGTGTTCTGGCCGACGCGCACGTCGAAGAGGTAGCGGTTGAGGCGGTAGCGCCCGGGCTTGAGCACCGACTCCTGCGGGCCGCGGTAGCCGCCGGCGGTCAGGAAGATCTCGGCGTCGAGCATGCCGGCGACCTTGTCGTCCGGGATCGACGGCGCCATGAACATGCCGTCCGGCATCGGCTGGCCGTCGAGCGCCGTGATCTGGCCGTAGAAGCCCTCGGGCACGGCCACGACGGGGAAGGTCTCGAGGTCGTAGAGGAGGCGCACGAAGGGCAGGAGGTGGAAGCCCGGCCCCAGCGTGCGGGCCTGCGGCCCCTTCTGGCCGTCGAGCGCCACGATGCGCCCGGGCGGCAATTCCGACATGGCGTAGATGCGCTTCAAGTGCCCGACGTGGTCGGCGTCGATGTGCACCCAGGACAGCCGCGCGAGGAGGAACAGGGCGATCAGGCCGACGCCGATCATGACGAGCCGGAAGCGGCTCCGCCCCGCCGACGGCGGCCCGCTCGGCCCGGAGGGCCCACTCGGCGAGCCCTGCAGCCTCGCCAGCATCCGCCCGATCGCGTCCGGGGCGCCGCCGCCCGTCCCCTCAGCCATGGTCCGCCCCCTTCAGGTTTTGCCCGATCATAGGCGAGTCGGGCCATCCGCGCGATGGCGGCCGGACGGCGATGAAGCCGCACCCGCGCACCCTCCCCCCTTCAGAAGGGAAAAGGCCGAGCGGAAGAGGGGACGGGAACCCGAAGCCTCCAGCGGAGTCGACGGAACGGGGCCCCGGAGAAACGCCATGCGCCATCTCATCGCCGCGGCCGGCCTCATCGCCTGCGCCGCCTTCGCCGTGCCGCCCGCGAACGCGGCACCCGCCGCCCAAGCCGCCCCCGTCGCCCTCGACACGGCGCTCGGATCGCTGCCCGACGTCGACACCGCCTACGTCAAGAAAGGCGGCAAGGGCTGGAAAGGCGGCAAGGCGATGAAGCGCCGCGGCCCGCCTCCCTGGGCCCCCGCCTGGGGCCGCCGCTATCGCCGCTGAGCGGGCGAGCGGGGGAGGGACGCCGGGCTCCACCGAACGGGTGCGACATCTCGGCGGAGGCGCTCTATAAGAGCACGCACAGGCGGTCCTGAAGGCCGCCTGATCCGCCTGTGCATCCCAAGGACCCGCCATGCCCAAAGGCTACATCGTCGCCCGCATCGTCGTGACCGATCCGGAGAAGTATGCCGACTACGTCAAGGACGCCTCCGAGGCGATCCGGAAATACGGCGGCAAGCCGCTCGTGCGCGGCGGCGCCGTCGAGACGATGGAGGGCGAGGGACGGCCGCGCAACGTGGTGATCGAGTTCGAGAGCCTCGAGCAGGCGAAGCGCTACTACCGCTCCCCCGAGTACCAGGCCGCGAAGAAGAAGCGCGAGGGCGCGGGGCTCGCCGACATCGTCGCCGTGGAAGGAGCCTGAGTGATGGCCAAGGGCTACTGGATCGCGCACGTCGACGTGCAGAACCCGGACACCTACAAGAACTACGTCTCGGCGAACGGCGTCGCCTTCGCGAAGTTCGGCGGCCGCTTCCTCGTGCGCGGCGGCCAGCACGAGACCGTGGAGGGCAAGACCCGCAGCCGCAACGTCGTGATCGAGTTCCCGTCCTACGAGGCGGCGCTCGCCTGCTGGAGCTCGCCCGAGTACAAGTCGGCCAAGGCGAAGCAGGAGGGCGGCGCCGTCGCCGACATCCTCATCATCGAGGGCTACGACGGCCCGCAGCCCGGCGACTGAGCCGGGCGCGTCCGCCATCCGCGCGGCGGGGCCGCCGGACCTCGCCCGCCCTCGCGCCATGATCCTGCGGCTTTCGAGCCTTTGCGCTTCAGTCCGCCGCCGCTATACCGCGCGCGAGGCGGAGCGGAGGGCCCCGATGGGCGACATGCGGCTGGTGGTGGTCGGCGCGGCCGGGCGCATGGGGCGCATGCTCGTGCGGGCCGTGCACGAGGCCGAGGGCTGCGAGCTTTCGGGCGCCGTCGAGCGCGAGGGCTCGATCGCGCTCGGCGAGGACGCGGGGCTCTTGGCCGGCGTCGGCAAGTCGGGGGTCGCGATCA
>DASVVU010000326.1:0-3440 GCA_036386395.1 Beijerinckiaceae bacterium | reverse complement strand
GCGCCGCTCGTCATGCGCTCGCGCACAAGCACCGTCAGCTCCGGCAGGGTCGCCTTCGGGTCGCCGAGGATCGCGACGTCGACGGAGAAGTTCTTGCCGAGCTCCCACGGGTCGACGTCAAGGTGCACGATCTTGAGCCCTTCCGGCACAGGCTCGACGCTTGAGGACAGTGACAGGGAGAAGAGGTCGCCGCCGGCCGAGAACAGCACGTCGTGCTCGGCGAGAATCGCGCGGATCGCCGGCGCGAGCCGGGTCATAGCGCCGCAAAAGAGCGGGTGCGAGGCCGGGAACGAGGCGGTGCTGGCGACGCTCTCCGGATAGACGGGAGCGCCGAGGAGCTCGGTCAATTCGATCAGCTCGGCGTGTGCTCTGCTGTGCGCTACCGCGTCCCCGGCAATGACGAGGGGCCGCTCGGCGGTCGCGAGGAGCGCCGCCGCCGCCTCGAGGGCTGCCCGGTCGCCGCGGATGCCGGGCGCGACCCGGCTGGGCATACCGAGGTCGATGTCCTCCTCGGCGGCGAGCACGTCCGCCGGGAGCGACAGGAACACGGGGCCCATCGGCGGCGCGAGGGCTGTCTTCGCGGCGCGGTGGACCATGCGCGGGAGGTCCGCAAGGCGGTGCACCTCGGCCGACCACTTGACGAGCGGGCGCGCGAGCGCCGGGAGATCCGCCCAGAGGATCGGCTCGGTGACGTTGAAGCTCTGGTCGTGCTGGCCGGCGGTGACGAGGACGGGCGCCGCCGCCTTCTGGGCGTCGTAGAGCATGCCCATGGCGTTGCCGAGGCCCGGCGCGACGTGCAGGTTCACGACGCTGAGCCGCTGCGAGGCCTGGGCGTAGCCGTCCGCCATGGCCATCGCGGCCGCCTCCTGCAGGGCGAGCACGTAGCGGATGTCGTGACCGGCCGCGAAGGCGTCCATCAGCGGCAGTTCGGTCGTGCCGGGATTGCCGAACAGGACCTCGACGCCCTCCTGCCGCAGGAGCTCGAGGAAGGCGCGCTTGCCGGAGATGCGGGGCATGCGAGCTGGCCGGGGGGAGCAGTCAGCTCGATGCGGCGGCGGACGCCCGCGGCCTCACACGAGCTTCACGTTCTTCAGGGGCAGCGTCCGCACGGGCCGCCCGATCGCGGCGTGGATGGCGTTGAGGACGGCGGGCGCGACGACGCAGATCGTCGGCTCGCCGACGCCGCCCCAGAAGTCGTGCCCGGCCACGATCACGGTCTCGACCTTCGGCATCTCGGCGATCTTCAGGATCTCGTACGTGTCGAAGTTGAGGTTCGTCATGCGCCCCTTGTCGACCGCGCACTCGCCGTAGAACGTGGCCGAGAGGCCGTAGGCGACCGAGCCCTCGACCTGCGCCGCGATCTGGTCCGGGTTGACGGCGTGGCCGCAGTTCACGGCCAGCACCATGCGGTGGACCTTGACCTTGCCGTCGCCGTTCACCGAGACCTCGGCGGTCGCGGCCGAGTAGCTGCCGTAGCCCATGAACTGGGCGATGCCGCGATGGACGCCGGGAGGCAGCGGCGTGCCCCAGCCGCCCTTCTCGGCCGCGGCATTCAGGGCCGCAAGGTGCTTCGGGAAATTGCCCATGAGGGCGCGCCGGAACTCCAGCGGGTCCTTTCCGGCCGCCCGCGCCACCTCGTCGATAAAGCACTCGAGATAGACGCCGTTCTGGTTGGTGTTGACGCCCCGCCACGGGCCGACCGGCACGTGCGTGTTGCGCATCGCGTACTCGATCAAGAGGTTCGGCACGGTGTAGCCGAGCTGCGCCTCGCCGGGTTGCTCCCAGTAGCCCTGGAGCTGGCGCTCGTCCTTGCCGTTCTTGATGGCGGACGGGTTCGCGAAGGCGTTGATGGACTGGCCGGAGACGCGGATGTGCAGGCCGACGAGGTTGCCCTTGTCGTCGAGGCCGGCGGAGAGCCGGCATTGCGAGATCGGCCGGAAGACGTCGTAGGCGAGGTCCTCCTCGCGGCTCCAGATCAGCTTCACCGGGGTGTCGGGGAAGTGCTTGGCGATCGCGACCGCCTCGTGGACGTAGTCCTGCGTGCCGCCGCGCCGGCCGAAGCCGCCGCCGAGGTCGTGCTTGTGCACCTCGCATTTATTGAGCGGCAGCCCGGAGGCGGCCGAGAGCGCGGCGAGCGAGGCCTCCGCGTTCTGCGTCGCGACCCAGACCTCGGCCCGGTCGGCCGATATCTTCGCAGTGCAGTTCATGGTCTCCATGCAGGCGTGGGCGAGGAACGGCGTGCCGTAGACAGCCTCGACCTTCTTGGCCGCGCCCTCGATCGCCTTGAGGGCGTCGCCGTTCGCCCGCTCGCCGTTCGTCTCAGTCGCCGAGAGGCCGGTCTTCAGGTGCTCCGCGATAGCGGCGTCGGACTGGTTCGCGCTCGGGCCCTCGTTCCACATGACCGGCAGCGCTGCGAGCGCCGTCTTCGCCCGCCACCACGTGTCGGCCACGACCGCGACCGCCGTGTCCGAGACCTTCACGACGCGCCGGACGCCGGGCATGTCCCTGATCTTCGCTTCGTCAAAGGACTCGAGCTTGCCGCCGTAGACGGGGCAGTGCTTGATGGCCGCACAGAGCATGCCGGGCAGCTTGACGTCGATGGCGTAGACCTTGGCGCCGGTGAGCTTGTCGGCGGTGTCGAGCCGCTTCATTGGCTTGCCGGCGACGGTCCAGTCCTTCGGGTCCTTCAGCTTGATGCTCTTCGGGTCGGGCGGCGTGAGGCGCGCCGCGGCGGCGGCGAGCTTGCCGTAGGTGGTCGAGCGGTTCGAGGCGGTGTGCGTGACGACACCCTTCGCGACGGTCAGCTCCGTCACGGGCACCTTCCACTCGTCGGCTGCGGCCTGCATGAGCATCATGCGGGCCGCCGCGCCGCCGCGGCGAACATAGTCATGCGAGGTGCGGATGCCGCGGCTGCCGCCGGTGCCCATCTCGCCCCAGACGCGGTTGCGGGCAAGGTTCTGCCCGGCGGTGATCGATTGCGTGGTCACCTTCGCCCAGTCGCCTTCGAGCTCCTCGACGACGAGCTGGGCCAAGCCGGTGAGCGTGCCCTGGCCCATCTCGGAGCGGGCGATGCGCACCACGATGGTGTCGTCGGGCCGGATCACCACCCAGGCGTTGACCTCGGGCGGCAGGTTGGCCCCCTGCGCGGCGGCCTCGCCCGCGAACGGGACGTGAAAGCCGAGCGAGAGCCCAGTCGCGGCGGCGGTCGAGCCGGCGAGGAACTTGCGGCGCGAAACTTGAAGCGCTGTCGTCATGGTTGCCTCCCCTGCCCTCAGCCGCGGCTCACGCCGCCGTCGGCGGCGAGCTTGATCGCCGCCCGCACCCGGTTGTAGGTGCCGCAGCGGCAGATGTTGGTGATCTCCTGGTCGATGTCGGCGTCCGTCGGCTTCGGCTTCTGCGAAAGGAGCGCCGCCGAGGCCATGATCATCCCGACCTGGCAG
>DASVVU010000325.1:0-3302 GCA_036386395.1 Beijerinckiaceae bacterium | reverse complement strand
AGCCGCCGATGCGTGCCCATAGATCGAATCGGCGCGTTCCTCAAAGGCTTGCACGAATTTCCTGAAAGCCTTGTCGAAGACCGTGCCCATGAGGAGGCCGAGAGCGAAGCTTTTGAACTCGTAGGTGATGTAGAACTCGACCGCGCAGCCGGCGGGGTCCGGCCCGCCAGCCGCGGCCGGCCCGCCGGCTGCGGCCGGCCTGAAGGTCCAGCGGTTCTCGAGGTAGCTGAAGGGGCCGTCGACGTACTCGACGAGGATGCGCAGGCGCGTGCGGTCGAGGGTGACGCGGGTCGTGAAGGCCTCGTTGATGGCCTTGTAGCCGACCCGCATCTCGGCGACGAGGGTCTCGACCCCCTCCCCGCTTGCGGCCCGGCGGCGCACGGTGAGGCCTTCGCAGAGCGGCAGGAACTCGGGATACTTCTCCACGTCCGCCACGAGGTCGAACATCTCCTGGGGGCTATGGCGGACCTGCCGCGTGGTGCGGAACGACGGCATTGAAGGGGTGGGCTAGCGCCCGGGCTTCGCGGCGCGGGCCGCCCGCAGCCTCGAAAAATCGTCGCCGGCGTGGTGCGAGGAGCGCGTCAGCGGGGTCGCGGAGACGAGCAAAAAGCCCTTGGCGTAGGCCGTGGTCTCGTAAGCCTTGAACTCGTCCGGGGGCACGAAGCGGACGACCGGGTGGTGCTTCCTGGTCGGCTGCAGGTATTGGCCGACGGTGAGGAAATCGACGTCGGCCGAGCGCAGGTCGTCCATGAGCTGGAGCACCTCGTTTCGCTCCTCGCCGAGGCCCACCATGATGCCGGACTTGGTGAAGAGGGTGGGGTCGAGCTCCTTCGCCCGCTGAAGCAGGCGGATGGAGTGGAAGTAGCGGGCGCCCGGGCGCACGGTCAGATACTTCGAGGGGACGGTCTCGAGGTTGTGGTTGAAGACATCGGGACGTGCTTCCACGACCATCCCCAGGGCCCCGTCCTTCCTCAGGAAATCCGGCGTCAGCACTTCGATGGTGGTCTGCGGCGAGCGCATCCTTATGGCGCGGATCGTCTCGGCGAAATGCCTGGCGCCGCCGTCCGGCAGATCGTCCCGGTCGACGGAGGTGACGACGACATGGGAGAGGCCGAGCTTCTCGACCGCGACGGCGACGTGCTCGGGCTCGTGCGGGTCGAGCGCCCCTGGCAGGCCGGTCCTGACGTTGCAGAAGGCACAGGCCCTCGTGCAGGTGTCGCCCAGGATCATGAAGGTGGCGTGCTTCTTCTCCCAGCACTCGCCGATGTTGGGGCAGCCGGCCTCCTCGCAGACCGTGACGAGCTTGTTCTCGCGCACGATCCGGGCGGTCTCGGCCCAGGCCGGCGAGCCCGGCGCCTTGACCCGGATCCAGTCGGGCTTGCGCTGGATCGGCTGGTCCGGCCGGTGGGCCTTCTCCGGGTGACGCGGACGGGCGTCTTTGGCGAGGAGATCGAGGACGACGGCCATCATGAACCTCTGCCGCGGGACCGTGCGGACGGCCGCAGCAGGGGTGACTTAAGCCGTGCCGGGCCTCCGCGCAAACCGTGATAGGCCCGCGGCAATGTCCTGATCCCTTGATCCGCGGATCACAGTATCCTGGTCCGATGACGAAGCCCGCGCCCCGCCCCCTCCCGAAAGCGTTTTTCGCCCGCAGCGTGCATGCGGTCGCGCCGGACCTCGTCGGCGCGACGCTCCTCGTCGACGGCGTCGGCGGGATGATCGTCGAGGTCGAGGCCTACCACCACGCCGACCCCGCCTCGCATTCCTTCGGGGGCCGCACGCCCCGCAACGCGGCGATGTTCGGGCCGCCGGGCCACGCCTACGTCTATCGCTCCTACGGCATCCACTGGTGCCTCAACTTCGTCTGCGAGGCGGAAGGCAGCGGCAGCGCGGTGCTGGTGCGGGCCATCGAGCCGACGGCGGGGCTCGACGCCATGCGAGCGCGGCGCGGTGTCGCCGACCCGCGCCTCCTCTGCTCCGGCCCCGGCCGCCTCTGCCAGGCTCTCGGGATTACCGGCGCGCACGACGGCCTCTCCCTCGACCACCCGCCGTTCGCGCTTCGCGCCCGCTCGAGACCGGTCGAGATCGCCGTCGCCCCCCGCATCGGCATCACCAAGGCCGCGGACGAGCCGTGGCGTTACGGGATTGCGGGCTCGCCCTTTCTCAGCCGGCCGATGGGAGCGGGCGGAGCCGCTCCTAAGCCGCGCCGCCGGCGCGGCGGCGCTCCGGGGACCGCCTGATCCTCGGACGCTTCGATCCTTTGATCCCTTGATCCTTCAGAAGGTTCGAGGTCCTGAGCGCGCGGAGGACTGCCTTGGGGTTGTCGTACACGGCGAGCAGCAGCGAGCGCGCGGCTGGATCCGGCTTGACCCGCCCCTGCTCCCAGTTTCGCAGGGTGCCAACAGGAATCCGCAACGCCTCGGCGAACTCCTCCTGGGTCATCCCGAGCTTGTACCGCACCGCCTCCGGCAGGATCGTGAGCTCGCCGCCGATGACGGGCGCGTCCGGATCCTCCCCATCCTCGATCATGTGGCGGCGGATGTCCTCCTCCGTCGTGGCGTCGAGGATCGCGTGATCGACGCGCCCTCCGCTGGCACGGATTTGCGCTAGCGTCTTACGAACAATCGCCATCTGGCGCGCTCCCGTCTGTTGGCCGATCGCGCCGATATGATGCGGCGGACCTCTCTCGATCGGTGTAGACGACCACGAGAACTCGACCGCCCACTTCGCCGATCGCACGGATTCTAATCTCGCCGTAATCCCAGCGCCGGTCCGGCTCCTCCACGACCGGGCCGTCGAAGATCAACGACGCCCGCGCGAAATCGAAACCGCGCTTCGCGAGGGTGGCCTCGCTCTTCGCCTCGTCCCAGTCGTACTCCGTCGGCGCGGACATAGTACGCTAGAAGCGTATTCCGATCAACCACCGCGAAGCGCGCTACACGTGGATCACCCGCCCGTACGCATCGAGCACGCTCTCGTGCATCATCTCCGAGAGGGTCGGGTGGGGGAACACCGTGTGGATCAGCTCCTCCTCGGTGGTCTCGAGGTTCATGGCGATGACGAAGCCCTGGATGAGCTCGGTCACCTCGGCCCCGACCATGTGGGCGCCGAGGAGCTGCCCGGTCTTCTTGTCGAAGATCGTCTTCACGAGGCCCTCGGGCTCGCCGAGCGCGATCGCCTTGCCGTTGCCGACGAAGGGGAAGCGGCCGACGCGCACGTCGAGCCCCATCTCCTTCGCCTTCGCCTCGGTGAGGCCGACCGAGGCGACCTGCGGGTTGCAGTAGGTGCAGCCCGGGATCTTG
>DASVVU010000324.1:0-9086 GCA_036386395.1 Beijerinckiaceae bacterium | reverse complement strand
CGAGCGCAAGATCGCGCTCGCGCTCGAGCCCGAGGCCCGCGCCTGGCTCGCCGAGAAGGGCTACGACCCGGCCTACGGCGCGCGCCCCCTGAAGCGCGTGATCCAGAAGCACGTCCAGGACCCGCTCGCCGAGGCGATCCTTTCCGGCGAGATCCGCGACGGCGAGACGGTGCCGGTGCGCCTCGGCCCCGGCGGCCTCCTCATCGGCGACGCGCCCGCCGAGAAGAAGCCGAAGCGCGCCCCGGAGGGCGTCGCGCTGCATTAAGCGCGTCACCTCTCCCGCGGAGAGGTGGGACCGCGCTCAAAAAGAAGCTCCCGCGTTGCGTGACGCGGGAGCCCTTTTCATGTCAGGCGCGGCCGGCTCAGTAGCAGGTTCTCACCCAGGCGCGGCGCAGGCCGTAGGGGGTCTCGACCCAGGCGAGCTGCCGGGTGCAGCCGCCGTAGTAGCCGTAGGAGGCCGGGTAGTAGCCGCCGCCGTAGTAGTCGCCGTAGCCATAGCCGTATCCGTAGGGATAGGCCGAGGCGGCCGCTGCCGTGCCGATGAGGGCGCCGGCCGCGAGCGCGCCCGCGCCCCAGCCCCATCCGCCGCCCCAGTGCCGGCGATAGCCCCAGCCGGCGTGGCGGAAGCCACCGCCATGCCAAGCCCGGAAGCCGCCGCCGCGGAAGCCGCCGTGAAAGGCCGCGCCGCGGAACCCGCCGCCGCCCCAGCCGCGCCCGCCGAACGGCCGGGCCGAGGCGTCCTCGGGCACCATCAGGAGGCCGGCCGCGACGGCCGCGGCGGCCAGGGTCAAGAACTTCTTCATGATACGCTCCCGTGAGTTCGTGACCGGCCCCGATACTTCGAGGCCTTCCCGATCCTAACACGGAATGCCCGGGCGGGGGTTCCCTTGGGGAACCCCGGATTCTCACATGACCGAGACCGCCCGGCGGCGCCGCACGTCCGGCCTGCTCCGGCGACAACGTTCGGGTCGGGGAGGGTTCGCTACCGCTCCGTCAGCTTCAGCTCGATGCGGCGATTCCTGGCGTAGGCCTCGTCGGTGGTGGCGGGATCGAGGGGCTGGAACTCGCCGAAGCCCGCCGCGACGAGGCGCTGGGGCGGGATGCCCTTCGAGATGAGGTACTGCACGACCGCGATGGCGCGCGACGCCGAGAGGGCCCAGTTCGAGGGGAACTGCACGGTCGCGATCGGGCGCACGTCGGTGTGGCCGTCGACCCGCAAGACCCAGGGGATGTCGGGCGGGATCTGCCGCTCCAGCTCGGAAAGGAGCGCGGCGATGCGGTCGAGCTCGGGCATCGCCTCGGGCTTGAGCACGGCCTGACCGCGCTCGAAGAACAGCTCCGACTGGAACACGAAGCGGTCGCCGACGATGCGCACGTCCTGGCGGTTGCCGAGGATCTGGCGCAGCCTGCCGAAGAAGTCGGAGCGGTAGCGGGCGAGCTCCTGCACCCGCTGCGCCAGCGCGACGTTGAGCCGGCTGCCGAGGTCGGCGATGCGGGCCTGGCTCTCCCGGTCGCGGGATTCGGAGGCGGCGAGCGCGTCCTCGAGCGCCGCGAGCTGGCGGCGCATGGCGGCGATCTGCTGGTTCAGGAGCTCGATCTGGGCGACGGCGCGCGCCGTCGCCTGCTTCTCGCTTTCGAGCGCCGCGCCGAGCTGGCCCGCCTTCTGGTCGGCGGCCGAGCCCGATTCGAGCATGCCCTGGAGCCGCCCGCGGTCGGCCTCGCTCGCGCGCAAGGTCGTCTGGAGCCCGGTGAGGTTTTCTTCGAGCGAGCGGCGGTTCGAGCGCTCGAGCGCCAAAAGATCGGTCAGCTCCGAGATCTGCCGGTTGAGGCGTTCGAGCGCCGTCTCTTGAGTAGAAATCTCCCGGGCCAGGAAGAACTGGCCGAGCATGAACACGGAGAGGAGGAAGACGATGGAGAGCAGCAGCGTCGAGAGCGCGTCGACGAAGCCCGGCCAGTAGTTGAGCGGGCTGCGGCGGCGGCCGGCTGCGACGGAAACGGGCATCTCTCTAAGAGATCCGCTCGCGGGAGAGGCGCTCCAGCACCTGCTTCAGCTCCTTCTCGCGCGTCGCCTGGGCCTCGACCCAGTCGCGGATCATCTGCTGCTCGGCCCGCATGTGCTGGACGAGGCCCTGGATGCCCTCGGCGAGGTTCGCCATGGCCTGCGTCGCGGCGCGCCCGCCGGCGCCCTCGTTCACGGCCGTCGTGAGGCGGTTCAGCGCCATGAGCAGCTCGGGCGAGGCGCCGGAGCGGGCCATCACCTCGGTGGTCCCTGCGTCGGTGGTGGCGTGGGCGAGCCAGTCCTCGAGCTCGGTGTAGAAGCGGCTCTGGGCCTGCCCGGCCTGGAGGTCGAGGAAGCCGAGGATCAGCGAGCCGGCGAGCCCGAAGAGCGAGGCCGAGAACGACAGTCCCATGCCGGCGAGGGGCTTTGCGAGCCCGCTCTTCAATTCGTCGAAGAGGGCGCCGGCGTCGCCGCCGGCCCGCATCGACTGGATCACGGCCCCGACCGAGCCGACGGTGTCGATCAGGCCCCAGAAGGTGCCCAAGAGGCCGAGGAACACGAGGAGGCCGGCAAGATACCGCACGAGCTCGCGGTTCTCGTCGAGGCGCGCCGCGATCGAATCGAGGAGCGAGCGCGTCATCGTGACCGAGAGCCCGGTGCGGCTCGCGCGGTTGCCGATGAGCGCCGCCATGGGGGCGAGGAGCACCGGCTGCTCGAGGTTCATGTACTCGTCCTCGGAGCGGCCGAGGTCGTTGACCCAGCGCACCTCGCGGAAGAGCCGCGCGACCTGCCGGATCGCCAACACGACGCCGATGAGGAGCACGCCGACGATGAGCCCGTTGAGGCCGGGGTTCGCCATGAAGGCGGCCCAGAGCGGCCGGTACAGGATGAACGCCAGGAAGCCGGCGAGCACGAGGAACACGCCCATGCGGATGAGGTAGATCCGCGGCGGGGTCAGGCCCGGGGTGGCGGCGGCGACTTCGTTCCGGCTCAGCATCGCCCGCCTAGTTGTGGCCGCACCCCCACCGGCGTCAAGCGGCGCGGGAGCGGCTTTGCGCCGACAAGCGCGGAACTCGATGTCTCTTCAATGATTGTAGCTTATAAGCTACGATGCCGTGTGGTTGAGATCTGGGAGACGGAGGTTTTCGCCTCTTGGTTCGGCGCGCTTCGGAATCCGGAAGCCCGCGGCCGCATTCTCGCGCGTATCCGACGACTGTCGCTCGGCAACCCCGGAGACGTCCGGCCGGTCGGCGAGGGAGTCAGCGAGCTGAGAATCCACTACGGGCCGGGATACCGCGTCTACTACGTCAGGCAGGGTCATGTCGTGTACGTGCTCCTTTGCGGAGGAGACAAGGGTACGCAGTCGGAAGATATCGCCACCGCCAAGTCGCTGGCTCGCCAGCTCAAGGAGTGATCGCCCATGCCCCTCAAGACCCGGCCATGGGATGCCGCCGAGCATCTGGACACCCCGGAGAGCATCGCCGCGTACCTGCGCGCAACGCTTGAGGACGGCGACCCGCGGCTGGTGGCGGCAGCCCTCGGCGACATCGCGCGCGCCCGGGGGATGACCCAGCTCGCCCGCGACACCGGCCTCTCCCGCGAAAGCCTCTATCGCGCCCTGTCGCAGGACGGGAACCCCGAGCTCGCGACGGTCATGCGCGTGCTCCAGGCGATGGGCGTCCGCCTCGACGTGCGTCCGCTCGAACGTGAAGACGAGGTCGCCTGAAACGGCCTCGGGACCTCCGCTAAGGCGCGGCCGCGCGGTGCTCCTTCCGCGCCGCCTCCCAGACCTCCCGGGCCGCGTCGGCGTTGAGGACCGCGATGCCGAGCCCGACGATGAGGTCCGGCCAAGCCGAGGGCCACAGGAAGGCCGTGACGAGGCCCGCCGCCACGATGGCGACGTTGGCGAGGGCGTCGTTGCGGGCCGAGAGGAACGCAGCCCTGGTCAGGCTCCCGCCATGGCGCCTGAAGCGGGCGAGAATCAGAGCGCAGGTCAGGTTGACGGCGAGCGCCCCGGCGCCCGCGAGCGACAGCGGCACGGGCGCGGGCGGTACCGGGACGTTGAGCTTGGCCCAGGCCGTCCACAGCGTTGCGGCGGCCGGGACGAGGAGGATGCCGGCGAGCGCCATCCCGAGCCGCGCCCGGCCCTTGGCCGTCCAGCCGAGCCCCACGGCGATCAGGATGTTGATCGAGGCGTCTTCCAAGAAATCGACGCTGTCGGCGAACAGGGACACGGACCCGATCGCCAGCGCGGTCGCGAACTCGACGCCGAAGTAGGCGAGGTTGAGCACCGCGACGACGGCCACGGCGCGGCGGAGCGCGTCATCCGGTGAGGCGTGCATCGGCGCTCCCCGACCGAGGACGCGACCCGCGTCCGCTCAGCGGTTCGCGCCTTTGAGCAGCGCGATCAGCTCCCGGTGCAGGGCCTCGTTGCCGCAGGCGATGGTGCGGGCGGCGATGGGATCGGCGCCGCCGTCGGCGTCGGAGACGAAGCCGCCGGCCTCGCGGACGATGACGATGCCGGCCGCCATGTCCCAGGAGTGGAGGCCCCGCTCCCAGTAGGCGTCGGCGCGCCCGCAGGCGACGTAGGCGAGGTCGAGCGCCGCGGCGCCGAGGCGGCGCAGGCCGCCTGCGGCGGCCATCACGGCGGAGAGCTCGCGGATGTACTGCGGGTGGTTGCCGCGCCCCATGTGCGGGGTGCCCGAGATCACGAGGGCGTCGACCATGTCGCGGCGCGCCGCGACCCGGATGCGGCGGTTGTTGTGGTAGGCGCCCTTGCCCTTCTCGGCGATGAACATCTCGTCCGAGGCCGGGTTGTAGATCACGCCCGCGACGGGCTGGCCCTCGCGCTCGAGCCCGACCGAGATCGCGAACTGCGGCAGGCCGTGCAGGAAGTTCGTGGTGCCGTCGAGGGGATCGATGTGCCAGCGGTGGGTCTTGTCGGTGCCCTCGACGATCCCCGCCTCCTCCATGACGAGGCCGTAGTCGGGCCGCGCCTTCTTGAGCGCGTCGTGCAGGATCTCTTCGGCCTTGCGGTCCGCCGCCGAGACGAAGTCTCCCGGCCCCTTGCGCGAGACCTGGAGGTTCTCGACCTCGCCGAAGTCGCGCTTGAGCGACCGCGCCGCCTTCATGACGGCGTCGGTCATCACGGTCATCAGCGGGGAGCGGATCATCGGGCACCTTGTCCCGCGGGCCGGGACGGATCGGGAAGCGCGGGAGGAGGGCGGGCTCCAAGACCACGGGCTCCCGGGCCGGTCAAGCCTGCCAACCGCCGCGCGCGCCGCGGCGGGCGCAATCCAGATTGAAGCGCCGGAGCCGCCGGGGCGATCCTTCCGGCGGCTGACCCCCATTCCGCCTACATGACCGCCGCACAGAGCGCAGGCGACGCATCGAGGGCGCGCTGGACGTCCATCAGCATCGCGTCGGCGGCGGGGTGCACCTCGGCTTCCTTCCTGTTGATCGGGCCCCAGTGGGTCCGGATATGGCGAAGGCCGACGGCTGCGAATTCCGCCGCGAACGCGGGGCATTCCTTCGAAAGGCGCTGGAATTCCTTCCCCTGTCCCGAGCCGAAATTCGCGAGGCTCGCGGCCGAGCAATGCACGCCCTCCTGGAAGACCTCCAGGAACCCCGACGGATTCGCCGAATAGTGGGCGAACAGCGCCGGCATCAGAGGGCTCGCCGTCCGGGCGTTGAAGCTCGTCTGGAACAGCCCGGCCTCGGCGGTCTCGGCAGTGGTGTTCGAGGCCGACTGGTCGCGACCCTCGCAGTGCTTCCCGGAACTCTCGCGCATCCCGAGGCCGATGAGGAGGACGAACAGATGACGCAGCGTGTCGGGTCCGGGCACGTTGTTCGCCAAGCCTAGCGCGCTGAATTTCTGGCTATACCATGCAAGGGCATCGTGGGCGTTGTCGCCGGTATTCGCCTTCGCCATCTCGGTCGCGGCGGCATCTCCGGCTCGGAGCTTGCACAGGACGCGTGCGAAAACGAGGGCCATCCCCTTGATATAGCCGGCCGGCGCAACGCCGCGGCCGGGCCAGTTGTGACGCGCGATCGCCGAGCGCGCGGCGATCTGTGTGATCGGATCGAATGCCGTTGCAGTCATGATCAGTTCTCCAGTGAACGGCTCTTCGGTATAAGCGGCGCCCCACTCTTTCTGCCGATCGGCCGGATAGGTATTGCAATGGATCATTGCATCGCGAACACTCCACCGCAACACGGGGAGGCACGGATGTCGGCACACGGACCCAGCGTCAGGACCATGCGGTATCTCGCGAACGTGGTTGCGATCACGGCCCTTGTTGCCGGAGCGGCGGCTCCCGCCGCCGGACAAGCGCTGTTCCAGAGCCAACGGCTGACGCCTCCCGGCGAGTACACCGGCGGCATCGAAGGACCCGCCGTGGACGCGGCCGGCGCCCTCTACGTCGTGAACTTCGGGACGGCCGGCACGATCGGCCGCGTCGCCCCCAGCGCCACGAGCTCCACGCTCTTCGCCAAGCTTCCCGGGGGGAGCATCGGCAACGGCATCCGCTTCGACCGCGACGGCCGGATGTACGTCGCGGACTTCAAGAAGCACAACGTCTTCGTGCTCGAACCCGGCGGAACGGTGCCGCGCGTCTATTTCCACTCCGGCCAGTTCCACCAGCCGAACGACCTCGCGATCGCGGCCGACGGCACGCTCTACGCGAGCGATCCGAACTTCCCGGGCAGGACCGGCCGGATCTGGCGCATCACGCGCGGGACGGACGGGAAAGGCAGCGGCGAGATCATGACGAGCGACCGCGCGATGGGCGTCACCAACGGCCTCGACCTGAGCCCGGACGGCGGGACCCTCTACGTCAGCGAGTCCAACACCCGCGAGGTCTGGGCCTACCGTCTCGACGGCGCGAAGCTGGCCTCCCCGCGCCTCGTGAGGCGGTTCCCCGTACCCGCGTCCGGGCCGAAGCCCGAACTCGACGGGCTGCGCACCGACGCCGACGGCAGGATCTTCGTCACGCGCCCGCTGAACGGCACCGTGGCCGTGCTCCCGCCGGACGGCACGCTCGTGCGCGAGGTCGCGCTACGAGGGAAGGAGCCGACGAACCTCACCTTCGGCGGGCCCGACGGAAAGACGGTTTACGTAACTCAACGCGACGGGCGCTTCATCGAAACCTTCCGGACCGACCGCCCGGGGCGCGAGCCCTGCCTGCAGGGCGTGACCGCCGCCTGCTAGGGAGAGGGCGGCCCTCTCCCGCTGAGCGGGAGAGGGATTCGCAGAACTTTCTTCGGGAAAGCTCGCGCCTACCCCAGCGCGGACTTGAGCTGCGGCACGAGGTCGGTGCGCTCCCAGGAGAAGCCGCCGTCGTTCTGCGGCGCGCGGCCGAAGTGGCCGTAGGACGACGTGCGGGCGTAGATCGGCCGGTTGAGGTTGAGGTGCGTGCGGATGCCGCGGGGCGAGAGGTCCATGACCTCCATGAGGGTCGCCTCGAGCTTCGCCTCGTCGACGTTCCCCGTGCCGTAGGTGTCGGCGTAGATCGAGAGCGGCTTCGCGACGCCGATCGCATAGGAGAGCTGGATCGTGCAGCGCGCGGCGAGGCCCGCCGCGACCACGTTCTTGGCGAGGTAGCGCGCCGCGTAGGCGGCCGAGCGGTCGACCTTGGTCGGGTCCTTCCCCGAGAACGCGCCGCCGCCGTGCGGGGCCGCGCCGCCGTAGGTGTCGACGATGATCTTGCGGCCGGTGAGGCCGCAGTCGCCGTCCGGGCCGCCGATGACGAACTTGCCCGTCGGGTTCACGTGCCAGACCGTATCCTTCGAGATCCAGCCCTGGGGCAGGGACTCGCGGATGTAGGGCTCGACGATGGCGCGAACGCCCGCCGAGTCGAGACTCTCGTCGAGGTGCTGGGTCGAGAGCACGATCTGGGTCACGCCGACGGGCTTGCCGCCCTCGTAGCGCACCGTGACCTGGCTCTTGGCGTCGGGGCCGAGCTTGGCGCCGCCGTTAGCCTTGTTCTTCCGCGCCCGCGCGAGGTTCTCCAGGATCTTGTGGGCGTAGAGGATCGGGGCCGGCATGTGCTCCGGGGTCTCGTCCGTGGCGTAGCCGAACATGATGCCCTGGTCGCCGGCGCCCTCTTCCTTCTTCTCGCCGGAGTCGACGCCCTGCGCGATGTCGGCGGACTGGGCGTGGAGGAGGATCTCGACCTTGGCGCGCTCCCAGTGGAAGCCCTCTTGCTCGTAGCCGATGTCGCGGATCGCTTGGCGGGCCGCCTGCTCGATGGCCTCGGGGGTGGCGCTCGCGGGGCCGCGGTACTCGCCCGCGATGACGACCCGGTTCGTGGTCGCGAGCGTCTCGCAGGCGACGCGCACCGACCAGGGGTCGAACCCTTGGGCCTCGGCCTCGCGGAAGAAGAGGTCGACGACCTCGTCGGAGATGCGGTCGCAGACCTTGTCCGGATGCCCCTCGGACACGGACTCGCTGGTGAACAGGTAATTGGCTCGGGTCACGGCGTAAGGCCCCCTGACGTGCGTTCGGATGACGGGCGGGGGGGCGGCTCTCTTATCGGCCGGCCACGCTCCACCGCAAAGCCCGCGCGGTTCCCGCCGGACGCGGGCTTTTGCCCTGCCGGGGCGCGCGGGTCAAGCGAAATGGCGCCGTCGAGGGGTCCGTCGTTGGTCCGTGACGAAGCTGTCGCGATGCCGCCGTAAGTCCCGGCGGAAAGTCCGCGTCAGACGGGGATCACGCCGGGGATGACCCGGCCTGCCCGAGCGCCTTCGCGAGGTCGACGAGCTTGCGGCGGACCTTGGGGTCCTTGATCTCGATGAACGCCTTGATGAGCTCGAGGCCTTCCGAGGTGGTGAGGAAGTCGGAGACGTAACCGGAGGGCGGCGCCTCGGCGAAGCCGCCCCCGCCGCCGGGGCTCTCGACCTGGGGCGCGCCCTCATAGAAGAACTCCACCGGCACGCTCAGCACCCTGGCGATCTGGTGCAGGCGGCTCGCGCCGATGCGGTTCGTGCCCTTCTCGTACTTCTGGATCTGCTGGAAGGTGATGCCCAGCGCCTCGCCGAGCTTCTCCTGGCTCATGCCGACGAGCATGCGCCGCATGCGCACCCGGCT
>DASVVU010000323.1:0-2941 GCA_036386395.1 Beijerinckiaceae bacterium | reverse complement strand
GCCGCGGGCGAAGGCGAGGTAGCCCTCGAGCATGCGCGTCATCTCGTCGATGTCGCGCTTGAGGTCCTCGATCTCGGGCGTCTCGTCGAAGAGGGCGAGCGAGAGCTTGAAGCGGGTCAGGATCGTGCGCAGGTCGTGGCTCACCCCGTTCAGCATCGCGGTGCGCTGCTCGACGGCGCGCTCGATGCGGCGCTTCATCTCGATGAAGGCGTGGCCGGCCTGGCGCACCTCGCGGGCGCCCCTCGGGCGGAACTCGATCTCGCGGCCCTTGCCGAAGCTCTCGGCCGCCTCGGCGAGGGTGAGGATCGGGCGGATCTGGTTCCTCAGGAACAGGATCGCGACGCCCAAGAGCACGAGGGACGAGCCGCCCATCCACAGGAGGAAGATGTGCGAGTTCGAGGCGTAGGCCTGGCTGCGGCGGGCGAGCACGCGCATGACCGTCTTGTCGAGCTGGACGCGGATCTCGACGAGGTTCGAGCGGCCGACGGTGTCGATCCAGAACGGCCGCGCGATCTGGCGGGCGAGCTCCTCGGACAGCGCCTCGTCGAGGATCGAGAAGAACGGCTTCGGCCCCGGCGGCGGCAGGGTCGCCTCGGGCAGGAAGTCGACGTCGAGGCCGAGGCGGTCGTTGGCGATGCGGGAGAGCGTCTCGCCGCGGCTGTCCTGCGGGAAGGTCTCGTAAATGTCGATCAGCGCCGCGACGTCGGCGGTCACGGCCGAGGAGAGACGGCGCGTCACGAGCTGCCAGTGCCGCTCCATGAAGACGTAGGCGATCACCGACTGCAGCAGCACCACGGGGGCGATGATGATGATCAGGGAGCGGGCGTAGAGGCCCTTCGGCAGGACCGAGCCGAGCCAGCGCGCGAAGCGGCCGTAGAGGGCGGCGGGCCGGGAGGTCGCGGGCAGCCGCATCAGCATCAGTCGACGAGCAGGCGGTAGCCCACTCCCCTGACGGTCTGGAGCCAGACGGGGTTCGCCGGATCCGCCTCGATCTTGCGGCGCAGGCGGTTGATCTGCACGTCGACGGTGCGCTCGTTGAGGTCGCCGCCGCCGGCGAGCTCCTCGCGCGCGACGTTCGCCGAGGCGCGGTGGCCGAGGATGGAGAGGATCTCGCGCTCGCGCTCGGTGATGCGGATGACCTCGTCGTCGCGGCGCAGCTCGCCGCGGTCGAAGCGGAAGGTGAACGGGCCGAAGCGGATCGACTCAGGCGGCGCCGGGGCCGCCGCCGCCTCGCCCGCGGCCGAGCGCTTGATGATGTTGTTGAGGCGCAGCACGAGCTCCCGCGGCTCGAACGGCTTGCCGAGGTAGTCGTCGGCGCCGATCTCGAGGCCCGTCACCCGGTCCTCGGAGCCCGTGCGGGCGGTCAGCATCAGGATCGGGACCTGCGACTGCGCCCTGAGCCTGCGGGCGTAGTCGAAGCCGGTCTCGCCGGGCATCATGACGTCGAGGACGATGGCGTCGAAGACGAGGGCCTCGCCCTTGGCGCGGGCCTCCGCGGCGCTCGCCGCGGTCGTGACGCGGTAGCCGTGCTCGCCGAGGAAGCGCGCGAGGAGCTGGCGCAGGCGCCGGTCGTCGTCGACCACGAGCACGTGCGGCGCGTGGTCCGGGATCTCGACCTTGGCCCGCTCCATCATCGGTGCGGCGCTCCTCCCAACAGCTCCGCGACCCGCGGGCGGTCCGCCGGGTCGATCATGGCGAACAGGAAGCGGCTCGCCGCCTCCCGCAGCTCCTCGGGCGAGCCGCTAAGCGCCCGCATGATCCGCCGCGTCTGCAGCTTCGCGAGCTTGAGCGCCAGCTCGTGGCCCTCGGGCGTGGTGAAAAGAAGGCGCTGGCGCCGGTCGGAGGTGCCGGTGCGGCTTTCGACGAAGCCCTTCTCGATCAGCTCCTTGAGCACCCGGTTGAGGCTCTGCTTGGTGATCTTGAGGATGTCGAGGAGCTCGGCGATGGTGAGGCCGGGCCGCCGGTCGACGAAGTGCAGAACCCGGTGGTGGGCGCGCCCGAAGCCGTAGTCGGCGAGGATGCGGTCGGGGTCCGAGACGAAGTCCCGGTAGGCGAAGAACAGGAGCTCGATGAGGTCGTAGGCCGGGCGCTCCTCGAGGACGCCGTCCGTCGCGGCCGCATGGTCCAGGCGCAAAGGCTCGCGAAGGGGCTCGGGCACGACTCGGGGTCCGTTATTTATGTCAGCCTTGTTGACATATCTCAGGCCGATTGTTACCCGTCAACCCCGCCGCGCGAAACGATCGGTCGCGACGGCCCGCGCCGTCCACCGCGACGACGCGCGAAAAACCCGACGATGTCGGACAACGACGCCGACGATGTCGAAAGGAACCCGGCGATGACGAACGTCGTCGGGCGCAAGAAACCAGGAGCGCAGGACATGGCAGCCACCCCCTTCGATTCCCGCGACGGCTGGATCTGGTTCGACGGCAAGCTCGTGCCGTGGAAGGAGGCGAACGTCCACGTCCTCACCCACGGCCTGCACTACGCCTCCGCGGTGTTCGAGGGCGAGCGCGCCTACGGCGGCCGGATCTTCAAGTCGACCGAGCACTCCGAGCGCCTGCGCCGCTCGGCCCAGGTGCTCGACTTCGAGATCCCGTACTCCGTCGCCGAGATCGACGCCGCGAAGCGCCTCGTCCTCGAGAAGAACGGCCAGATCGACGCCTACGTCCGCCCGGTCGCCTGGCGCGGCTCCGAGATGATGGGCGTCTCGGCGCAGGACAACGCCATCCACCTCGCGATCGCGACCTGGGAGTGGCCGAGCTACTTCAACCCGGCCGAGAAGATGAAGGGCATCCGCCTCGACCTCGCCGAGTACCGCCGCCCCGACCCCGCGACGGCGCCCTCCCTCGCGAAAGCGGCGGGCCTCTACATGATCTGCACGATCTCCAAGCACAAGGCGGAGCGCAAGGGCTACGCCGACGCCCTCATGCTCGACTGGCAG
>DASVVU010000322.1:0-5815 GCA_036386395.1 Beijerinckiaceae bacterium | reverse complement strand
CCGAGGAAAAGTCGGGACCCAGCGGCCGTCGCGGAGCACCGTGTTCCAGCCGCAGTGGTCGATGTGGAGGTGCGTGCAGAAGACGTAGTCGATGTCCTCGAATGCGAGGCCCGCCGCCTTGAAGCCGTCGAGCCAGGGCTTCTTCGGGAAGTCGAACGGCGGCGGATGGCCCTTGTCCTCGCCGGTGCAGGTGTCGACGAGGATGGTGCGGCGGGGCGTGCGCACCACGAAGGTCTGGTAGGTGATGACCATCCGGCCGGACGCCACGTCGAACGTCTCCGGCTCGAGCTCCGCGATGTGGCGCCGCCCGAGCTCCGGGTCGTAGCCCGGGAACATGTCCTCCGGCCGCCGCCACGGCCCGTCCCGCTCGACGATGCTCGTGACCGTGACGTCGCCGATCCTCAGTGTCCGCATGCGATCCCCCTCCCCGCTTGGGGCGCACCATAGCCGGAAAGCGCGGAAACCGAAGCCGGCCCGCGCCCGTGGGTTGCGAGGCGCGGCAGGCTGACTTACCTTTTCCTTAGAGGCCCGGTCGCCCGGAGGCCATGACTCCGGGAAGGCGCGACTCTTGGTGATACTGAGTTGGTCGGGCGCACACCGATCTCCACAGTGTTAAAGCACCCGGCACGGGCCTCGCAAACCACGCACCGCCGCGAACGCCGCCACATTCAAACTGAGACACTACAGAAGCGCGGGCCGTACAAGAAACAGCCTAGATGAGCCCACTCGTAATTGCTTCAGTGGTGGTCCTAGGTTGGGTCAACGTTGCCGCTGAGTTGGCGGCGCTCACCCAATTCAAGGGTTCGTTCCTGGCCTATTATCGTCGGGGCTTACGCATGTTCAGGCGCGATGATTTTGCGACTGACTGGGGCTACCAAGCGCACAGGGGCAGCCTCTTGTGCTCGCTCATGATCGGATTGATTCTGGTCGCCGGCTTTCTAGAGGTTCGCTCCCGCGGCTCTTGAATTTCAAAAGCCCCACTACCCTCGCGCCGCCTCGCTTGTGGGGCCGGCGGGCGGGGTGGTAGAGCTTCGGCAAAACTTTTCCGGGACGGGAGAAACGCCGATGGGCCGCCACAAGGGATATGTCCCCGCGGGGGTGATCCCCGCGACGCTGCTCGCGTTGCACGACGACTTCTCTATCGACGAGGCCGGGACGCGGCGGCATCTGATGCAGGTCGCGGCGACGCGCGGCATCTCGGCCGTCACCGTGAACGGGCACGCCTCCGAGGTGCACGCCTGCACCTTCGAGGAGCAGCGGCGGATTCTCGCGTTCTCGGCGGCGGCGATCGGGGACCGGCTGCCCCTCGTCAACGGCGTCTATGCCGACGGCTCCCTCGAGGCGGCGCGGATCGCCCGCATGGCGGAGGCGGAGGGCGCCTCGGCCCTCCTCGTATTCCCGCCGAACAGCATGGCGGCGGGCGGGCAGCTGCGCCCCGAGATGGCGCTCGCCCACTTCAAGACCGTCGCCGGCGCGACCGACCTGCCGATCATCCTGTTCCAGTACCCGGCCTCGACCGGTCTCGGCTATCCGTTCGACACCCTCATGCGCCTCGTCGACGAGGTGCCGACGATCCGGGCCGTGAAGGACTGGTGCGCCGACCCGATGCTGCACGAGCGGCACATCCGCACCCTGCAAGGCTTAGCCCGCCCGGTGACAGTTCTGACGACCCACAGCGCCTGGCTGATGAGCTCGCTCGCCATGGGCGCGAACGGCCTCCTCTCCGGCGCCGGCAGCGTTGTCGCCGATCTGCAGGTGGCGCTGTTCGAGGCCGTGCAGGCGAAGGACTTGGCGACCGCGCAGGCCGTCAACGACCGGCTCTACCCGCTCCAGCAGGCCTTCTACGCCCCGCCCTTCCTCGACATGCACAACCGCATGAAGGAGTGCCTCGTGCTCCTCGGGCGGATGGACCGCGCGGTGGTGCGCCCGCCGCTGGTCAAGCTCCCCGACGCCGAGATCGCGCGCCTGAAGGCCGCCCTCGACGCCGCCGGGATCCGCCCCGAGGGCGCCTTCGCGATGGCGGCGGAGTGAGGACTCGTCCATACGCATTACCCACTGCCCTCATCCTGAGGTGCGAGCCGAAGGCGAGCCTCGAAGGACGCACTGCGCCGACGCGGCGCCCGATCGCCGGTGCGTGCTTCGAGGCCGCCGCTTCGCGGCGGCACCTCAGCATGAGGGGAGTTGTGCGATGAATTCACCGATCCCAGCCTGAGACCTCCATGCTCGACCTCCTGCAAGGCATCCGCGTCGTCAGCTTCAACCATTTCCTGCTCGGGCCGATGGGCATCCAGGCGCTCGCCGACCTCGGCGCGGACGTCGTCGCGATCGAGCTGCCGGAGGGCGGGTGGCAGCGGCACTGGTCGTCGGGGGGCATCTGGCGCGACGGGCAGAGCATGCTGCATCTCTGCGCCAACCGGAACAAGCGCAGCATCGCCCTCGACCTCAAAAGCCCGAAGGGCAAGGAGATCGCGCTGAAGCTCGTCGACGGCGCCGACGTGGTGGCCGAGAATTTTAGGCCGGGCGTCATGGAGAAGCTCGGCTTCGGCTACGAGACCCTGAAGATTCGCAAGCCCGACCTGATCTACGCCTCCGCCTCGGGCTACGGCCCGGACGGCCCCTACGTCGAGAAGCCCGGGCAGGACCTTCTGGCGCAGGCGCTGTTCGGCATGATGGCGATCACGGGCCAGGCCCGCACCGGGCCGCGCCCCGCCGGCGTCTCGGTGATCGACCACCACGGCGCCGCGCTCTTCGCCATGGGCGTGCTCGCGGCCCTCGTGCGGCGCGCCCGCACGGGCCGGGGCTGCCGCGTCGACGCGAGCCTCATGCAGTCCGCCCTCGACCTCCAGGCCGAGAGCCTCGTCGCCTGGCTCAACGCGCCCGAGCGCCCGGCGAAGGTCAACGCCCACCGCCACGTCGCCGGCTGGTATTACGGCGCGCCTTACGGCGTGTACGCGACGGCGGACGGCCACCTCGCCCTGTCGCTCTGCCCCCTCCCCGCCCTCGGGGAGGCGATCGGCGAGCCGCGCCTCGCCGGCTTCACGGAAGAGGACTCCTTCACGCGCCAAGACGAGATCGGCGACCTGATCGCGGCGGTCCTGAAGAACCGCACCACGGCCGAATGGGTCGAGGTGCTGGAGGCCCGAAAACTCTGGCACGCGCCGGTGCAGGACTACGCCGCGATCGAGCAGGACCCGCAGGTCCGCCACATGGAGGCCCTCGTCACCGTGCCGGGGGCCGGCAAGGCGGGCGAGCCGATCACCCTCGTCAACCACCCCGTCCGCTACGACGGCGAGGCCGCCGAGGTGCGCTTGGCCCCGCAGCCGCTCGGGGCTCAGACGGCGGAGGTGCTTGCGGAGCTCGGCTTCTCGCCGCAGGAGATCGCGGCGCTCGTGGCCGAGGGCGTGGTGCGCCTCGGCGAGGCGGCACAGGAGCCGGCGGCGGCGCCGGCCTGAACGATAAGGGGGCTATCCAGGAATGAGCGACTTCTACGTCAAGCCCGGCGACAGGGTGACCTTCGCCAAGACCGTCGGCGAGAGCGACGTCTACCTCTTCGCCGGCATCACCGGGGACCTCGCCGTCAACCACGTCAACGAGGCCTACATGGCGCGCTCGAAGTACGGGCGCCGCATCGCTCACGGCGTCCTCCTCGTCGGCTTCATGTCGACCTGCTCGACCATGATGATCGACCAGTGCCGGGGCACGGCCGGCGACGAGACGCCGGTGTCGCTCGGCTACGACCGCATCCGCTTCCTCGGGCCGGTGTACATCGGCGACACCGTGACGCTGACCTACACCATCGACACGGTCGATCCGGTGAAGCGCCAGTCGCTCTCGAACATCGAGGTGAAGAACCAGCACGGCGACCTCGTCGCGGTCGCGCGCCACATCCTGCGCTGGGTCAGGGACCGGGCCGATGCCGCGGCTTGAGCGAAAAGCCTGCCTCGTCACCGGTGGCGGTTCCGGCATCGGGCGCGCCACCTGCCTGCTCTTCTCCGAGGAAGGCGCACGGGTCGCCGTCGCCGACAAGCGCAAGGAGGCGGCGGAGGCGGTCGCGGCGGAGTGCCGGGCCAAGGGCGCCGAGGCGATCGCCGTCGCGGGCGACGTGTCGAAGGACGCCGACGCGAAGCGCATGGTCGACGAGACGGTGCGCGCGTACGGCCGCCTCGACGTCCTCGTCAACAACGCCGGCTACGGCTTCGCCGGCACCGTCACCGACACCGACGAGGAGGCCTGGGACGCTCTCATGGCGGTCAACGTGCGCGGCGTGTTCCTGTGCGCGAAGCACGCCATCCCGGCGATGGCGAAGAACGGCGGCGGGTCGATCGTCAACACGGCCTCGGTGGTGGCGGCCATCGGCATCCGCAATCGCGCCGCCTACTGCGCCTCGAAGGGCGCGGTCGCGGCGCTCACCCGCGCCATCGCCATCGACCACGTCGCCGAGGGCATCCGCTGCAACGCCGTGGCGCCGGGCACCATCGACACTCCCTACTTCGACGAGATCCTGCGCAAGAGCCCGGTCGCGGCGGACACCCGCAAGGGGCTTGAGGCGCGCCAGCTCCTCGGCCGCCTCGGCACCCCCGAGGAGATCGCCGCCGGCATCCTGTTCCTCGCCTCCGACGAAAGCCGCTTCGCCACGGGCTCGATCCTCACCATCGACGGGGGCATGACGGCGCAGTAGCGGCCCCACTGTCATTCCGGGGCCTCGCGAAGCGAGGAGCCCGGAACCCATAAACACCGACGGTTCCAGGGAAGCTGGAACGTCGTCGCTTTATTCTCCGCCGGTCGTGTTTATGGGTTCCGGGCTCGGGCCTTCGGCCCGCCCCGGAATGACAGATGGAGACGTTGGCGCCCTTACACCGGCCGGTCGAGGCCGGCGCCGTCGGGGCGGTTGCGCGCGCTCGTCCAGGGCCTCAGCGCCTCCGGCTGGCGGAAGTCGCGGGGGACCTCGAAATCGCTCGCCGCGCCGCGCATGGCCTCGGGCGAGCGGGGCAGGCCGCTGCGGTCGCTGTAGTCGCGGATCGGCGGCAGCGGCTCGGTCGTCTCGCCGGACAAGGTCTTGGCGCAGTAGGCGTCAAGCGCCGTGACGCCCGCGACGGCGGCGAGGGCGACGGTGACGTTGTCCTTGTTCGGGTTGCCGCCCTCGTAGCCCGTCATCAGCGTCGCGATGTCGAGGGCGTCGCCGGCGACGCGGCCCCACATCCACGGGGTCGGGTCGCTGGACGCCAGGATGCCGACGCCGGTTGCGATCTCCCGCGCCCCGTAGGCGCGGATCAAGGTCTCGCTGCCCTCCATGCCGAGCCAGCGGGCGAGCGCCCGCGGGGCCGCGACCTCCATGAGCCCGAGCGCGATCGAGAACACGCCGAGCCCGCGGGCGAGCGCGTCGGTGGCGGAATCGGGATGGCCGCGGCGGCCGGTGCGTTCGGTTTCGTAGCGCATGGTCGGTTCCTCCTTATCGGCAGTGGGCAATAGGCAGTAGGCAGTAGGCAGTAGGCAGTAGGAATAACGCTGAAGGACCGCGCCGTTCCCGACTGCCCACTGCCGACTGTCGACTGCCGCTCAGGGCTTGAGCACGACCTTGATGCAGCCGTCCTGCTTGTCCCGGAAGGTCTGGTACATCTCCGGCCCCCGCTCGAGACCCGCGGTGTGGGTGATGACGAAGGACGGGTCGATCTGGCCCTCCTCGATCCGGCGCAGGAGGTCGTCGGTCCAGCGGTTCACGTGGGTCTGGCCCATGCGCCAGGTGAGGCCCTTGTTCATGGAGGCCCCGAACGGGATCTTGTCGACGAGGCCGCCGTAGACGCCGGGGATCGAGAGG
>DASVVU010000321.1:0-2609 GCA_036386395.1 Beijerinckiaceae bacterium | reverse complement strand
GCCCTGGCCGAGGAGCTGCTCGGCCCCCATCTCGCCGAGGATCGTGCGGCTGTCGATCTTCGACGTGACCTGGAAGGAGATGCGGGTCGGGAAGTTCGCCTTGATGGTGCCGGTGATGACGTCGACGGAGGGGCGCTGCGTCGCCAGGATCACGTGGATGCCGGCGGCGCGGGCCATCTGGGCGAGCCGCTGGATCGCTCCTTCGATGTCCTTGCCGGCCACCATCATGAGGTCGGCCATCTCGTCGACGATGACGACGATGAAGGGCAGGGGCTCGAGGTCCATGACCTCGTCCTCGTAGACCGCCTCGCCGGTGTCGCGGTCGAAGCCGGTCTGCACGGTCCGGGTGATGACCTCGCCCTTCCCCTTCGCCTCGGCGACGCGGGCGTTGAAGCCGTCGATGTTGCGCACGCCGAGCTTCGACATCTTCTTGTAGCGCTCCTCCATCTCCCGCACCGCCCACTTCAGGGCGACGATCGCCTTCTTGGGGTCGGTGACGACGGGCGCGAGGAGGTGCGGGATGCCGTCGTAGACGGAGAGCTCCAGCATCTTGGGGTCGACCATGATCAGCCGGCACTCGTCGGGGCGGAGCCGGTAGAGCAGGGACAGGATCATGGTGTTGATGGCGACGGACTTGCCCGAGCCCGTGGTGCCGGCGACGAGGAGGTGCGGCATGCGGGCGAGGTCCGCGATCACCGGCTCGCCGCCGATGGTCTTGCCGAGGCAGAGCGCGAGGCGGTGCTTGGTCGATTCGAAGTCCTGGCTGGCCAGGAGCTCCCGGAGATAGACGGTCTCGCGCTTGAGGTTCGGCAGCTCGATGCCGATGGCGTTGCGGCCCTGCACCACGGCGACGCGGGCCGAGACCGCGCTCATGGAGCGGGCGATGTCGTCGGCCAAGGAGATCACCCGGGAGGACTTGGTGCCCGGCGCCGGCTCCAATTCGTAGAGGGTGACGACGGGGCCGGGGCGCACGTTGATGATCTCGCCGCGGACGCCGAAGTCCTCGAGGGTCGATTCGAGGAGGGTGGCGTTCTGCTCGAGGGCGTCCTCGGAGACGGTCGAGACCGGCGACTTCTTGGGCTCGGCCAGCATCTGCAGCGGCGGGAGCTGGTAGGCCTCGTTGTCGAGGAGCGAGGGCTGCGCGTCCCGGGACAGGCGCTTGCCGGGCTTCGGCGGCGGCGGCGGGGCGAGGACACGGCGGACCGGGACGACCTCCTCGCCGGCGTCGCGCTCGTCCTCGTTCACGGTCGGGCGCCTTACCCGCGCCGGGGCCTCAAGCACGGGCTCGCGGCGGACCTTCAGGCCGCTCTCCCCGGCTCCTTCCGCCGCGAAGGCCGGCTCGCGCCGCGCCTGCGCCGCCTCCAGGCGGCGCCTGAGCGCCCCCTTGAGGCTCATGAGACCGTGGGCCAGCGCCCCGAGCGAGACGATGGCCCAGCCGGGCTCCTCCTCCCGCGATTCGGCGTCGTCGCCGGGGCGGCGGGCGGGCTCGTCGTCAGGCAAGTCCGCGGCGCCCTCGTCGGCCATGCCGAAGCCGCAGGACGCGGTGATTGCCAGGATCGCGACCCCCGCGAAGGCGAAGCCGATGAGGGCCGCGCCGGCCCCGCCCGTGACCCCCAAAAGGGTCTTGGCCGCCGAGAGGAGGGCGTCGCCGACGACCCCGCCGAGGCCGGTCGGGAGCGGCCAGCGGGCGGTCGGCGGCAGCGCGCTCGCGACCGCCGTCGCGGCGCCGGCGCCGGCGATCCAGAGCGCGAATCGCAGATGCAGGCGCCTCACCTTGCGGCTGCGCAGGAGCTGCCAGCCCCAGGCCGCGACGGGAGCGAGGAGAGGCACGGCGGCAAGCCCGAAGAGCTGCATGGCGAGGTCCGCCACCACCGCGCCGGGGAGCCCGAGGAGGTTGCGCACGGGGGCGTCGGTCGCGTTGTTGAGGCTCGGGTCCTCGACGGACCAGGTGGCGAGCGCCACGGTCGCGACGCCGCAGAGCCCGATCAGGGCGAGCCCGAAGAGCTCGGCCGCCCGCCGCTTCAGGAACGCCCGGGCGGCCTCCGACAGGTTCTCGTAAGGGGACGAACGGCGGGTCGTGCGCATCGGGCCGCGGGGGTGCTCGGGATCAGGCCCCCGACGCTAGGCCGGCGCGGTAAAGGGGCGATTAACCTTGGGCGAGCCGCCCGCCCGGTCCGTTCGCGATCCCTTCGTCAAGGCCCGACGATGACGTGGAAAAATCCCGACGATGACGAAGGGCAGACCCGACGATGTCGGGCGCCCCCCGACGATGTCGGAGCAGGGCGGCAAAATCCTCCCCCGCCGCGCGAGACCTCTGCGAAAGGAGCGCCGCGATCCCTCCCCCCTTTAGAGGGGGAGGGCCGACGCGGCCGAAGGCCGAGCGGGGAGAGGGGCGCCGGGCATAGGGCTCTCACGTCGAAACCGGCGCGCGCCCTATCAGCCGCAGGGGGCATCCCCAGGCGATTCGTCCAGCCTTAGACCTGCGGCTGACACGTTCCCAAGTCCTCGTCGGCAAGGCGCTCCATGCCCGGCGCCCCTCTCCCCGCTCGGGGCTCGCGCCCCGAGTCGGCCCTCCCCCGCTGAAGGGGGGAGGGAGGACAAGCGCCGGG
>DASVVU010000320.1:0-11753 GCA_036386395.1 Beijerinckiaceae bacterium | reverse complement strand
GTCTCGGGCGACAAGGTCGAGTACGCGAAGCGCGACATCAACGCGGGGCTTCGCCCCTACCAGGTCGACACCACGGGCAACGGCGACATCGCGATCGTCGCCAACATCGGGCTCGGCGGCGGCGACGCCGACACGATCAGCCTCATCGACCTCAAGGCCAAGCCCTCGCGGGTCGTCAACACCGTGACGGTCGGCCAGACGCCCGAGGGCCTGAAGATGTCGCCCGACGGCCAGCACGTCGCCGTCACCGTGATGAACGGCTCGAACAAGCCGAAGGAATCGCCGTTCTTCAACGACTTCGGGCTCGTGAAGATCTTCCGCGTCTCGGGCCAGGGCCTGACCCCGGTCGCCGAGGCGCCGGTCGGCCACTGGTGCCAGGGCGCCGCGTGGTCGAAGGACGGCAAGACTCTTTTGGTCCAGTGCATGGTCGAGAAGGAAATCCTCTCGTTCTCGTTCGACGGCAAGAACCTCCAGAAGACCGGCTCGATCAAGACGAACGGCGGCCCCGCCGGCATCCGCACCGCGGAGCCGTGAACGGAGGCTGCGCATCAGCGAGGCGCGGACCATCGCGCCTCGCCCTCGCCGCCTGCCTCGGGGCGGCCTGCCTGCCGTTCTGGCCGGGCGAGGCGCGCGCGGACTGCGATGCCGAGAAGGCCCAATTCGCCGTCAGCCGGCCCTACACCGCCGCGATGGCGGAGAAAGCCCGCATCGCCGCGGGGGCGAGCACGATGCGGAAAATGGAGCCGGGGCGGGCCTACACGATGGAGTTCCGCGCCGACCGGCTCATCCTGCACGTCGACCGCCGTGGGGTCGTGACATCGGCCGGGTGCGGGTGACCGCTCGCGCTTGACCGCAGGAAGGCCAAGGTCGGCCTTGTGCCCGGATCGTCATGTCTGCACCAGCTCGATCGTTGCGCCACGAATGATTTTTGCCGGCTTGTCATGGCCGGGATACAGGAACGATGCAGGGGAATTGAGAACGCGCTTGATGGCCGCCTTCTCGGATCGGCGGGTCGTCACGTAATTTCCGCTCAAGATCGGATCGCCGTCCAAGACACCGTTCGCCGATAGCTGATCGGCAACATTGTACACGATGTCTCCGCAGAGGCATGCCAATCCCATCGCCGTTTCGACATAGACGACCATCGAACCCTCGGTGTGCCCGCCGGCCGCGGAGCAGCGTATGCCGCCGAGGATATGCTCGTCGGTTGCCTCGAGATCCAAGAGCCTGAGGCTTCCAGGCGCGTGCAGCCGATCGACGAGGTGCTTCACGTCCTCCGGCGGGTAACTTCCCCCGGACAGGCCCGACACCGAGTACTCGAGCTCGCGCCGGTTGATCACGACCGTGGTCGTCAGCGGGAACTTGTCGGTCTGGCCCGCGTGATCGAGATGCAGGTGAGTGTGCAGGACATATCTCACGTCTGCAAACCGGACCCCGTGGGCTCGGAGCTGAGCGTCGAGAGTCTGCCCAGGCTCTTCGAAGCCTCGCAGCCCGATCCGTTGCAGGACGTCAGGATGCCGGAACCCCGTGTCCACGACGACGACGTGCTCGGGACCCACAAGCAGGAAGCTCTGGACCGGAAGGCGAACCCGAATACCCGGAGGCCTCGTTGCGACGGTACGGCTGCCGTCGATCTCGACCGAACCGAGATCCAGAACTTTGATGTCCCACATCAAGCCTCAGCCTCTCCTGCCGCCGGCACCTACAATTAGCCGCGCGGACGCTCTCTCCGCAAACGGAGCCCCTGCCCGCTTGAGTTTCGGCACCTGACACGTCCTGACGGACGTCGGCGTGCAACCGTCTCACACAAGCCGGCTGTGGACGCCTTGTCGATGCGCCCAGCACCGGCGACAGTGGGCCTTCGCAATCGCTTTACGGGAGAGCCGATCTTGGGCGCGCAAGAGAACAAGAAGCTGATGCAGGAGCTCTTCGCCGCCATCGCGGCGGGCGATCGCAAGCCGTTCATGGACGCCCTGGCCGACGACGTGACCATGCGCGTGACCGGACGGAACTCCTGGTCCCGGACGTACAAGGGCAAGGCGGCGCTCGACGGGGAGCTTTACGCTCATTTGCGCACGTTGCTCGCCGAGCCTCGACGGACGATCCCCTGGAACTTCATCGCCGACGGCGACTATGTCGCGGTGGAGGCGCGCGGCGACATGATGACGAAGGCCGGAGTTCCCTACGAGAACGAATATTGCCTCGTGTACCGGCTCGAGAACGGCAAGATCGTCGAGATGAGGGAGTACTGCGACTCGGCCCTGACCGAGTCGGTCCTCGGAGCGTTTCCGGCGTCCGACGCAGAAGCATGACCGCCGGCCAACGACTGCAGCGCCCCGATCTCGCGCAGGTACCGCGCAACGCCGGGGGTGGAGGAGGTCGGGGGAGGCGCCCCGCGCCGGCATTGGGCACGAGATCGGGCGTCAGGCCCGTCACAGATCGTTCGCCGTCACCGAGTACGAGAGCCGGAAGACCGAAGCGGTTGCCGAGGGCAGAGCGCCGGCTTGCTCCAGGGCGATAGGCCCAAGCTCCATGCCGGACAAGGTCTCGAGGACGCTCGAGTCGTAGCCGGACACCAGGAGGATCCAGTCGGCGACGGCGTCGCCGCCGCGTATCTTCTGCTCGGTGGTGGCGGGGGCCGCCGGCGTCTCCGTCCGCAGGAGATGCGCTCCCGTCAGTCCGGGCAGGGCCGGCAATCTCATGACCAGCGCCTTCAAGCGATCGTGCAAGCCCCCGGCCCGGCCGGCGGCCGGCGACAGCCGCAGCGTCAACATGAAGCGTGCGAGGCCGCCGCCGCCGCTCTCGAGGACGCGGCACTGGCTCCTCACCATGTTGCGATGGTGAGGCATCATCTTCGTGGACCAGGGGGTCGGGTTGTTGAGGCGCGAAAGGTAGCCGGGCGAGGTCAAGGTCTCATAGGCGTCGAGCTCGTAGAGGACGAAGAACCCCTCTCCGTCCTCGCTCGCCCAGCGTGATCCCCGCCGGAAGCCGGGGATGCTCATCCGCTCGGGAAAGTGCTCGTGCGAGTGCCAATCCTCGAACTCGGCCCGCACGGCGGGCGCTATGTCCCACCACATCGCGACGGCAGCCGTACCCAGGAGCGACATCGGCCGTCACCGGTTGCCGCGAAAGCGCGCGAGGGACATAGCTACCGCAGCGCTCCGATCTCGCGCAGATACCGCGCGACGCCGGGGTGGAGGAGGTCGGGGGAGGCGACGGCGGCGGCGGTGTTGGCGGCCGTCGTCTCGCGGGCCTGCGGCAGGCGGGCCGCGAAGGCGGCCTCGCCCTTGTGCAGGGCGCGCGCCAGGCGGTAGGCGACCGCGTCGTCGAGGGTCGGGCGGGCCAGCACGAAGCTCCAGGAGCCGACCGAGGGGATGGCCTCGGTCTGCCCAGGATAGCTCCCGGCCGGGAGCGTCAGCCGCTTCAGGAACGGGTGCTTCGCCACGATGCGGTCGATCTCTTCCGCGCTCGGCGCGACGAAGCGGGCGCCGGCCTGCATGGTCGTGGCGAAGCCCGGCCAGCCGGTTCCGCCGCCCCACAGCGCCGCGGCGCGCCAATCGAGGACCATGGCCGGGCCGTCGCCGGCGCGCTCCAGGAAGATCGCCTCGAAGTCCTTCGCCTGGTCGAGGCCGATGCCGTCGAGGACGTAGCGGGCGAGGATCACGAGGCCGGAGCCCCGCGCGCCGAACGCCACCGGCTTGCCCTTGAGGTCGGCGATGCGCCGGTAGGGACTGTCGCCCCGGACCACGAACAGGCCCGGCGTCGAGTACATGGCCGTGACGACCTTGAGGTTCGCCGGCGGGCGGCCGATGCCGGCGAGCGCCTCGTGCACCGCCTCGCCCTGGACGAGGGCGATGTCGAGCTTGCCTTCCTCGAGGAGCGGGATGTTCTCGGCGCTGCCCTTGGTGTTGCGGGCCTCGACGACGAGGGAGGGGTCCGCCTCGCGCACGGTCTCGACGAAGGCCGCCCCGTAGACGGGGAAACCGCCGCCCGGGGTGGCCGTGCCGAGGGTGAGGCGCGTTTCCTGGGCCATGGCGGGATTGGACGAGGTCAGGGCCGCGAAGGCAAGGGAGAGCGCAGCCCCAGCCCACAGAGTGCACGCTTGCATTCCTCCCCTCCCTTACTGCGGCGCGATGCCGGCGGCGCGGATCACCTCGGCCCACTTGTCGTGGTCGGCGCGCACGACCCGGCGCAGGTGCTCGGGGGTGCGCTCCTCGGGGCGAGGCGGCAACGAGCCGAGCTCCTCGATGCGCCGCCGCACGGCCTCGTCGGCGAGCGCCGCCTGGAGCGCGCCGGAGAGCTTCTGCACGACCTCGGCCGGCGTGCCCTTCGGGGCGAAGATCGCGTTCCAGCCGGTGAAGAGGTAGCCCTCGACGCCCGCCTCCTTCGACGTCGGCACGTCCGGGGTCGCGGGCGAGCGCTCGCCTTGCGCCAGCATCAGGCCGCGGATGGTGCCGGCCTGGATCTGCGGCACGACGGTCGGGGCGAGGTCGCACATGCTATCGATCTGGCCCGCCACGAGGTCGTTCATGGCCGGCCCCGAGCCGCGGTAGGGCGTCGAGACGACGTTCATGCCGGTGAGGTGCGCGAGGTAGAGGCAGGCGAGGTGCGGCGTCGAGCCGACGCCGGCATGGCCGTTCGTGACTTTTCCGGGGTTCGCCTTCACATGGTCCAGGAACTCCCGCATCGTCTTCGCCGGAAAATCCTTGCGCACCACGAAGTAGCCGGGCGTGCCGGCGATGAGGCCGACCGGCTCGAGCTCGCGCGCGTCGTACTGGATGCCCTTGTAGAGCGCCGCCGCGGCGCCGTGGCTGCCGAGGCTCCCGACGGTGAGGGTGTAGCCGTCGGGGTCGGCCTTCGCCCCGCGCGCCCCGCCCGTCGTGCCGCCGGCGCCGGCGACGTTCTCGATCACGATGCGCTGGTTGAGGGTGCGCCCCATGTGGTCCGCCACGATCCGGGCGAGCACGTCTGTCGGCCCGCCCGGCGCGAACACCACGATCATCGTGATCGTCCGCGACGGATAAGTGTCGGCCGGTGCCGGCGCCGCGGCGAGGAGCGACAGCGCCGCCGCGAGTGCCCGCGCAAGAAGCTTCATCGGCATCGTGGTCATGCGGCGTTCCTCCCGGCCCCTTTATAGCGGCCTTGCGCCCGTCCGGCAGCTTCTTGCCGCAGTTCCTTGCGATGGCGGTCCCGCGCTGCTAACTCACCGCCCAACTCATCCGACAATGGATAACGGCAGGACCGGACCGATGGCCCGCGAGTTCATCTACCATATGAGAGGCCTCTCGAAGACCTATCCGGGCAACCGGAAGGTCCTGGAGAACATCAATCTCTCCTTCTACCCCGACGCCAAGATCGGCGTGCTCGGCCTCAACGGCGCCGGCAAGTCGACGCTCCTGCGCATCATGGCCGGCCAGGACAAGGACTGGACCGGCGAGGCCTGGGTCGCGGAGGGCGCCCGCGTCGGCTACCTGCCGCAGGAGCCGCAGCTCGATCCGGCGAAGACCGTCCGCGAGAACGTCATGGAGGGTGTCGCGCCGCAGGCCGCCGTGCTCGAGCGCTACAACGAGCTCGCCATGAACTACTCGGACGAGACCGCGGACGAGATGACCGCGCTCCAGGACGAGATCGAGGCCAAGGGCCTGTGGGACCTCGATTCCAAGGTCGACCAGGCCATGGACGCGCTCCGCTGCCCGCCGGACGACTGGCCGGTCGACCGCCTCTCGGGCGGCGAGAAGCGCCGCGTCGCCCTGTGCCAGCTCCTCCTGTCGCAGCCCGAGCTCCTGCTCCTCGACGAGCCGACGAACCACCTCGACGCCGAGACGGTGGCCTGGCTCGAGGGGCACCTGCGCAGCTATCCGGGGGCGATCCTGATCGTCACCCACGACCGCTACTTCCTCGACAACGTCACCGGCTGGATCCTCGAGCTCGATCGCGGCCGCGGCATCCCCTACGAGGGCAACTACTCGTCCTGGCTCGCGCAGAAGCAGAAGCGCCTCGCGCAGGAGGGCCGCGAGGACGAGGCGCGCCGGCGCACCATCGAGCGCGAGCAGGAGTGGGTGCGCGCCTCGCCCAAGGCCCGGCAGGCGAAATCCAAGGCCCGCATCCAGCGCTACGACGACCTCGTCGCCAAGGCGAGCGAGCGGGCGCCGACGACCGCGCAGATCGTCATCCCCGTGGCCGAGCGCCTCGGCAACAACGTCATCGAATTCGACAACCTCAAGAAGGGCTTCGCCGACAAGCTCCTCATCGACGGCCTGACCTTCAAGCTGCCGCCCGGCGGCATCGTCGGGATCATCGGCCCGAACGGCGCCGGCAAGACGACGCTCTTCCGCATGATCACCGGGCAGGAGGAGCCGGACGAAGGCGCGATCCGCATCGGCGAGACGGTGCAGCTCGGCTACGTCGATCAGTCCCGCGACACCCTCGACGCCGGCAAGACCCTGTACGAGGAGATATCCGGCGGCAACGAGATCCTCTACCTCGGCAAGCGCGAGATCAACGCCCGCGCCTACTGCTCGGCCTTCAACTTCAAGGGCGCCGACCAGCAGAAGAAGGTCGGCGTCCTCTCCGGCGGCGAGCGCAACCGCGTCCACCTCGCCAAGATTCTCAAAAGCGGCGCCAACGTGCTGCTGCTGGACGAGCCCACGAACGACCTCGACGTCGACACTTTGCGGGCGCTGGAGGAAGCGCTGGAGGACTACGCCGGCTGCGCCGTGATCATCAGCCACGACCGCTGGTTCCTCGACCGCATCGCGACCCACATCCTCGCCTTCGAGGGCGAGAGCCACGTCGAATGGTTCGAGGGCAACTTCGCCGATTACGAGGAGGACAAGAAGCGGCGGCTCGGCACGGACTCAACGATCCCGCACCGGATCAAATACAAGAAGTTCTCGCGCTAGCGATCGCATGGCCCGCTTCCAGACTTTCGACGATCCCGCCGACGGCGCGCATAGCGCGGCGCGCATCGGCAAGCTGCGCGAGGAGCTCGCGCGGCGGGGCTTCCACGGCTTCGTGGTACCGCGGGCGGACGAGCACCAGTCGGAGTACGTGGCGGCGAACGCCGAGCGGCTCCTGTGGCTCACGGGCTTCACGGGCTCGGCCGGCACGGCGTTGGTGCTTCTCGACCGCGCGGCGCTCGTCGTCGACGGGCGCTACACGCTGCAGGCGGCGGAGCAGGTCGACACGGGCGTGGTCACGGTCGTGCCGCAGGCCGAGACGACGGCGGAGGCGTGGATCGGGAAGAACCTCCCGGCCGGCGCGACGCTCGCCTACGACCCGTGGCTGCACACCTCGGACGGCCTGAAGAAGCTCGAGAAGGCCGCGGCGCAGGCGGGGGCCGCGCTCGCGCCCGTCGACATCAACCTCGTCGACGTGATCTGGCTCGACCGCCCGCCGCCGCCGAAGGCGCCGGTGCGGCCGCACCCCGAGCAATTCGCCGGGGAGGCGAGTGAGGCGAAGCTCGCGCGGGTGCAGGAAAAGCTCAAGGACACGAAAGTCGACGCCCTCGTGGTCTCGGACCCGCACAACCTCGCCTGGACCTTCAACGTCCGCGGCGGCGACGTGCCCCACACGCCGCTTCCCCTCGGCTACGCCGTCATCCCGGCGGAGGGGCGCCCAACGGTGTTCCTCGACCCGGCGAAGGTCACGAACGAAGCCGGCTCCGCCATCGGCGTCGTCGCCGACATCGCCCCGGCCGAGACGCTGCCCACCGCTCTCGAAGGGCTCGGGGCCGGCAAGGCGAAGGTGCGCGTCGACGCCGCGACCGGGGCCGTGGCGCTCGTCCGCCGCATCGAGGGCTCGGGCGGGACGGCGGACGTCGGCGCCGACCCGATTTCCTTGATGAAGGCGGTCAAGAACGCCGCCGAGATTGACGGCGCGCGGGCCGCGCACCGCCGCGACGGCGCGGCGGTGACGCGCTTCCTCGCGTGGCTTGCCCGGGAGGCGCCGTCCGGCAAGCTCACCGAGATCGAGGCGGTCGAGAAGCTCGAAGCTTTCCGCGACGAGACCGGGCTCCTCAAGGAGCTCGCCTTCTCGACCATCTCGGGCTCGGGCCCGAACGGCGCGATCGTGCACTATCGCGTGACGAACAGGACGAACCGTGCGCTTCAGCCCGGCGAGTTGTTCCTCGTGGATTCGGGCGCGCAGTACGAGGACGGCACCACGGACATCACCCGCACCGTCGCGGTGGGAGAGCCCACCCAGGAAATGCGCGACCGCTTCACGCGGGTGCTCAAAGGCCACATCGCCATCGCGCGGGCGGTGTTCCCGAAGGGCACCGCGGGGTCGCAGATCGACGCGCTTGCCCGCGTAGCGCTCTGGCAGGCCGGGCTCGACTTCGACCACGGCACCGGCCACGGGGTCGGCAGCTACCTCTCGGTGCACGAGGGCCCGCAGCGGCTGTCGAAGATCGGCACCCATCCGCTGGAGCCCGGCATGATCGTCTCGAACGAGCCCGGCTACTACAAGACCGGCGCGTTCGGCATCCGGATCGAGAACCTGGTGCTCGTGGAGAAGCGCGAGATCGCGGGCGCCGAGCGCGAGATGATGGGCTTCGAGACCCTGACACTCGCGCCGATCGATCTCTCCCTTGTCGCCCCAGACCTGCTCACGCCGGACGAGCGCGCCTGGCTCGACGCCTATCACGCCCGCGTGCGCGAGACGCTGGCGCCACAGGTGGACGAGGAGACGCAGGCGTGGCTTGTCGAGGCGACGAGGCCGCTCTCAGCTTAAACGCCGGCAGCGCCACCGCACCGCCTCTCCCGGACGGGAGAGGCCGAGTCGCGGCGGCAGCCGACCGGGTGAGGGAACGACGGCTGGGGCGGAGCCGGCGCGGATAGCACCACCGCGCCATCTGTAGAGAGAGCAGTCCCTCACCCCTGCCCCTCTCCCATTCGGGAGAGGGGTTCGCGCGTGCCCTCAGACGAGCGCCCGCAGCGCCACCACCGAGGCCACGCCGACCGCAATCGTCGCAAGCAGCGGCAGCCGTAAAGCCGCCACCATGGTGATCGCCGCGGCGGCAGTCTCTGGCCAGCCGGTGGCGAGGGCCGTGGGAGCGATGACCGCGACGAGCACCGCCGGCGGGATCGCCTCGAAGGCCGCCTTGGCGCGGCCCGTAAGGGCGAGCCGATCGCCGAACAGGAGACCGGCGATGCGGGTGAAGTAGGTCACCGCCGCCATGCCGAGGATGGTGAGAAGCGTCGCCGGGTCGATCCTCATGCGTCCTCCGGACGTTGTGCCGAAGGCGATGCCATGTAAGCCGCGAGGATGCCGGCGAGCGCGCCGGCCAGCACGTGCCAGGGTGGCCCCGCCGTGACGTGGACGAGGGCCGCGGTCGCGCCGCTCGCCGCGACCGTCGCGGCGGTGATGCGGCCCTTGTTGAAGCCGGCGACGAGGCCGATGAACAGCGCCGTGAAGGCGAAGTCCGCCCCGAACCTTTTGGGGTCGCCGAGGAGCGCGCCGACCGCCGCGCCGAGGACGGACGAGCCGATCCAGGCCGCCGGCAGGACGGCCGCGCAGGCGAACCAGTAGGCCGGCGTCACGGTGCGCTCGAGCGCGCGGCGCTCGGCGAGCGCCCAGGCCTCGTCGGTGAGGAAGAAGAAGCCGAGGTATCGCTGCGCCCAAGAAAAGCCGCGCGTCTTCGGCGCGAGCGAGGCGCCCATGAGGACGTGGCGGGCGTTAACGAGGAGGGTCGAGAAGAGGATCGCGGCGACCGGGACCGGATAGCCCCACATCTCGATCGCGGCGAACTGCGCGCCCCCGGCGAAGACGAGCGTCGACATCAGCGCGACCTCGGCGACCGAGAGCCCCTTCGAGGTCGCAACTGCCCCGAATAGCAGCGCGATCGGGATCGCCGCGACCATCACCGGCGCGATGTCGCGCAGGCCTTCGCGGGTATCGGCGGAACGGATCACGCGCCGCGCCCGACGAGCGCGAACCAGCCGTCCTCGTCGACCACCTTCACCCCTGCCTCCCGCGCCTTGTCGAGCTTCGAGCCGGCGCCGGGACCCGCCACCACGAGGTCGGTCTTCTTCGACACCGAGCCCGCGACCTTGGCGCCGAGGCGCTCGGCCATGGCTTTGGCCTCGTCGCGGGTCATCTGCTCCAGCGACCCCGTGAACACCACGGTCTTGCCGGCGACCGGCGAATCGCTCGTTGCCTGCTCGGTGGGCTCCGGCGTCACCTCCTTGAGGAGCGCATCGAGCATCTCCTCGTTGTGCGCCTCCTTGAAGAACTCGACGAGGGCGTCGGCCACGACCTCGCCGACGCCGCCGATGGAGGTGAGGTCGGCGTAAGCCTCGGACTCGGGGTCGGCGGCCGCGCGGGCGGTCGCGCGCAGAGCCTCGAAGGTACCGAAGTGGCGCGCGAGCAAGCGCGCGTTGGTCTCACCGATATGGGCGATGCCGAGGGCGAAGATGAAGCGCGCGAGCGGGATCGAGCGGCGGGCATCGATCGCGGCGAAGAGATTGCGTGCGCTCGTCTCACCCCATCCTTCCCCGTTCGCGAGCCGCTGGAGCGAGCGGGCGTCTCGCGCCTCCAGCGTGAAGATGTCCTGCGGCCGCTGGACCAGCCCCTCGTCGTAGAACTCGTCGATGCGCTGCGCGCCGAGGCCCTCGATGTCGAAGGCGTGGCGGGAGACGAAGTGCTTCAGGCGCTCGCGGGCCTGCGCCGGGCAGATCAGGCCCCCGGTGCAGCGGCGCACGGAATCCTCCTTGCCGGTGCGCGGGTTGACCTCGCGCACGGCGTGGCTGCCGCAGGCCGGGCAGACGGTCGGGAACTCGTAGGGCTTGGCGTCCGGCGGGCGCTTCTCTAGCACCACGTCCAGCACCTTCGGGATCACGTCGCCGGCGCGCTCGACGATCACCGTGTCGCCGACCCGGATGTCGACGCCGCCGCGGATCGGCTCGCCGTTGCCGCCGATGCCCTTGATGTAGTCCTCGTTGTGCAGCGTCGCGCTCGAGACCACGACGCCGCCGACGGTGACGGGCCGGAGCCTCGCCGCCGGGTTCAGCGAACCCGTGCGGCCGACGTAGAGGAGGATGTCCTCCAGCACCGTCGTCGCCTTCTCGGCCGGGAACTTGTGGGCGAGCGCCCAGCGCGGCGAGCGCGAGACGAAGCCGAGGCGCTGCTGGAGGGCAAGGTCGTCGACCTTGTAGACGACGCCGTCGATGTCGTAGCCGAGGCCCGCGCGCTCGCCTTCGACCTTCGCGTGGAAAGCCAGCATCTCGTCGAGGCTTGCGACCCGCTGCATCAGCGGGCTCGTCTTGAAGCCCCAGCGCCCGAATGCCGTCACGATATCGAACTGCGTCGCGGCGGGCAGCGCGCTCATCTCGCCCCAGGTGTAGGCGAAGAATTTCAGAGGCCGCACCGCCGTGATGCTCGGGTCGAGCTGGCGCAGCGACCCGGCGGCGGCGTTGCGCGGGTTGGCGAAGATCTTGTCCCCGGCCGCGGTCTGGCGCTCGTTGATGGCCGCGAAATCGGCGTGCGACAGGTAGACCTCGCCGCGGATTTCGGCGACCTCCGGCACGTCCTTGCCGCGCAGGGCCTTCGGGATATCGGCGACCGTGCGCGCGTTCGCGGTCACGTCCTCGCCCTCGGCGCCGTCGCCGCGGGTCGCCGCGGTGGCGAGGCGGCCTTTCTGGTAGCGCAGGCTCAGCGAGAGCCCGTCGATCTTGGGCTCGGCCGTGAAGACGAGCGGGTCGTCATCCGGAAGGCGGAGGAACCGGCGGATCCGGGTGACGAACTCGCCGACT
>DASVVU010000319.1:0-11115 GCA_036386395.1 Beijerinckiaceae bacterium | reverse complement strand
AGCCAGGCTTCGCCGGCCGCGAGCGCCTCGAGGCTGATGTATTCGTCGGGTTGGTGGGCCTGGTCGATGAAGCCCGGGCCGCAGACGATGGTCGGGATGCCGGCGCCCTGGAAGCGTCCGGCCTCGGTCGCGAACGACACGGTCGCGGTGGAATTGCGCCCGGCGAGCCTCAGCGCCAGCGTCTCGGCCTCGGAGCCCGGCGCCGGCTTGAGCCCCGGCACGAGCACCTCGATCTCGGTCTCGATCCGCCCGAAGGGGCCGTGACGGTTGAGGCGCGGCAGGGCGACCCCTTCGGCGAAGCGGGCGAGCCGGCCCGGGATCTCGTCGGGGTCGAGGCCGGGGAGGCCGCGGAACTCCCAGTGGAAGACGCAGAGCTTCGGCAGGATGTTGCGGGCCGTGCCGCCCTCGATCGTCCCGACGTGCACCGTCGTGTAGGGCGGGTCGAAGCGCCCGCTCGGGTCGCCGCGGGCGATCATCTCGTCGGCGATGCGGTTGAGCTCGGCCACGAGCTCGGCCGCCGCCATGACGGCGTTCGCGCCGAGGGCCGGCTTCGAGGAGTGGCCTTCCTGCCCGTGCACGGTGGTGAAGAAGGTGCCGATGCTCTTGTGCGCGTCGACCACCTCGAGGGACGTCGGCTCGCCGACGATCACGGCGCGGGGCGTCGGCAGGTCCCGGCCGAAGCGGGCGATCACGTCCATGACGCCGAGGCAGGTCGTCTCCTCGTCGTAGGAGAGGAGGATGTGGATCGGCGTCTTCAGGTCCAGGCCCATGAACTCGGGCACGAGGGCGAGCGCGAGGGCCCCAAAACCCTTCATGTCGACGGCGCCGCGGCCGTAGGCGCGCCCGTCCGCGACCCGCAACGTGAAGGGGTCGCCGGTCCAGGCCTGCCCCGTCACGGGCACGACGTCGGTGTGCCCCGAGAGCACGACTCCGCCGCGGTCCGCCGGTCCCACCGTCGCGTAGATCGCGGCCTTGTCGCCGGCCGCGTTCGGGGCGCGGACGTAAGCCACGCCCCAGCCCTTGAGATAGGCCTCGACGAAGTCAATGAGGGGGAGGTTGGACCTGGAGCTCTCGGTGTCGAACGAGACGAGCCGCGCGAGCATCTCCAGCGGCGTGTAGCGCGTGCCCGCCATGTCTAGTGCATCACGCGCTTGACGAACGGGCTGTCGAGGGAGAAGGCCGGGATCGCGGCGTTGAAGCTCTCGCCCTTCGCCGTCACCATGGCGTAGGTGCCCTCCATGGTGCCGCTTGGGGTCGTGAGCGGGCAGCCCGAGGTGTAGCTGAAGGTCTCGCCCGGCCCGAGCACCGGCTGCTGCCCGACGACGCCGGGACCGCGCACCTCCTGCAGCGCCCCGTGAGCGTCGACGATCTTCCAGTGGCGGGAGCGGAGCTGCACCCGCTCCGTCGACATGTTGGTGATCTCGACCGTGTAGGCGAAAAAGTAGCGCCCTTCGTCGGGCGACGACTCCTCCTCGACGAAGCGCGGCATGACCGTGACGCGGATCCCTCGGGTCACCGCCTTGTACATCGGAAGGCTCGGGCCAACGGTTCGCGGCGACAGCCGCCTTGGGCTCGTGGTAAGGCGGCGCGCCGGGGCCGTCAATTGCGGACGGCGCGCCGCGGAGGTGGAGAGTGGGCACCCAACGTCTGACGCCGGCAGACTTCACCACCCTGGAGAACCCCGGCATCCGTTCGGAGCAGATTGTGTGGCCGCGCAACGCGCCCGACGCCAGGGTCACCATCACCCGCGTCACGATGGAGCCGGGCGCGACCTCGTCGCGTCATGCGCATCCGCACTCCGAGCAGACCTGGATCGTCGAGCGCGGCGCGGCCACGCTGCTGATGGCCGGCGATCGGACGGACGCGATCCGCGCCGGCGACGTGGTGCGAACGCCCGCCGGCGAGGTCCACGGCGTCGCGAACACCGGAGAGGAACTGTTCGTCTATCTCGCTGTGACGACTCCGCCTCAGGACTTCACGACGGCCTACCGGAGCGGACGGGAGAAGGGCTGATCCGCAAGCGCCCGCGCGGCCTCGAATGGTGCTGTCGAGACCGCGCCGTCGGGCGCATGGATGAGGATTTTTCGGAAGGAAGGGCAAGTCAAGGATCGAAGACCGCCGGAGGCGGCGGGCCCAACGGGTCCGGCCTTCGGCCGGCCCGATGGCAGGCTCCAGCCCGTCCTTGACTTGCCCTTCCGTCCGAAACACGAAGCTTCCATGCGCTCGACGGACGACTCCGCCCGCCGGGATATCTGAATCCACGGCAGGCCGTCCGCATGCTCGACCGCTTCATGCGCCGCCTCCTCGACCCAGCCCTCGACCGGGCCGGGCGGGCGCTCGCGGCGCGTGGCGTGGGCGCGGATGTCCTGACTTTCGCGGGGCTCGGCGCGGGCCTTGCAGCCGCGCTCTGCATCGCGGCGAGGCTCGATGCGGCCGCGCTCGCGCTCTTCGCCTTGAACCGCCTCCTCGACGGCCTCGACGGCGCGGTCGCCCGTGCGGCGGCGCGGACCGACCGCGGCGGCTTCCTCGACATCGTGCTCGACTTCGCCGTCTACGGCGCGATCCCGCTCGCCTTCGCGCTCCGCGACCCGGCCCTGAACGCGGTCCCGGCCGCCGCGCTCCTCTTCGCCTTCTACGTCAACGGCGCGAGCTTTCTGGGCTTCGCGGCCGTCGCGGCGAAGCGCGGCCTCGACGGCACGGCCTTCCCGGACAAGGCGATCTACTTCACGGCGGGCCTTGCCGAAGGAACCGAGACGATCCTCTTCTTCGCCGCCATGATCCTCTGGCCCGGCGCCTTCCCGCTCCTCGCCTACGCCTTTGCCGGCCTCACGCTGATGAGCGCGGTGGCCCGCATCGCCGTGGCCTGGCATGCGTTCCGGGATAACGGGGACAACGCATGACCATGCCTTCGTCCCGCCGCCCGCAACCTGTAAGCAACCTCCATGACCGCAGCGCCAGCTTCCAGGCCATCCCCCAGGCTCGTCATGTCCCGGGATGAGGATCTCGCCGGCGAGCGGCGTCCCCGCTCCGGCCAGCTCGCCGGACGGACGGGACTCCTGCCCCGGCAGGAGATCCGCAAGCTCGTCCACCGCCACGTGCTGCGGGCGACCGAGGAGCTGCGGGACAGCCAGTTCCAGCCCGCGAGCCTCGACCTGCGCCTCGGCTCGAAGGCCTACCGGGTCCGGGCGAGCTTCCTGCCGGGGCGCAACAAGACGGTCGAGGAGCAGCTCCAGGAATTGCAGTTCGACGAGATCGCCCTCGACCAGGGCGCCGTGCTCGAGCGCGGCTGCGTCTACGTCGTCGAGCTCCTCGAATACCTGCACCTGCCGGAGATCATCGCCGCGGTCGCGAACCCCAAGAGCTCGACCGGGCGACTCGACATCTTCACCCGGCTGATCTCCGACCGCAGCGAGATCTTCGACAACGTCGCCGGCGGCTACGAGGGCCGGCTCTACGCCGAGGTTTCGCCGAGGAGCTTCAGCATCAAGGTCAGGCGCGGCAGCCGGCTCAACCAGATCCGCTTCCGCCGCCGCAACTCGCAGCACGACGAGCACGCCTTCGCGCGGCTCAGCGACCGGGAGCTGCGCGAGCTGCACGCCGAGACGCTTCTCGTCGACGGCGACCTCAACGTGCGCCACGGCCTCGTGCTGCGGATCGAGCTCGGCGGCATGGGCGAGGAGAAGCTCATCGGCTACCGGGCGCAACGCCACGCCGGCGTGATCGACGTCGACCGGGTCGGCGTCTATCGGGCCGAGGACTTCTGGGAGCCCGTCCGCGCCCGCCCCGACGGGCGCCTGATCCTCGACCCGAACGAGTTCTACATCCTCGCCTCGAAGGAGAAGCTCCACATCCCGCCGGCCTATGCCGCCGAGATGGTCCCGATCGCCCCGGAGATGGGCGAGTTCCGGGTCCACTACGCGGGCTTCTTCGACCCGGGCTTCGGCTACAGCGAGGCGGGGCCCGGCAGCCGCGGCGTGCTGGAGGTCCGCAGCCACGAGGTGCCGTTCATCCTCGAGGACGGCCAGATGGTCGGGCGGCTCGCCTTCGAGCGCATGGCCGAGGAGCCCGACGGCCTCTACGGCCGCATCGGCACCTCGAACTACCAGGGCCAGGAGCTGAAGCTCTCGAAGCATTTCGTGTGAGGGTGATGCGCCGTCTCGCCGTGATCGCCGACATCCACGGCAACCTGCCGGCCCTCGAGGCCGTGGTGGCCGACATCGCGGGGCGGCGGATCGGGGACGTCGTCAACCTCGGGGACTGCGCCTCCGGCCCGTTGTGGCCGCGCGAGACCTGCGCGCGGCTCATGCGGGAGGCGTGGCCGACCGTGCGCGGCAACCACGACCGCTGGGTCGCCGAGGGGACGCCGCACGGGCCGTCGGACACTTACGCGCTCGAACAGCTCGACGCCGCGCAGGTCCGCTGGCTCGGCGATCTTCCACCGGCGATCCGCCAGGACGCCGTCACGCTCTTCCACGCCACGGAGAGGGACGACACCCGCTATCTCCTCGAGGAGGTGGAAGGCGGTCGCCTCGTCCGCGCCGCCCCGGCCCGGGTGGCGTCCCGGCTCGGGCCGTCGGCCGCGCAAGTCGCGGTGCTCCTGTGCGGGCACAGCCACCAGCCGCACATGCTGAAGCTGCCGGACGGTCCCCTCGTCGTGAACCCCGGCAGCGTCGGCTGCCCCGCCTACGCCGACCCCGACGGGGACCCGCCGCACGTCTCGGAGGCCGGCACGGCGCACGCGCGCTATGCCGTCCTCACCCTTGACGGGAGCCTCGGCGCGACGGTCGAGATGATCGCGCTCCCCTACGATCACGAGGCCGCCGCGCGACGGGCCGAGGCGAACGGCAGGCCCGATTGGGCCGGGGCCTTGCGGACGGGCCTCATGCGTTAGCGGGTGATCCGCTCCGACGGCCGTCGCGCCGAAGCCGGGGAAGCGCGGTCCCTATAGAAAGCGCAGCTCCGTCGCGCTTGACTAGGGCGCCTCTGAGGGCCACGTTTGGGGCAACAAGATTGCTAACAGGGCGTTTACCGAGTCGCGGCAGGCTGGAAGCGCGCCGGAGGATGACCGTGGCCGAGACTGGCAAGAAGCCCCGCGAGGCAGGCACGAAGGTCCGGCATCCGCTCGATTATCTCGAGTATGCCGACCAAAAGACAATCGGCCCGTTTGCAAGCCAAGTGTTTGAGCACGCGCTTCACGAGGCCGATCGTGAGTTCGAGAAGGCCGTGGAAGAATTGAGGGTGCAGGGTGAGCATCCAAGACGAGACCGAGCCGCCTAAAAGCGAGCCGGACGACTTTTACAATCCTGCGTTTGAGAAACTGTCGGCCGCCCGAAGCGGCCCGCTAACGGGCGCGCTCGCATATGCACTCTACAAGACCGCAAAGCGAGAGTGGGTTCGGGAGTTCCGGACCAGACACGGGCGCCCGCCGAACAACGAAGAGTATCGACACCACTCCGCTACGCAGACCGACGCCATCCTCAATGCCTATGTCGCGCAGGCGGACCAGATTCTAGGGGTGTATGCCCAGAACGTCATTCGGCAGGAGCGCCCGAAGATATTGGAGGAAGCATTGAAGGGCGACTTCTGGCGCTCCTTCTGGCCATCCCTTGCTGCGTCAATCGCGTTTGCCCTTCTCCTCGTCGTGATTGTCGCTATCGCGGCCGTGCTTGGCTTCGGTCTGCCGGTTCAGATCAACGTGCCTCCGAGGTAGCCGGAAATTTCAAACTGACGCACTACCGGACCGCGCGCCCGCTTTGAGATTGGTGGCCTTTGCCGCTACTCGTTCTGATTCCGGGTTCCCGGTAGAGGCGGCGCGGAGAGACCATGTCCCACAGAATCCTGGCTTTCGCGGCGGCGCTCTTCCTCGCCACAGCTCCGGCCGAGGCGCGGAGCCTGCGCTGGGCCGCGATGGGCGACGCGCTTACCCTCGATCCGCATGCGGCCGGCGACCGCGCCTCCCGGGCGCTCGTGCGGCAGGTCTACGACACGCTCCTGACCCGCGGCCCGAAGGGCGAGCTCCTGCCGGAGCTCGCCGCCTCATGGCGGACCCTTTCGCTCGACGCCTCGACCTGGGAGTTCCGGCTGCGCCCCGGCGTGAAGTTCCACAACGGCGCCGCGCTCACGGCCGACGACGTGGCGTTCTCGATCCAGCGCGCCATGGGACCGGCCTCGGAGCTGCGCGGGCTCCTCGCCTCGATCGACCGCGTGACGCGGGTCGACGAACTCACCGTGCGGGTGCGGACGAAGGGCGCGAACCCGCGCCTGCCGGACGCGCTCGCCGGCGTCTTCGTCGTGAGCCGCGCCTGGGCCGAGGCGAACGCGGCCGCCCTGCCGCAGGACCCGACGGCCGGCGAAGGCTTCGCGACGCGCAGCGCCAACGGCACCGGCCCCTTCGCCCTCGTCTCCCGCGAGCCCGGGCGCACGGTGCTTCGCCGCAACGAGCAGTACTGGAGCCGGGATCCCGGCGCGCCGTTCGAGGTCACGGAGGTGACGCACGCGCCGGTCCGCTCCGGCGCCGCCCGGATCGCGGCGCTGCTCGCAGGCGAGGCCGACATCGCCGACGACGTGCCGGCGCAGGACGTGGAGCGCCTGAGGAGCCTGCGCTCGTCGAGCGTCGCCACGGCCGTCCGCGCCGGCACGATCTACCTCGGCCTCGACGTGGCCGCGCCCGAGCTCGCGGGCAGCACCGTCAAGGGCCGCAACCCCTTCGCCGACCGGCGCGTCCGGCAGGCCCTCAACCTCGCGGTCGACCGGATCGCGCTGCGTGAGGCGCTGCGCGGACAGGCGGAGCCCGCGGGCGCCCTCGTTCCGCCCGGGCCGGGCGGCCCGCCGCGGGAGGTCGGCGAGCCGCCAAAAGCCGACCCGGCGAAAGCGAAAGCGCTCCTCGCCGAGGCCGGCTTTACCGAGGGCTTCGGCCTGACCTTGAGCTGCCCCGGCGATGCCGCGGCGGACGCGGAGGCGGTCTGCCGCGAGGTCGCCGGCATGCTCACCCGCGCCGGCGTCGCCGTGACCGTCGTGGTGCAGCCGAAGGCGCAGGCTCTCGCAGCGGCCCGCAAGAGCCCGCCCGAGGCCGGGTTCATCCTCGCGGTCCTCGACGGGCCGCTCCTCGGTTCCGAGGCCGTGTTCGCGACCCTCGTCCACACCCGCGAGGGACGCTACGGCGCCCTCAACGCCGCGCGCTATTCCAACCCCGACCTCGACCGCAGGATCGAGGCGATCGCCGCCATGACAGACCCGGCGAAGCGCGCCGCCGCCGTCGCCGAGGTCTGGAAGGCCGTCCAGGACGAGGTCCTCTTCGTCCCCCTCGTCCATCCGGCCGCGGCCGTCGCGGCCCGCGGCTTCGAGGTTCCCCTCGACCCCGACGGCCTGCCGCGGCTGAAGGGCGTCTCCGTCAAGGGGCCATGACGGCCGGAGGCTGCGACCAGGGCAGTTCAATTCATGCCGGGACGGCGACGAGACGCGCCCTCTCTGCGCTTGCGCGGAAAGGGGCGAATCGGGGGGTTGCGTCCGGCGCGGGGGAGGGGCTTTTCGGCCGTGCGGCCATTCCGCGGGCGCGGGGGTCGTTTCCGCCCTGCGTTCGCCATCGTCGGACGACGCGCGTCATCGTCGGCGGCGTTGCGCGTCATCGTCGCGGTTTTTCCGCATCATCGTCGCGGTTGTCCCGCGTCATCGTCGGGGGTTGACGGGCCGCCGTAGGAAAAAATGTTTCACGTGAAACATGGGCCCACCCTGCGGCGACCGGGCTTCGCCCTTCGACGGGCTTGCCCCTCGGCGGCCGGCCGCCGACCATGCTAGAGCCTTCGCGGCAAGCCGTCCCGCCAGGAGTGCCCTTGACCGAGCCCGTCCTCTCCGTCCGCGACCTGCGCGTCGAGTTCGTGACGCGGCGCGGCGCGCTCAAGGCCATCGACGGCATCTCGTTCGACATCGCCCCGGGCGAGGTCCTGGGCGTCGTCGGCGAGTCCGGCGCCGGCAAGTCGGTCACGGGCTCCGCCGTGATCGGCCTCATCGACCCGCCGGGGCGCATCGCCGGCGGCGAGGTGCGCCTGTCGGGCCAACGCATCGACAACCTGCCGGCGGAGGAGATGCGCAGGCTGCGCGGCACGCGCATCGGCATGATCTTCCAGGATCCGCTGACGAGCCTCAACCCGCTCTACCGGGTCGGCGAGCAGCTCGTCGAGACGATCCGCACCCACCTCGACCTCTCCGCCGCCGCGGCCCGGCGCCGCGCCGTCGACCTCCTGACGGAGGTCGGCATCCCGGCGCCCGACAGGCGCATCGACGGCTATCCGCACGAGTTCTCGGGCGGCATGCGCCAGCGCGTCGTCATCGCCCTCGCGCTCGCGGCCGAGCCCGAGCTCATCATCGCGGACGAGCCGACGACGGCCCTCGACGTCTCGGTGCAGGCGCAGATCATTTCCTTGCTGAAGCGCCTCGGGCGCGAGCACGGCACGGCCATCATGCTCGTCACCCACGACATGGGCGTCATCGCCGAGACCGCCGACCGGGTCGCCGTCATGTACGCCGGGCGCATCGCCGAGATCGGCCCGGTCGCGGACGTGGTGCAGAACCCGCTCCACCCTTACGCCCGCGGCCTGATGGGCGCGATCCCGACGCTCGCCCAGGAGGCCGACCGGCTGACGCAGATCCCGGGCGCGATGCCGCGCCTCTCGGCGATCCCGCCGGGCTGCCCGTTCAACCCGCGCTGCCCGCACGCCTGGGAGCGCTGCCGCGTCGACCGCCCCGAGCCGATCCAGCGCGACGCCCACAAGGTCGCCTGCCACCTCTACGACGCCAACGACCCGACGGCCGAGGCCCACAAGCGCCTCACGCACGCCCCGGACGAGGAAGGGGTGCCGGCGTGAGCGCTCCTTACCTCCAAGTGCGGAATCTCCGCCGCGTCTTCGACGTGTCGAAGCCCTGGCTCAACCGGATGATCGAGGGCGGCGAGAAGCAGTTCCTCACCGCCGTCGACGACGTCTCCTTCGAGGTCGCGGCGGGCGAGACCTTCGCCCTCGTCGGCGAGTCCGGCTCCGGCAAGTCGACGGTTGCCCGCATGGTGGTCGGGCTCTTAGCCCCGACCGCCGGCACGGTGACGATCGCCGGCGTCTCGATGACGGACCAGGCGGCCTCGGCCGAGCGGCAGCGCCTGCGCCGGCGCATCCAGATGATCTTCCAGGACCCCTACGCCAGCCTCAACCCGCGCTGGAGCGTCGACCGCATCGTGGCGGAGCCGATCCGCGCCTTCCGCCTGATCGAGGGCGAGCGGGCGATCCGCGCCCGGGTCGGCGAGCTCCTCGTCCTCGTCGGCCTGCACCCGGACGACGGCCTGAAGTACCCGCACGAGTTCTCGGGCGGGCAGCGCCAGCGCGTCGCCATCGCCCGGGCGCTGGCGTCCAACGCCGAGTTCGTCGTCTGCGACGAGCCGACCTCGGCCCTCGACGTGTCGGTGCAGGCCCAGATCCTCAACCTCATGCGCGACCTGCAGGACCGGCTCGGGCTGACCTACCTCTTCATCAGCCACAACCTCGCCGTGGTGCGCCACATGGCGACCCGCATCGGCGTCATGTACCTCGGCCGCATCGTCGAGATCTCCGGCGGGCGCGAGCTCTTCGCCGCGCCGAAGCACCCCTACACGCGGATGCTCCTCGACGCCGTGCCGGACCTCGGCATGACGGGCAAGCAGCGTATTCCCGTCCAGGGCGAGATCCCGAACCCGATCGACCCGCCGACCGGCTGCACCTTCAACCCGCGCTGCCCCTACGCCAACGGGCGCTGCCGCCGGGAAATCCCGCCCCTCGACGAGGGCGTCGCCTGCCACGCGGTGCACGAGCGGCGGATCGAGGTCCCGGCGGCGGCTTGAGGGGCGTCCTCAGTGCGCCCGGTACCAGAGCACGCCCATGATGACGACGATGGCGAGGAACTGGAGCAGGACGCGGGTCCGCATCAGGGTCTGGGAGGTGTTCGGGCTGCCGCCCCGCATCATGTTGACGAGGCCGATGAGCAACACGACCGCGACCGCGGCGACGGCGACCGGCACGAGGGCGGAGACGAAGGCGTCCATGGCGGCACAAGACCGCCGTCGCGAGCGCCGCGCAAGCCCCCCGTTGTCGCGGCCATCAACGCGGGCCCCGAGCGCGGCCTCGCCGCGGCATCCGCGCGGGCATCAGCGCGGAGTTACTGCGGGCCCCAGTTCCGCCTAAGAAGCCGGTCGAAGTAGTCGAGCTCCTCGCGGGGACGGCTCGGGTCGCCGAGCTTGCGGCGCAACTCCTCCATGATGCGGCGGGCGCGCTGGACGGCCGATTCGTCGGCGGTCGGGACCTTGACGCGGCCGTCCGAGAAGTCGCGGGAGCGGGTCGGGCGGCCGAGCGGGTCGTTGTCGCGGCTGCCGGCGCGGGTGCGGCCTTGCGGCGAGCCGTCGCCGGGCATGTCGCCGGCCTGCTCGGTGCCGTCGCCCTGGCCCATCATCTGCTGCATCTGCTGGGCCATGCCCTGCTGGCCGCGCTGGAGGCCTTCGAGCGCGCGGCCCTGGCTGTCGACCGCCTCGCCCTCCCGGCCCTGGCCGATCTGCCCTTCGGCGTCGCGCATGGCGCCCTCGGCGTCGGCGAGGCCCTGCTCGCCCTGCATGCCCATGCCGCGCATGCGCCGCTGCAGCTCCTGCAGGCGCTCGCGCAGGGCCTGCTGCCGCTGACCGAGGCCCGGTTGTTGCCCGCGGCCCTCACGCCCCTGCTGGCCCTGCTGACCGTCGGCCTGCTCCTGCTCGTCGCCCTGATCGCCCTGCTGGCCTTGCTGCCCGCGTTGGCCGCGCTGCCCTTGCTGGCGCTGACCCTGTTGCCGCTGACCCTGCTGCCCGCGCTGGGTGCGCCGCTGCTGGTTCTCCCTGAAGGTCTCGTCGCGCAGCTGCTGCTGCTCGCGCACCATGTCGTCGAGCTCCTGCATGGAGCGGTTCATCTCGCGGGCGAGCGGGTCGGTCATGCGGCTGTTCGGCCGCGCCGTCTGGAGGTTCTCGAGGATGTTGCGCAGCTCGTCGAGGAGGCGCTGGGCCTCGGCGACGTCGCCCCGGCGCATCATCTCCTCGATCTGGTTCAGCATCCGGTTGAGGTCGTCCTGGGTGACGGT
>DASVVU010000318.1:0-7959 GCA_036386395.1 Beijerinckiaceae bacterium | reverse complement strand
GGCCCGACGAACGCCTCGAGCGACGGGTTGTAGCCCCGCGACGGGTCGCGCCGCCGCTCGACCTGGGCGAGGGCGAGGGTGCGCTCGGCAAGCGTCTCGAAGATCAGGAAGCGCGGTCCATCCTTTTCGGCGAGCGCCGCCACGACCGGTCCCGCGGCATCGGTGCGGTCTCCCGCGAAGCCAGCCCCCGCGCCGATATAGGCCCGCTTCATGCCGGCCGCCTCAGAAGAATGCCTGCAGCCCCGTCTGCGCCCGCCCCAGGATCAGTGCGTGGACGTCGTGGGTGCCTTCGTAGGTATTCACGGTCTCGAGGTTCTGCGCGACGCGCATGACGTGGTATTCCTCCTGGATGCCGTTGCCGCCGTGCATGTCGCGGGCTTGCCTGGCGATGTCGAGGGCCTTGCCGCAGTTGTTGCGCTTGATCAGCGAGATCGCCTCCGGGGCGAGCCGCCCCTCGTCGAAGAGGCGGCCGGCGCGCAGCGCGGCTTGCAGGCCCAGCGCGATCTCGGTCTGCATGTCGGCGAGCTTCTTCTGCACGAGCTGCGTCTGGGCGAGGGGGCGGCCGAACTGCTTGCGGTCCAGCGTGTACTGGCGCGCCGCGTGCCAGCAGAACTCGGCGGCCCCCATGGCGCCCCAGGCGATGCCGTAGCGGGCCCGGTTGAGGCAGCCGAACGGGCCCTTGAGGCCGGATACATTCGGCAGCAGCGCGTCCTCGCCGACCTCGACCCCGTCCATGACGATCTCGCCGGTGATCGAAGCGCGGAGCGAGAGCTTGCCGCCGATCTTCGGCGACGTGAGGCCCTTGAGGCCTTTCTCCAGCACGAAGCCGCGGATCTGGTTGTCGTGCGCGGCGGACTTCGCCCACACCACGAAGACGTCGGCGATCGGCGCGTTCGAGATCCACGTCTTCGAGCCGGTGAGGCGGTAGCCGCCGTCGGTCTTCTCGGCCCGGGTCTTCATGCCGCCGGGGTCGGAGCCGGCGTCGGGCTCGGTCAGGCCGAAGCAGCCGACCCACTCGCCGGAGGCGAGCTTCGGCAGGTACCGCTTGCGCTGCGTCTCGTCGCCGTAGGCGTAGATCGGATACATGACGAGGGACGATTGCACGCTCATCATCGAGCGGTAGCCGGAATCGACCCGCTCCACCTCCCGGGCGACGAGGCCGTAGGCGACGTAAGAGGCGCCGGCGCCGCCGTACTCCTCCGGGATCGTGACGCCGAGGAGCCCGAGCTCGCCCATCTCGTCGAAGATCGACCGGTCGGTCTTCTCCTCGCGGTAGGCCTCGATCACCCGCGGCATCAGCCGGCCCTGCGCGTACTGCCGGGCGGCGTCGCGGATCATGCGCTCGTCGTCGGTGAGCTCATCGTCGAGGAGGAGCGGGTCGTCCCAGCGGAACTCTGCCTGCGCGGGCTTGTCCTTGGGCTTGGTCTGCGGGAGGGCGGCCATGTCCTCGTCTCCTGGTCGTCCCGGGACAACGGATTGCCGCGGCTAAGGGTTCGGGCTTGTCCGTCGAAGGCCGGGGCCTGTATCGGGCAGACGATTAGACCCGTTGGCGGAGCGGGGCAATCGGGCCGGCGGCGGAGCGAGGACGAGGATGCCCGAATCGTATGACGTGGTGATCGTCGGGGGCGCCGCGATGGGGTCGTCCGTCGCCTACCACCTCCTCGCCGATCCGGCCTTCCGGGGCCGCGTGCTCGTGATCGAGAAGGATCCGACCTACCGGCGCTCGGCCTCGGCGCTCTCGGCCGCCTCGATCCGGCAGCAGTTCTCGACCGCCGTGAACATCCGCATCTCCCTTCACGGCATCCGCTTCCTGCGGGCGATCGGGGACATCCTCGCGGTCGAGGGCGACAGGCCCGACGTGTCCCTGCGGGAGGGCGGCTATCTCTACCTCGCGACCGAGGCCGGAGCGCCGGTGCTGGCCGAGAACCAGGCGCTCCAGGCGGCGGAGGGCGCCGACATCGCGCTCATGGACGGCGCCGCCCTCAAGGCGCGCTTCCCGTGGCTGTGCACGGACGACCTCGCCTGCGGCGCGTGGGGCCGCTCGGGCGAGGGCTGGTTCGACGGCTGGGGGCTCCTGCAAGCTTTCCGCCGCAAGGCCCGCGCGCTCGGGGCCGAATACCGCGAAGGCCGCGTCGCCGCCCTTGAGCGCGAGGGCGCCCGCATCGCGGCCGTCGTCCTCGCGGACGGGACCCGCGTGCCGTGCGGCGCGGTCGTGAACTGCGCCGGCGCGGGCGGGCGCGAGATCGCCGCCATGGCGGGCATTGATCTCCCAGTACATCCGAAGCGGCGCTCCGTCTTCGCCTTCTCCTGCCCCGAGCGGATCGCAGGCGCCCCCCTCCTCATCGACACCACGGGGGTGTGGTGCCGGCCCGAGGGCGAGGGCTTCATCGGCGGGGTGTCGCCGGGGCCGGGGGAAGACGACCCGGACTGGCGCGACGACGATCCAGCGACGCAAGAAGTGGACTGGTCCCTGTTCGAGGAGCGGGTCTGGCCGGCGCTTGCGCACCGCGTGCCTGCCTTCGAGAGGGTGCGGCCCGGGCGCGCCTGGGCCGGCCCTTACGACATGAACCTCCTCGACCACAACGCCGTCGTCGGCCCGGCCGGCGACCCCGAGAACTTCTTTCTCTGCAACGGCTTCTCCGGCCACGGGCTGCAGCAGTCGCCGGCGGTCGGACGCGGCCTCGCCGAGCTCGTCGTGCACGGGCGCTATCTCACCCTCGACCTCGCGGACCTCTCGTTCACGCGGATCGCCGCAAACCGCCCGCTCCTCGAGCGCAACGTGATCTAGGCTCGGTGGCAGGCAGCGGCGCCGAGCGCGACACAAGGCCGGGGAATCTCGTAGTAGGTTGCGAATAGCGGCACCACGACTCTTCCGATTTCGAGCGCCGTATCGTAGCTGAATCGGTATGCGCTTCACCGTCACGACCTGGAACATCAATTCCGTGCGCCTGCGGATCGCGCAGGTGCGGCGCTTCCTCGACGACGTAGCGCCGGACGTGCTGTGCCTGCAGGAGACGAAGTGCCCGGAGGACCGGTTTCCGCTCAAGGACCTGCAGGCGTGCGGCTACGGCCACGTCGTGCACTGCGGCCAGAAGGGCTACAACGGCGTCGCGATCCTCTCCCGCCACTCCTTCACGGTCGAGGCCGGGTTCGCGTTCTGCGAGCGCGGCGACGCCCGCCACGTCGCGATCCGGCTCGGGCCCGACGCGGGCGAGGCGGCCGGCATCGCGGTCCACAACTTCTACGTCCCGGCGGGCGGCGAGGTGCCGGACCCGGACGAGAACCCGAAGTTTGCCCACAAGCTCTCGTTCCTGGCCCAGATGCGCCGCTGGGGCGAGGACGGGCCGGCGAAGACGCCCGCCATCCTCGTCGGCGACCTCAACGTCGCGCCGCTGGAGCACGACGTGTGGTCGCACAAGGCGCTCCTCGACGTGGTGAGCCACACACCGGTGGAGACCGAGGCGCTGGAGACTCTTCGCGGCGAGGCCGGCTGGATCGACGCCGCGCGGCACCTCACGCCGGAGCCCCAGAAGATCTTCACGTGGTGGAGCTACCGGGGGCTCGACGAATGGGCCTTGGCCGACCGCGGGCGCCGGCTCGACCACGTCTGGGTCTCGCCCGATCTTGCCGGCACGCTCAAGACCGTCCACGTGGCGCGCGAGACCCGGGGCTGGATGCGGCCCTCCGACCACGTCCCGGTCACGGCGGTGATGGATCTTTGAAGATGAAGACGTTGCGCCCGCTCCTCGCCGCATTGGCTCTCGCGGCCGCGCTCGCGGGGTCGCCGCCGGTGGGTCGGCCGGCGGCGGCGCAGCCGGCGAACGATGCGCCCTGCCGCCCGCTCCTTCACGAGGACGCGCAGTACACCGTCTGCACCATCGACCTGCGGAAATACCGGCTCAGGCTGTTCTGGCGCTCCCCGGGAGGCGAGCCCTACGGCTCGTTCGACCGGCTGAAGGCCGCCCACCCGGAGCTCGCCTTCGCCATGAACGGCGGCATGTACCACGAGGACCGGTCCCCGGTCGGGCTCTACGTCGAGGACGGGCGGGAGATGAAGCGGGCGAACACCGCGAACGGGCCGGGCAACTTCCACCTGAAGCCGAACGGCGTGTTCTTCGTGGGCCGGGACGCGGCCGGCGTCCTCGAGACCGGGCAGTACCTGCGGCGAAAGCCCAAGGCCGAGATTGCGACCCAATCCGGCCCGATGCTCGTCATCGACGGCGGGATCCATCCGAAGATCGCGGAGGAGGGCGTGTCGCGCAAGCCGCGCAACGGCGTCGGCGTGCGCGACCCGCACACGGTGGTGTTCGCGATCTCGGACGGGCTCGTGACCTTCGGCCAGTTCGCGCGCCTGTTCCGCGACGCGCTCGGCTGCCGCAACGCCCTCTTCCTCGACGGCGGCTCGGCGTCGAGCCTTTACGCGCCGGCGCTCAGGCGCTCCGACGGGCACGTTCCCCTGGGGCCGATCGTCGGGGCCGTGGAGAAACGGGCGCGCTGACGCGCCGCCCCGGAGCCGCGCGACGCAGGCTCCGGAACGATCTTGGACCGGCTTACCCGCCGGTGTGCAGCGAGACGTAGGCGGTGCCGGCGACGCCGAGCGCGCGGGCCGGCGCCGCCGCGAGGTCGATGATGCGCCCGCCGTGGAACGGGCCGCGGTCGTTGATCCGCACCGTCACGGCGCGGCCGGTGCGCTCGTTGACGACCCGCACCTTCGTGCCGAACGGCAGGCTGCGATGGGCCGCCGTCATGGCGTTGGCGTTGAAGCGCTCGCCGCTCGCGGTCTTCCTGCCGTGGAAGCCCGGGCCGTACCAGGAGGCGGCGCCGCGCTGGACGCCGCGGGCCTCGGCCTCGGTGCCGGAGAGGAGGCCGATGGAAAACGCGCACGCCACGAGGGCCGCCGCGACCGGCAGTTTGGTCTTCTTCATGTCCCGCATCCCTTTTTGGGTTCGTTGAGGCGCGCCTACCTAAGGCTCAACGGGGCAGGAATGCGGCATAGTTTTCAGAGGCGAGCGTACAAACCTAATACGTCAGCCATATCGGCAACAGTCTATGGTTCTTCTTGATCGTGAAGCAGCCTCGCTACCGAACGGCATCGATCGAAATAAAGCAGAGATAGCCTCAATGCCTGCCCAAATTGCCTCTTTTGCTGAAGTTATATCTTCCATGCGCTCCATGCATGGAACGTATCATGATTGACCCAACCAGGAATGGGAAAAAGCAAGCCCCTGGGCCGAATCCAGGTCATATCGGAGAGAAGCCCTCGGGGCCGATGCAGAATCCCTCGGCCGCTGCGCGCCGCCAGTCCACATGGATGATGTCGCGTCCGACCCACGCGGCCTCGTCCGGCAGCGGCGGATCGTTGATCCAACGGGCCGACTGCCAGCGCATGAAATGCAGGTAGAGGAACTCGCGGTCGCCGTCGTGCGCGTTGGTGAGACGGCCGCGCCGCCAGAACCACCGCCGCGGGTAGTTCATCGTCCCGTCGTGCCAGCCGCGCCTGCTCAGGACGGTGCTGTGGCGCTCGACGAACAGCACGCGCTCGGTGTTCGAATTCAGGAACAGCCGGCCGAACCCGGCTTCGTCGACGCCGGTGTGATGCGGGGCCTCCAGGCACGTGCGGTATTCGGGAATACGCTCGAAGGCCCGCCGGAGGCCGGGCGTGTTCCGGAAGACCGCGAAGTGGCCCGACAGCCGTTCCGGATGCGTCGAGATCACGTCGAAGCCCGCGAGCCGTTCCGGACCGTAGAAGTCGGAGATCTTGCCGTAGATCACGTCGAGGTCGCCGTAGCCGAAGAACGGATACCCCCGGATGTCCTCCTCATGGAGGAAGCCCAGGGCCGGCCTCAGGTCGCAAAGCTTGTACGGATCCGCCGGATCGAAGGCGACGCCGAGGCGCTCCCGCGCAAACGCCTTGTACTCGTCGAAGCCGGCTGCGACGATCTCGACGTTCGGGCTCCGGTTCTCAGGCCGGCCGCAGTCGGTATGGATCCTCCAGTGGACGTCGGGATTCCATCTGCAGCTCTCGACGAAGAATTCGATCCACGCCGGCCACTTGCCGAAATGGAAGCACAACATGACGAGCCAGGGGTTCATGCCGACATCCTCCGCGGCCACGGACTGAAAGGTCGAGGCGCGTCGACATGCGCCTGTCCCGAGCCGCCCAGATTAGCGGTCAGAGTCACAATCCCGGCAGCTTGAGCCCGAACTCCCGCGCGCAAGCGACAGCTTCCTCGTAACCGGCGTCGGCATGGCGCATGACGCCCGTGGCGGGATCGTTCCACAGGACGCGCTCGAGCCGGCGCGCGGCCTCCGGCGTGCCGTCGGCGACGATCACCATGCCGGCGTGCTGGGAGTAGCCCATGCCGACGCCGCCGCCGTGGTGGAGGGAGACCCAGGTGGCGCCGGAGGCGCAGTTCAGAAGCGCGTTGAGGAGCGGCCAATCCGAGACCGCGTCGGAGCCGTCCCGCATGGCTTCGGTCTCCCGATTTGGGCTCGCGACGGAGCCCGAATCGAGGTGGTCGCGGCCGATGACGATCGGTGCCTTCAACTCGCCCGAGGCCACCATCTCGTTGAAGGCGAGGCCGAGGCGGTGGCGCTGGCCCAATCCCACCCAGCAGATGCGGGCCGGCAGGCCCTGGAACGCGATTCTTTCGCGCGCCATGTCGAGCCAGGTGTGCAGGTGCGGATCGTCCGGGATGAGCTCCTTCACCCGCGCGTCCGTGCGGAAGATGTCCTCGGGGTCGCCGGAGAGCGCGCACCAGCGGAACGGGCCGACGCCGCGGCAGAACAGCGGGCGGATGTAGGCCGGCACGAAGCCGGGGAAGGCGAAAGCGTCCTCGAGGCCCGCGTCCCGCGCCATCTGGCGGATGTTGTTGCCGTAGTCGAGGGTCGGCACGCCCGCGCGCCAGAAGGCCAGCATGGCCTCGACCTGCACGGCCATTGAGCGCTTCGCCGCCTCGACGGTGCCGGCAGGGTCGCGCTCGCGCCGCTCCTCCCATTCGGCGAGCGTCCAGCCGGCCGGGAGATAGCCGTTGAGGGGATCGTGCGCCGAGGTCTGGTCGGTAACGGCGTCGGGCCTGACGCCGCGCCGGACGAGCTCCGGGAAGACCTCGGCGGCGTTGCCGAGGAGGCCGACGGACACGGGCTTGCGATCGCGCGTGGCGCGCTCGATCATCGCCAGCGCCTCGTCGAGGCTCTCCGTCGAGGTGTCGAGGTATCGGGTGCGCAGGCGCATCTCGATGCGGGACGGGGTGCACTCGACGGCGAGCATCGAGGCGCCTGCCATGGTGGCGGCGAGGGGCTGCGCCCCGCCCATGCCGCCGAGGCCGCCGGTCAGGATCCAGCGGCCCCTGAGGTCGCCGCCGTAGTGTCGGCGGCCGACCTCCGCGAAGGTCTCGTAGGTGCCTTGGACGATGCCTTGGCTGCCGATGTAGATCCAGGAGCCCGCCGTCATCTGGCCGTACATCATGAGGCCCTGGCGATCGAGGGCGTGGAAGTGGTCCCAGGTCGCGTAGGCCGGCACGAGGTTCGAGTTCGCGATCAGCACCCGGGGCGCGTCCGCGTGGGTGCGGAACACGCCCACGGGCTTGCCGGACTGCACCAGCAGCGTCTCGTCCGCTTCGAGGTCCCGGAGCGCCGCGACGATGCGATCGAAGCTCTCCCAATCCCGCGCCGCGCGCCCGATGCCGCCGTAGACCACGAGCTCCTGGGGCTTCTCGGCGACCTCCGGATCGAGGTTGTTCATGAGCATGCGCAGCGGCGCTTCCGTGAGCCAGCTCTTCGCCGAAAGCTCGGGACCGCGCGGCGCGCGGATGATGCGGGCGTTGTCGATGCGGGTGCGGGTCATGGGTCACGCTCAGGCGGGAACCCCTCTCCCGGATGGGAGAGGGGCAGGGGTGAGGGTGACGGCGGGGCAGGATGGCCCGCCGCGGTCGCAATCCGCTGGAGGACGATATTGAT
>DASVVU010000317.1:0-27542 GCA_036386395.1 Beijerinckiaceae bacterium | reverse complement strand
CGGTGGACCTCGTTCGCCATCGGCTCGCCGACCTCGGAGGGCCAGGCCTCGAGGATGATGTCGGCGGCCTCGTCGGCGAGGTTGCCGGTGCCGAAGAAGCTCGCGAGCGCCGTCACCAGGATCAGGAACGGGAACAGGGACCTCAGGATCGAGAGCGCGATGTGGCTCGCGATCGCCCACCCGTCGTGCAGGAGGAAGCGGCCGGACGCGATCCTGACGACCGCATAAGTAGTCTTGAGCCGGGGCACGCCGGCTCACATGGCGCAAGGGCCGCGCCGAGGCAAGGCGGGAACGGCGGCGCGCGACGCGCCGCGTCAGGCGTTCAGCTTGCGGCGCACGTCCGCGAGGCTCTGGGCGATGAGGCTCTGGGCGGCCTCGCCCGCCATCTTCTCGCGCAGGATCGTCTCGGAGACCTCGATCGCGGCATCCGCCGCGGCGGCGCGGACCTGCGCCATGGCCTGGGTCTCGGCCTGGGCGATCTTGGTTTCGGCGGCAGCGGTGCGGCGGCGGACGAAGTCCTCCATGCGGGCATGGGCCTCGTCGGCGGTGCGCTGCGCCTCCTCGCGGGCAGCCGCGAGGATTTCCTGCGCCTCGCGCTCCGCCTCGCCGCGGCGGCGCTTGTAGTCTTCGAGCACGCCCGCCGCCTCCTCGCGCAGGCGCTTCGCCTCGTCGAGCTCGGCCTGGATGCGCTTGCCCCGGCTGTCGAGGCCCTCGGTCAGGGCCTTGAAGCCGCCGACCTTCCAGACGATCGCGGCGAACAGCACGAAGGCGACGGCGACCCAGAATTCGGCTTCGAGGAACATCCTTTTTGGTCCTTATCCGGCCATGGTGCGGTCGAGCGCCCGCTCGACCTCGGCCCGCTCCGGTGCCTGGCCGGTGAGGCGGGCGACGATCGCGGTCGCGGCGTCGGCCGCGATGCTGCGCACGCTCGCCATCGCCGCTCCGGTGCGCTCCGAGATGGTCGCCTCGGCGTCGGCGATCTTCTGGGCGAGGTCGGCCTCGATCGCTTTGCGCCTGGCGTCGGACTCGGCCAGGAGCGCGTCGCGGGTCTCCTGGGCGATGGCCTTCGACTTCGCCCGCGCCTCGGCGAGCGACTTCTCGTAGGCCTCGCCCGCCGCCTCCGCCTCGGCCCGCAGGCGCTCGGCGTCGGCGAGGTCGCCGGCGATGCGGTCGGTGCGCGCCTCCAGGATCTCGCCGACCCGCGGCAGCGCGACCTTGGCCATCAGCCAGTAGAGCAGGCCGAAGGCGATCGCGAACCACAGGAGCTGCGAGGCGAAGGTCTCGCGCGCGAACGGCGGGAAGGCGCCGGACGCGTGCCCGCCCTCGGCCCCGGTCGTGGCGTGGGTTTCCTGAGCCACGGGCTCGGCCCCCGCCCTTAGACGGCGAAGAGGAGGAGCAGCGCGATCAGCAGCGAGAAGATGCCGAGCGCCTCCGTCAGGGCGAAGCCGAGGAGGAGCGTGCCGCGCTGGCCTTCGGCCGCCGAAGGGTTCCTCAGCGAGCCCGCGAGGAACTGGCCGAACAGGTTGCCGAGGCCGATGCCCGCCCCCGCCATGCCGAGGCAGGCGAGACCGGCGCCGATGTACTTCGCAGCAACGGGATCCATGATGAAGAGCTCCTGTGAGGGGTTGGCGTCTCGTGGGTGGAAGGCTCCGGCCTAGTGGCCGGGGTGGAGGGCGTCGTTGAGGTAGATCGCGGTGAGCGTCGCGAACACGTAGGCCTGCAGCACCGCGACCAGCACCTCGAGGGCGGTGAGCGCGACGGCGAGCGCGAGCGGCAGCGGCGACAGCACGCTCCACACGCCCGCGGTCAGGAGGAGCCCGACGAAGCCGGCGAAGATCTTGAGCGCGATGTGCCCGGCCAGCATGTTGGCGAAGAGGCGCACCGACAGGCTGATCGGCCGGGAGACGAACGAGATCACCTCGATCGGCACGAGGATCAGAAGCATGATCGGGTGCACGCCGGACGGCACGAAGAGATGGAAGAAGTGCGCCCCGTGCCGCATGATGCCGTAGACGATCACGGTCAGGATCACGACCGCGGCCATCGCGAAGGTGACGATGATGTGGCTCGTCACCGTGAAGCCGTACGGCATCATCCCGAGGAGGTTGAGGATCAGGATGAAGATGAAGAGCGAGAACACGAGCGGGAAGAAGCGCATGCCCTCCTCGCCGGCGGAGCCGCGCACGGTGCCGGCGATGAACTCGTAGGTCATCTCGGCGAGCGACTGCATCCGCCCGGGCACGACGGAGCGCGTCGACGTCGCCGCGATCATGATCAGCGCGGTGATTGCGACCGCCGCGATCATGAACAGCGACGCGTTCGTGAACACGATCTCGGTCTGGCCGATATGCCCGAGGCTGAAGATGCGCTTCAGCTCGAACTGGTGGATCGGGTCCATCTTCACGGCCATGGCCGGCTCACGTCCTTCTCTCTCGCGGGCGCGCGCCCCGCGTTTTTCGCCGCAAGGCCCTAAGGAGCCTGAAGGCGGGCGTCAATGGCTCGGCGGCTTCGAACCGGACGACGATCCGAGAAATCCGGACGCCCGCATGACGTTCGCGATGCCGGCGCCGAATCCGAGCATCAGGAAGACGATCATGCCCCAGGGCTTCGTCCCGAGGCCGCGGTCGAGGAGCCAGCCGAGACCGCCGCCCGCCACGACCCCGGCCACGAACTCCGCCGACATGCGGAAGGCGCGGCCGAGCGCCGAGGGATCGGAGGACGATTGTCCAGAACCGCCGCCCGCGGCCGGCGCGGTCTCCCGCTTCCGGTCGAGCTGCGTTTCGAGACGCTTGAGCCTCGCGGAAAGATCGCCGTCGGGATCCGGACCGCTCATGGCGAAACCCGCGCGCCGGGGAGCAAAACGGCCCCCGAAGCCGGCGCACCATAGTTTCGGGTCCCTGGGGTGTCAAGGACGCGGCGGGTCCGAATAAGACATTGGCATACAAGGGAAAAGTCGCGCCGAGGCGGCCCTTCCGGATCCTTTGCCGACGGGCCGCGAAGGCGGCTCGCGCGGGCTCGATGCCTACGCGAGTCTCTACGCCCGGGCGACGGCGCCGCGCCGGGCGCTCCTGTCGGGATCTCGGCCTTCTCCCGGCGCGCCGTCTGCGGAGCTCTGCGGACCGGGTGAGGGTGCGCCTTTGCGGAGCGGAGCCGGGCAGGCGGCACCGCTGCATCTTCCTGGAGAGGGCGGCCCTCTCCCCGCTCGGCCTTCGGCCGAGTCGGCCCTTTCCTGTGCGGGAGAGGGTGGGCGTGCTTCGTGAGAGACGTCACGGCTTAAGCGTGATCGCGGAGATGAGCCGCCCATAATCGGGCTCGCCCCGGTGGGTCGTGCGGCGATAGCTGAAGAAGCGTTCTTCGTTGGAATAGGTGCACAGCGCGAGGTCCGCGGCCTCGCCGACGCCGGCTGCCTTCAGCCGCGCGACGATGTAGGCCGGGAGGTCGAACATGAAGTGTCGGTCGCGGGCGCTCGGGCGGAAGAAGCGGGCGTTTGCCTGGTCCTTGGCCGTGAACTGCGCCCGGAACTCCAGCCCGACCTCATAAGCCGCGGGGCCGATGGCGGGGCCGAGGACCGCGGCCGTGCGCTCCCGGCGCGCGCCGAGCGACTCCATGGCGGCAAGGGTCGACTCGAGGACGCCGGTGAGAGCGCCGCGCCAGCCCGCGTGGCAGGCGCCGACGACGCCCGCTTCCGCGTCGGCGAAGAGCACCGGGCCGCAGTCCGCCGTGGTGATGGCGAGCGCGAGGCCGGGGCGGTCCGTGACCATGCCGTCGACCTTGGGGCGCGCGGCCCCCGCCGGAAGGACCTTTTCGACGACGATCGCGTCCGGCGAGTGGACCTGATGCACGCTGACGAGCGCGTCCGCCGGGACCCCGAGCATTCCGGCCATGCGCCGCCGGTTCTCCCGCACCCGCTCCGGATCGTCGGAGGAGCCGAGGCCGCCGTTGAGGGAGGCGTAGAGACCCTCCGACACGCCGCCCTGCCGCGTGAAGAAGGCGTGGCGCAGGCGCGGGTGCGCGCTCAGTTGCGGGGCTTCGATGAACGGGGCGGTCATGCGGGAGCCTTTGCGAGGCCGGGCGGCGGGGGAAGATCAGGATCGGTGATGCAGAGCGCCTTGAACAGCTCGCCCATGCCGCCCGGGCCCGCGCCGGTCAAGCGCGCGAGCGCCGCGTCGATGTCGTGAGCTTGCGCCGGCGTCGCCCGGCGCTTCAGCGCGGCGGCGCGGGCCTCGATGCCGAGGCTCCGCAGGAACGCGCCTTGCGGGACCGGGCCATGCACGGCGGCGCCTGCCGCCGTCGCGGCGCGGGCGAGCTTCGAAAAGTCGACGTGGACGGTGAGGTCGGCCTCGCCGGGCTCGGCGAGCGGGTTGGCGTAGGCGTGGCGGCGCACGGCCTGGAGCGTGTCACTGAGCGCCGGGCCTTCGTAGCCGTAGTCGACGACGAGCGCCGCGCCGCCGTGCCGCGCGACACGGATCGCGAGTTCACGGGTGAGATCAAGAGCGGCTGCGGGCCATTCCAGGACAGCGCCGGGGCGGTCGCCTTCGGGAAGGCCCGACGTCGGCTCCGGCGCGAGGCCGAAGGCGAGCCCGCCGTCCTCGCCCAAGCCTACGAGCCGTTCGCACCAGCCGCGCTCCGTCGCCACGAACTGGCGCACCGGCAGGGCGTCGAAGAGCTCGTTGGCGATCACGACGGCGGGGCCGTCCGGCACGTCGGCGAGCCGCCCGTGCCAGGCGAGCGGGGCCGCCACGCCGTGCAGCGCGCGCGCCTGCGCCTCGCGCAGCACGGGGCTCGTCTCGACGAGATGGACCTCCACGGCCGCCATGAACGCGGGGTCGATCCGGGCGGCTCGCAAAAAATCCTGCATCAGGGTGCCGCGCCCGGGGCCGAGCTCGACGAGGGCGAGCCGGGCGGGCGCGCCCATGAGCCTGAAAATCTCGACGGCCCAAAGCCCAATGAGCTCCCCGAACATCTGGCTGATCTCGGGTGCGGTGGTGAAGTCGCCGGCAGCCCCGAACGGATCGTGGGTCGCGTAGTAGCCGTGGCGCGGGTGGGAGAGGCAGAGCGCCATGTAGCGCTCGACCGTGAGCGGTCCCTCGGCGGCGATGATGCGGCGCAATTCCTCGGCGAGCGGCGTCACGCCGACGGGGCTTCCGCGGCGCCGGCGGCCTCGGCGCGGCGCGGACGGGTGACGCCGCGGAGCGCGAGCGCGATCGCGACGGCGCCCACGAGCGCCATCGGGAGCGACAGCAGCATCCCCATGGTGACGCCGCCGCGGAGCGCGTCGACGGTGGCGCCGAACAGGAAGCCGAGCTGCGGGTCGGGCTCGCGGAAGAATTCGCACACGATGCGCGCCGCCGCGTAGCCGAGGACGAAGATCCCGCCGATCAGCCCCGGCCGGCGGAAGCCGAAGCGGCGCACGGCGACGAGCATGACGAGGAACAGCACGAGGCCTTCCGCGAAGGCCTCGTAGAGCTGGCTCGGGTGGCGCGGCAGGGGGCCGGCGTTCGGGAACACGACCGCGAAGGGGAGGTCGGCCGGGCGGCCCCACAGCTCGCCGTTCACGAAGTTGGCGATGCGCCCGAAGAACAGCCCGATCGGCGTCACGACGGCGGCGAGGTCGAGCATCGCCAGCGCGCTCAGTGAGCGCGCCCGGGCGAAGAGGACGATGGCGAGGATCGCGCCCAGGAAGCCGCCGTGGAACGACATGCCGCCGCGCCACACGGCGAAGATCTCGGACGGCCGCTCGAGATAGGATCCGAAGTTGTAGAACAGCACGTAGCCGACGCGCCCGCCGAGCACGACGCCGAGGGCCACCCACACGATGAGGTCGTCGACGTCGGTGTCGCTCGGCTGCCTCAGGCCCGTCCAGTACTTGGCCCGCGCCGCGAGCCGCCGGGCGAGCCACCAGCCGCCGACGAGGCCGACGATGTAGGCGAGCGCGTACCAGCGGATCGCGAGCGGCCCGATCGACACCGCGACGGGATCGATCGCCGGGAAGGGAAGGGCGAGAAGGGTCGGGCCCATGCCCGGGAGTTGCACGCACGGGGGCGGGGGCGTCAACCCCGTTGCCGGAGGGCGCCGGACGCGCCACATATCGCGGAACGCCCCCCAACGGATCGGCAGCCATGGCCCAGACCTCGAACCGTTTCCTCGACGACCTCGCCCGGCTCATGACCGACGCCGCCGGCGCCGCTCAAGGCGTGCGCCGGGAGGTCGAGACCGTGGTCAAGGGCCAGATCGAGCGCATGCTCCAGGACATGAACGTCGCGACCCGCGAGGAGGTCGACGTGCTGCGCGACATGGTGGTGGCGGCGCGCGAGGAGAACGAGCGGCTCGCGATCCGCATGAAGGCCCTCGAGGAGCGGCTTGCCGGCCAGGAGGGCCATGGAGCTCCGGCGGGCGAGGCCGCTACCCCGTCATCCCCGACGGCGGCGCAGTCCGAGGGCGCGCCGGGCTTCATCGAGTGACGGCGCCCCGCGCCGTCAACTTTTCGGCGCTGCGCCGTTAACCTTCGTCCTGTGGACGGAGTCCCGCGGACGATTGCCGGCCGTCCTCGAATCCCCGAACCTGACCAGGGCTTTGAAACGCGGGAGTCCATCGGGCTATAGTCGGTCGGGATGATTCGCGGGTGGGGCGGCGGAGGTTCCTTCATCCACATCTTCCGTGACGTGCGCGGATACGCTTAGCGGCGCCGTTGCCGCGCGGGCGTGGTTCGCCGCCTCGAGTTCGGTGCGCCTTCAGGGTCCCTTCGCTCTTGACGAGCCAGCAAGGATCGACATGACCCACCTTCATCAGATCGAGACCGACCGCGCCGAACACCCCCTCGACGTGGTCGAGCGCCTCGCCGCGCTCCGCGACTGGATCTTCGACCGGGCCGAGACCGACGAGATGTCCGTCTCGGTCTCGGGGCGGTGGACCGACTACCACATCGCCTTCACCTGGATCGAGGACGTCGAGGCCGTGCACGTCGCCTGCGCCTTCGACCTCAAGGTGCCGGACCGTCGCCGCGCCGAGGTGCTGCAGCTCATCGGGCTCGTCAACGAGCAGATGTGGGTCGGCCACTTCGACCTGTGGAGCGCCGAGAACGTCGTCATGTTCCGCCACGCCCTGCTCTTGGCCGGCGGCGCCGAGGCGACCCCCGGCCAGTGCGAGATGCTCCTCAAGGCCGCCGTCGACGCCTGCGAGCGCTACTTCCAGGCTTTTCAATTCGTGCTCTGGGCCGGCAAGAACGCCCGCGAGGCCCTCGACAGCGTGCTGTTCGAGACGGAGGGGGAGGCCTGAGGCCAACCTCTCCCGAGAGGGAGAGGTCGAGTCGGCGCGGCAGTGCCGACCGGGTGAGGGCAAGCCGTCAGGGGCGGAGCCGGCATAAGCGGAGCCCGCAACGCTTTCTGCGGAGAGGGCTCGCCTCACCCCTGCCCTCTCCTCTCGGGAGAGGGGATGCGTCTCGCCTTTTAGTTTGCGGGCCTGCCCATGACCTCGTTCGTCTCCGCGCTCCCGTCCTCCCTCGTCCTCGTCGGCGCCGGCAAGATGGGCGGGGCGATGCTGGAAGGGTGGCTCGCGGTCGGGCTCGACCCGGCCGGTATCGCGGTGATCGACCCGAAGCCTTCGCCCGAGATCGAGGCCCTGAGCCGGGGCCGCGGCATCCGGCTCAACCCGTCGAACGAGGTCCGGCCCCCCGAGGTCGCCGTGCTCGCGATCAAGCCGCAGACCCTCGATGCGGCGGCGGCCGAGATTGGCCGGATCGTCGGCCCCGGCACGCTGCTCGTCTCGATCCTCGCCGGCAAGACCATCGCCGACCTGCGCGCGCGCATCTCCGGCGTGCGTGCGGTCGTGCGCGCCATGCCGAACCTGCCGGCGAGCGTCGGCAAGGGCGCGACCGGCGCCGCCGCGAGCCCGGAGACGAGCGAGGCCCAGAAGGCAGCGGCGCACGCGCTCCTTTCCGCCGTCGGCGTCGTCGAGTGGCTCGACACCGAGGACCTGATCGACGCCGTGACCGCGCTCTCGGGCTCCGGCCCGGCCTACGTGTTCCACCTCGTCGAGTGCCTCACTGATGCCGGCGCCGCCGTTGGCCTGCCGCCGGACCTCGCGGGGAGGCTCGCCCGCGCCATGGTGATCGGCTCGGGCGAGCTTCTGGCGCAAAGCGACCTGCCCGCCTCGCGCTTGCGCGAGAACGTCACCTCTCCGGGCGGCACCACGGCGGCGGCCCTCGAGGTGCTGATGCGCGCGCCCGGCCTTTCCGGCCTCATGCGCGAGGCCGTCGCCGCGGCCAAGCGGCGCGCCGAGGAGCTTTCCGGCTGAGGCCGGGTTGTCCGCCTTGCATTATCGTACCAGGATTGGTACATACGCATGAAACGACTGCCCGCGGCTTTCTATGCGTCCGCTTCGGGACGGGAGCCGGTCCGCGAATGGCTGAAGGCTCTCGATCCGGCGGATCGGAAGATCGTCGGCGAGGACATCAAGGACGTGGAGTTCGCGTGGCCGATCGGTATGCCCCTTTGCCGTCCGCTCAAGGGCGGGTTGTGGGAAGTGCGTAGCGAGCTCACGCAAGGCCGCATCGCACGGGTGCTTTTCTACGTGCAGCGCGGCCAAATGATCCTGCTGCACGCGTTCATCAAGAAGACCCAGAAAACGCCGCCGGGCGAGCTTGCCTTGGCGGCCAAACGAATGAGAGAGATCGCATGAAGGCCAAAGGCAGCGTCGGATCGTCCTTAGACGACTTCCTGAAGGACGAAGGCATCTACGAGGAGGTGACGGCGCGCGCCATCAAGCGCGTGATCGCCCGCCAGCTCGATGCGCTGATGCGCGACCAGGGACTCACCAAGACCGGCTTGGCCAAGCGTATGCAGACCAGCCGCTCGCAGCTCGACCGCCTGCTCGATCCGGACAACGATTCCGTCACCCTCGGCACGCTTGCTCGCGCCGCTCAGGCGGTCGGGCGTCAGCTGCGCATGGAGCTCGTGTGAAACGTCGGGATGCGCCTTAGGGTCGCTTAGCGCAGGGGCGTTCCCGCCTCTACACTCGGGGTCATCCTGAACCCGGAGAGCGCCATGTCCGCCGAAGCGCCTGCGACTGCCCCGACGCCGGCCCCGCCCCGCGAGCGCATCGTGCAGGCGCTCATGCGGCTCGCCTCCGACCGGCCCTGGAACGACATCGAGATCACGGACATCGCCCAGGAGGCGGGCGTCACGCTGTCCGAGTTCCGCGACCACTTCCCCTCGAAAGGGGCGGTGCTCGGGGCCTTCTCGCGCACGATCGACAAGGCGGTGCTCGCGGGCTCGAGCGAGGATCTCGCCGGCGAGCCCGCCCGCGAGCGGCTGTTCGACGTGACGATGCGCCGGATCGACGCGCTCACGCCCTACAAGCGGGCGCTGCGGCGCATCTTCTACGCGCTTCGCCGCGACCCGCTCGCGCTCGCGGCCCTGAACCAGTCCGCCCTCAACTCGCAGCGCTTCATGCTGGCGGCGGCCGGCATCTCGACGGAAGGGCCGCTCGGGCTCCTCAAGCTCCAGGGCGCCGCCATCGTCCTCGCCAACACGCTGGAGACCTGGTTCGAGGACGACGACCCGACGCTCGCCCGCACCATGGCGCGCCTCGACCAGGAGCTGCGCCGGGGCGAGCGCATCATCGAGCGCGCCGAGGATTTCCGCCGCCTCACCGCACCTTTCCGCGCCCTCGCGCAAGCCTTTTTGGACGGCCGCTCCCGCGTCCGCCGCCGCTCAGAGGCGCGCACCGACAAAGGCGAGGCGGACGATCCGGCGGCGGCGATCTAGAGCCGCATCGTCCTGAGTGGAATCGATTTGGGTTCCGTCTCTGGCTTTGGTGTGATTCATAGGCCTCCGGCATTGGTTGGAGGCAGGATGGGACGGCTCAAGGCTCTCCTTCGCACCGAAGCCGTCAAGACCGTCGACAGCCTCTGGACCGCGATCGGACGCCCCATCGACCGCTTCCAACCCGCCGAATGCGCCAACTATTTCGCAAACAGCGGATACTTACGGTCAGAGTGATTCCGCTCTAGAAGATACCCACCACGATCAGGCCGACGAAGGCGAGCGCGACGCAGATCGCCGCGATGTTCGCCTTCGAGGCGAAGTCCGACCGCAAGCCGAGGCCCATCCAACCCCTCCCCATCTGGACCGGAGGGAAGGCTAGCAGAGCCCCGAAGCGGCGGGAAGCGGGGCTGTGGACGCCGGAACCGGCGGCGGACAGGTGTGGCGCGGGCGCATCTTACGACGCCGCGAGCGCCGCTTCCACGAACCGCGCCACTTGCAGCGCCTCGGCGTCGCGGCCGAACGGCGCGATCACCTGGACGCCGACGGGCAGGCCGCCCCCGGCCGTGATGGCGGGAACGTTGACGCACGGCACGCCCAAAAGCGTCCACAGGCGGTTGAAGCGGGCGTTGCCGGTGGCCTTGAGGGTTGCTGGCGCCGGTCCCGGGGCCGAGAAGGTGAGGAGCACGTCGATGTCCGAAAAGACCTCGTCGAGGGCGCCGCGGGCCCGGTGGGCGGTGCCGCGGGCGGCGTCATAAGCTTCGGCGTCGATGCCCTGCGCGGCGTCGAGGTGCTGGCGCAGGTTCGGCGGGATGCGCTCGCGGTGATGGGCGTATTCCCAGGCAAGCGCCTGCTTCGCCTCGTAGTCCTGGAGCGGCGGATGGGCCTCCCAGGCCTCGGCGAGGATCGCCGGCAATTCCATCCGGCGCACCCGCGCGCCGGCGCGCTCGGCGGCCTTCGCGGCGTGGTCGAGAGCGGCGGCGCTGTCGGGCTCCGGCGCTCCGGCGAAGTCCTGTGTCACGACGCCGATGCACGGGGCCGCAGGCGTCCCATTGAGGCGCAGGTCCGCCCGGCCGGTCAGGGCCGCAAGTCCGTAAGCCACGTCCGCCACGGTCGCGGCGAAGAGGCCAACGGTGTCGAGGGCCCAGGAGAAGGTCTTCACGCCGACCGTCGGGACGAGCCGGTACGACGGCTTGATCGCCGCAACGCCGCAGTACGAGGCCGGACGGATGATCGAGCCGCCGGTCTGGGTGCCGAGCGCCAGGGGCACCATTCCGGCCGCCACCGCCGCCGCCGAGCCCGAGGACGAGCCGCCGGGCGTGTGGCCCGTGTTGCGCGGATTGCGCGTCGGCGCCGGGTCGAGGTGCGCGAAGGCGGTGGTCGCGGTCTTGCCGATCGGGATCGCGCCGGCCGCTTTCAGCGCCGTCACCACGGGAGCGTCCGCCTTCGGGCGCCAGCCGGCGTAGATCTCCGAGCCCATTTCGGTCGGCATGTCGGCGGTGTCGATGATGTCCTTGACCCCGACCGCGATCCCCCGCAGCGGTCCTTCACCGCCGGCTCGCGTCGTCGCGTCGACGTGGACGAATGCGCGGATGTCGTCGTTCGCCCGCGCGATCGCCTCGTGCGCCGCGCGGATCTCGGCCTCCGCGGTGGTCTCGCCGGCGTCGATGCGTCGAAGAATGTCGAGAAGGGAGATCATGGCGGCTCCGGGCTGGAGCTTGCCTCGTAGCACAGCTTCGCGTCGGCGGAAGAGGCCCCGCCCTGCTTCGATTCGATCCAACGCCCCAGGTGAGAGGTTGACGCGCCCTTTACCCCACGGCTCGCATTTTAGCGGCCATGCGGCGTGGCACAGTTGCGTACACGGCCCTGGCGCTCGTCGGATTCGGGCTTGCCGGGTGCGGGCTCTATCGCTTCGAGCAGCGCGCGGCCTGGCGCAACGAGGCGGAGGCGGCGTGCATCTCGCAGAAGCTCGTGCAGCCGACCGCCTACATGTCGCGCATGTCGGCGATCGACGGGCCCGGCGCCTGCGGCATGAACCATCCGTTCAAGGTCGCGGCCTTCGCGGGCGGATCGGTCGGCCTGACCTCCAACGTGACCCTCGCCTGCCCGATCATCCCGACCATCGACGCCTGGCTCGCCGAGGTGGTGCAGCCGGCGGCCTCGCTCTACTTCGGCTCGGCCGTGGCCGAGGTCCGCTCAGGCTCCTACTCCTGCCGCTCGCGCAACAGCCAGCGCGGGGCGAAGCTCTCCGAGCACGCCTTCGGCAACGCGCTCGACGTGATGGCTTTCCGCTTCGCCGACGGGCGCGAGCTCGCCGTCGTCAAGGGCTGGCGCGGCGCGCCCGAGGAGCAGGAGTTCCTGCGCGAGGTCTTCGTCGGCGCCTGCAACTACTTCACGACCGTGCTCGGCCCCGGCGCCGACGCCTTCCACTACGACCACTTCCACCTCGACCTTGCCCGCCACGACCCCCGCGGCGAGCGGCACGTGTGCAAGCCGGTGCTGAAGTTCACGCCGCGCCTCGGCGCCGAGGGCGCGCCGCAAGGCGCTCCGCCGTCCCGCCGGCAGTGGCAGCCGGCCGATCCCGCCCCCCTCGACATGGAGGAGGACGACGATCCCTTCGCGGTCTCGTCGAAGCCCGCACCGCGGCAGGCCTATTCATCCGCGGCGCCGGGGCGGACGCCGCAAGGCCCGCCCCAAGGATATCCCACCCCCTACGATCCCGGCCCGCGGGCGGCGCCGGCCGCACCGGCGCACGCCTACGTCCCGCCGAGGCCCGCCCCGCCCGCCTACCCGCCGCAGGCCGCTGCCGAGCCGCCCTACACGCCCCGGCCGGGCGCGCCGCCCCGCGAGCCGATGGTGCTCCAGCCGCAACTGTGGACCGGAAGCACCATCTACTGACCGTTTTTCGGCAAGCCCCCGCCTTCCCTTGACCGCGCCGGCCCGCCTTTGCATGGTCGCGGACATAAGGGGACTTTCGGCATGCGGTGGGCGGCCCTTCTCATCATCGGTGCGGTAGCGGCGGCTTCGCCCGTCTCGGCCCTGACCGGGCGCAACGAGGTCGTGCCGGCGGAGCGGCGCGTCCTCCCTTACGACGCCAACATCCCCGGCTGCGGCGACCAGTGGGTGCTGGCCAAGGTCGCGCAGCAGTTCGCCGAGAAGGAGGCGAAGTTCTGGAACTCGAACCTCCAGATCGTCGAATACGAGAACATCCGCCGCACCGCCTGGCGCCCCTGGGGGCTCGACTACATCCCGCGCCGGTTCTGCACCGCGCAGGCCTGGCTCTCGGACGGGGTGCGCCGCCGGGTCGACTACTCGGTGCGCGAGGACCTCGGCATCATCAGCGCCACCTGGGGCGTGGAGTTCTGCGTCCACGGCCTCGACCGCAACTGGGCCTACAACCCGGCCTGCAAGATGGCGCGGCCTTAAAGGCCGCTTTGCGCGCAGCCGCGCGCCCGTGAACTACCGCCACGCCTTCCACGCCGGCAACTTCGCCGACGTGATGAAGCACGTCCTTCTCGTGCGCATCCTCGCGCATATGCGGCGCAAGGAGACCCCGTTCCGCGCCGTCGACACCCACGCAGGGATCGGACTCTACGATCTTGCGTCCGACGAGGCGGAACGCACGGGCGAGTGGCGCGGCGGCGTCGGGCGGCTCGACGAGCCGTTCTCCCCCGAGGTCGAGGACCTGATCGCGCCCTATCGGGCGGTCCTCGCCGCCGTGCGCGCGCGACACGGCAATGCCTATCCGGGCTCGCCCCTCGTGATCCGCGAGCTGTTGCGCCCGCAGGACCGAGCCGTCTTCGTCGAGCTGCATCCGGAGGACGGGGCGGCGCTTGCCCGGCGCTTCCGGCGCGATCCGCTCGCCAAGGTGCTCCGGCTCGACGGCTGGACGGCGCTCCACGCCCTCATCCCGCCGAAGGAGCGGCGCGGCGTCGTGCTGGTCGATCCGCCGTTCGAGGAGCCGGGCGAGCTTTCGCGGCTCGCCCGCGAGTTGGCCAAAGCCTTCCGCAAATGGTCGACCGGCATCTTCTTGGGGTGGTATCCGATCAAGGACCCTGCGGCCGTGGAGGAACCCGCCGCGAATCTCGCCGCCGCCGCTCCCGGCAAGGCGCTTCGCATCGAGTTGATGATCGATTCGCCCGCCGATCCCGACCGCCTCAACGGCTGCGGCCTCTTCGTCCTCAACCCGCCCTGGACGCTCCAGGCCGAAGCCGAGGCAATCCTGCCTGCGCTCGCCTCGCGCCTTGCCCGCGGGAGCTACGGCGCCTTCCGCTGCGAGACCCTGGGAGTTGCAGCGTAGGCTCCCTCTCCCCGTTTAGCGGGGAGAGGGTTGGGGTGAGGGGCGGGGGGAGTTCGCTCGCCCGGGCCTTCGCGCTCCCCCGGCCCCTCACCCGCTCGCTTCGCGAGTCGGCCTCTCCCCGCAAGCGGGGAGAGGTGAAGCCCATTGATTCGGCGCGCGCCGGGTGACAAAGGTCGGCGCAACAAGGGGGAAACCATGCTGATCCTGCGCTCGTCCGGGGCTTCGCCGTTCGTCAGAAAAGTCCGCATCGCCGCCGACGTCCTCGGCCTCTCGGACCGGATCGAGGTCGTCGAGGCCGACACCATGAATCCGCCGGCGGAGTTCCTGGGCCAGAACCCCCTTGGCAAGATCCCGACCCTCGTCCTCGAGAACGGCGAGACGCTCTTCGAGTCCGACGTCATCCTCGAATACCTCGACTGGCTCGCGGGCGGGGGAAAGATCCTGCCGCACGGCTCGCGCCGCTTCGCCGCGCTCAGGATGCAGGCGCTCGCCGACGGCATCATGGGCGCGGCCCTCTTGCAGGTCTACGAGGGCCGCTGGCGGCCGGAGGAGCACCGGGTCGAGAAGTGGGTCACGCACCAGAGGGGCAAGGTCGAGCGCGGGCTCAAGGAGGCCGAAGCCGCGCTCGCGGCCTCGCCGATGCCGCCGGTCCACGCCGGCCACATCGCCCTCGCCTGCGCGCTGGGCTACCTCGACCTGCGTTTCGAGGGGAAGTGGCGGGCCGACCGCCCGAAGCTCGTCGCCTGGCTCGACGACTTCGCCGCACAGGTGCCGTCCTTCGAGGCGACGCGGTTCAAGGGCTGACGCGCCTCTCCCGTTCACGGAGAGGTCGAGTCGGCGAAGCCGACGACCGCGCGCGCCACTTGGCCGGCGCCGGCCACGAACAGCAAGGGGCTTCCCGCCGCGAAGCCGTGCGTCCTCGTCGACGCCGAGAAGGCGATCTTCAGGACGCCGCCGCGGTGAGCGACGCATTGACGAACCGCGCTTATGGCTGCAATCGCGTTGCGCCTCGCATGTCCTCCCCGCCCTGCACCTTGAGAGCCGCCGCCCACGGCGCGCGGCTGACCTTGCCGCTGCTGCCCGGCATCACGGTGTTCGCGGCGGCGTTCGGGGCGGCGGCGGCCGGCAAGGGGATGACCTTCGCCCAGGTCGTCGCCATGAGCGGCTTCGTCTATGCGGGCGCGTCGCAGATGGTCGCGCTCGAGCTGTGGCGCGACGTCTGGAGCCTTCCGACGATTGCCGCCGTCGCGGCCGTGACGGCGGTCGTGAACGCCCGCATGATCCTGATGGGCGCCGCGATCCAGCCCTGGCTCGCGCCGGCGCCGGTGTCCCGCAACGCGCTGCAGCTCTTCTTCCTCACCGACGCGAGCTGGCTGCTGGGCACCCGCTATAACGCCGAGGGCGGGCGCGACCACGGCATGCTGTTCGGCGCCGGGATCGCGCTCTGGGTCGTATGGGTCGCGACGACCGCCTTGGGGTACCTCGCGGGAGCGCTCGTGACGGACCCGCGCCGCTTCGGCCTCGACGTGCTGATGCCGGTCTTCTTCGCCGCCATGCTCGTGCCCCTGTGGAAGGGGCCGCGGCTCGCCCGGCCCTGGGCCGTCGCGGGCGCGGTCGCGCTCGCCGTCAAGGCCCTCGTGCCGGGCTACCTCTTCATCATCGCGGGCGCCCTCGCCGGGATGGCCGCGGGGGCTTTTGGCCGTGACGATTGAGGCGCTCCTCGCGGGTCCCGCGGCCCCTTACGTCGCGATCGCCGCCATGGCGCTCGCCACCTATCTCTGCCGCGCCTCGGGCGTCGTGCTGATGAGCCGCGTGCACCTCACGCCGCGCGTGACGCGGGCGCTCGCGGCGCTGCCGGGCTCGATCGTGGTCGCGACGGTCATGCCGCTCGCCTGGCAGGCGGGACTGCCGGCTATGGCCGGAGTAGCCGCGGCACTCGTCACGATGACGGCGCTCCGCTACGAGCTTGCGGCGCTCATGGCCGGGCTCGGGACGGTTGCGGCCTTGCGGGCGCTCGGGTTGTGAGCGTGGCCCGCGCCGCGGGCCTCACGCCTCCGGACGGTAGGGCGGACGCCCGCTCGCGAGCGCGTCGTCGAGGAGCTCGAGGCGGTCCTGGCCCCAGAAGACCTCGCCGTCGAGGACGTAGGCCGGCGAGCCGAACGCGTCGACCGCGACGGCGTTCTCGAGGTTCAAGGCATAGACCGCCTCGGTCATCGACCCCCGCGCGGCCTCGATCAGCGAGGTCGAGTCGAGGCCTAAAGGCTCGGCGAGCTCCGCGATGACGAGCGGGTCGGCGAGGTTGCGTTCCTCCTCCCAGACGCCCGCCATGGCGCGGCGCATGAACGGGTCGGGGTCCTGGCCCGCCGCGACGATCGCCACCACGAAGCGGTCGGCGAGGGTCACGTCGAAGGGCGAGAACTTGGGCTGGAGATTGAACGAGAGGCCGCGCTTCTCGCGCCAGCGCTGCAGCTCGACGAGGCGGTAGCGTTGCCGCGCCGGATGGCGCTGGGCGAGCGGCAGTCCGCCCGTTTGCGCGAAGACGCGGCCGAGGAACACCGGCTTGTAGTTGATCGAAACCCCGTGCCGGCGCGCGATGTCCATGAATAGGCGGTGGCCGATGTAGGCCCAGGGGCTCGACAGGGAGAAGTAGTAGTCGATGGTGCGGGACATGATGGTGGTCCGAGGCCGCGCACCGTCGCGTTTTTGCGGGCGAGGCGCAAGGCCCAGGTTGCTTGCTCGAAGCCGAACTTTACGAGCCGGATGAGGATCGTGGCTTCAGAGTCCTACCTCGACAAGACCGCAGGATCGTAGCACTGCGTCAACCTACCTTCGGAATTCCCCGTTGAGGTAACGGGACGCAGCGCCCGCCAACGCTCAAGTTAGCCGGCTCGCGTCTTATCTCCCGCAGTTTCTCTTTCAGGTTCACGTCACAGGCAACTTTTGTCGGAAGCTCATAATGGTGAACCTCGACGGGGCCGAACGCGCCCGCAGTGTACCATAGCAGTAGCAGATAGGTCGTCATGAAAGGACCCGTGTTGCCAGGTACGAAGCAGGCTCCTTCAGCGGCTAACCTCGAAATGCTCGACTGGGATGTTTCCTCGACACCCGCTCTTGGGACCTTCGATCACCATGATGTCGTGCGTAACGATACCAGAGTCGGTCGTCACAGCGGCCGTGCCATTGTCCACCATGCAGGAGACGAGCGGGAAGATGAGCATCGGGTTGCTCTTATGGACTCCAGCCGAAATTAGGCTGATCGCCTCTTCGTGGGCTTTCTTGTTTTCCAGACGAACACGGTTCCGCTCGGGCTCTTCAGCTTTCCAGAAAGCGCATACGCATTCGTGGATACAAGCGCGAGAAAGACGCCGCACAGGACTGCTCGCATAGGATCCCCCAGTGATCTTGTAGTCACATCAACCCCGTATGGCACGCGATTCACTAACCCTCAATAGAAGGACTACGTCTCTACTCCCCGCCGTACAGAACGGGACCAGTGCAAGAGCTTCGTCGCGACCAGACCCGGAAGGACAGGCGCGACACGTCCCGCGCCGGGTCGAGCCGCGGCCGCAGGAAGGACGCGACGACGAGGTGGAGGAGGCGCAGCCAGAGGTTCACTTGAGCCCGGTGCCGGTCTCGCGCTGGAAGACCAGAAGGTCGAGGGAAGGGGCGGTGCCGGTGAGCCCGGTGAGGAGGCAGTGGGCTTGGCCGCGGTGGTGGGTCTGGTGGTTGAAGAAGTGCATCAGCGCCGGCGCCAGCGGCTGCTCGATGTCGCGTGGGTTCGTGATCGTGCGGTAGCGGAAGAGGCCGGAAAGATCGGCCTCCGAGAGGCCGCCGATATAGCGGACGATGCGCTCGTCCTCGGCCTCGCGCGCCCGGCGCAACTCGGAAAAATCCTCGAACAGGATGGCGTCGAGGCGGCTCGGGTGCTCGCCCTCGCCGGTGAAGCGGCGCATCCAGATGCGGTCGGCGACGAGGAGGTGGTTCAGCGTGCCGTGCATCGACCTGAAGAACGCGCCGCGGTCGGCCCGGTAGTCGGCGCCGGGGAGCGCCGCCGCCGCGTCGTAGAGGCGCCGGTTCGCCCAGACGTTGTAGGCGGCCATCATGGGGAAGGGTGAGTCCATGCCGTTTTCTCCTCGCGTCGAGGCCAGGCATAACAGAAGACGGGCCGGATTGCTGAGCGCGGGACCGCTCCAGAGTCTTCGTCGCGTGCCCCGGTGGAGGATCGCAGGCTTCGGAGAGTCGGGCCCGAATGGTGGGGCCGACGACGTTAACATGGGTTGGCTTTTCCATGAATTGAGCGCCGCGGGCGCGCCGATCCGCCTCGATTAACCAAGATCGGGCGTGCCGGACAACTTGGCTCCGCTGCGCGACTCGCCAGTGGGCGGAAACTATGCATAATGAGAACGCTCGGAAGACGAAGGCGGCCGCCGCCCGATCGAAAATTCGCGCCGGGTCCATGCGGGGTGTCGGACTGAGTAGGAGTACCGGGATGAAGACGGAGCGGATGTTTTTGGTTGCTCCATCGCTCGTGCGCTTGATCCTGAGGGAGCGCCTGGTCAGCAAGACCGTCGTGGAAGGGTATCTCGGGCCGCCGTCCGAGCGGACGCACTTCATCCGCCTCGAACCCAGCGGCTGCAACCTCGTGCTCCAGAGCGCGGGCCCCGAGGGCGTGTCGGAGCAGCGCACCAAGGTGCCGAGCGCACAGGCCGAGGCCCTGCTCGAGGTCTGCGCCGGCAAGGTCGGCTACCGGCGCACCCACATCCGAGTCGGCTCGGGGGCGGAGGCGCTCCTCGACCGCTTCGAGGAGCCGGGCGCCCTCGACCTCGTCATCGTCGAGTTCGACCATCCGTCCGAGGCGCAGGCCTTCCCGGTCCCGGGATGGTTCGGGCCCGAGGTGACGCAGGACCCGTCCTACCAGAAGGCGCGGATCGCGCTCGCCGGCCTGCCGGAGCCGCAGGACGTCGAGGTGACGAACGCCTCGGTGATCGCCCTCGTCGAGACCCTCGAGGCGGCGGCCGGCGCGCGCCAGCAACTCCCCTCCGTCGAGACCGCCGCCGAAGCGCGCATGGCCGGCAACGGCGCATTCCATGCCGAGGCCCGTCCGGAGCCTCGCGTGGAACCGCGCGCGGTGTTCAGCCTGCCGGAACGTTCGGCCGCGCCGTCCCGCCCGGCCGCGCCCCTCGCGGCGGCGGGCCCGGAGCCTGTGGGCACGGTCGCGCCGCTGCCCGATCCGCGCTTCGACGAGGTCCTGGCCGGCCTCACCGAAGCCCTCGAGACCGCCGCCGGGAACGGCGCGCCGGAGGCCGCGGAGACGCCGGACGAGCCCGTCGAGGCGCGCCGCGCGGGATCGCGCAGCCGACGCTGACCTCCTCTCCGCGAGTCAGAACAGGCTGAGCTGCCCCGCCTTCTCCTGCTTCGGCGGGACGAAGAGGTCGGTGCGCAAGGGCCGGCGGACGCGGTTGAGGCCGAAGCGCTGGCACGCCTGCTCGAACCGGCGCCCGATCATCCAGGCGTAGGGCCCGACGCCGGTCTGGCGCTTGCCCCAGGTCGAGTCGTAGAGCTTGCCGGCCCGCGTGTCGCCGACGAGGGAGAACACGTGCTTCAGCTTGTCCGGGTAGTTCTCGGACAGCCAGTCGCGCATGATCTCCTTCAACTCGTGCGGCAGGCGCAGGAGCACGTAGCCGGCCCCGCGGGCGCCGGCCGCGTAGGCCGCCTGGAGGACGTCCTCGATCTCGTGGTCGTTCACGCCCGGGACGATCGGCGCGACCATCACGGACACCGGGATGCCGGCTTCGCTGAGCTGGCGGACGGCGTCGAGGCGCTTTGCGGGCGTCGCGGCGCGGGGCTCCATCCGCCGCGCGAGGCGCGGGTCGAGGGTGGTGATCGAGAGCGCGACCTTGGCGAGGCCGCGGTCCGCCATCGGGGCCAGGATGTCGATGTCGCGGGTGACGAGCGCCGACTTCGTCACGATTCCGACCGGATGGTTCGTCCGCGCCAGCACCTCGAGCACCGAGCGGGTGATGCGGAACTTCTTCTCGATCGGCTGGTAGGGGTCGGTGTTCGTCCCCATCGCCATGGTCTTCGCTTCGTAGCCGGGCTTCGAAAGCTCCTTCTCCAGGAGCTCGGCGGCGTTGGGCTTGGCGAAGAGCTTGGTCTCGAAGTCGAGGCCGGGCGAGAGTCCCTGGTAGGCGTGGGTCGGGCGCGCGAAGCAGTAGACGCAGCCGTGCTCGCAGCCGCGATAGGGGTTGATCGAGCGGTCGAAGCCGATGTCGGGCGAGTCGTTGCGGGTGATGATCGCGCGAGGCTTCTCGATCGTGACCTCGGTCCGGATCGGCGCGGGCTCCTCGGCGAGGTCCCAGCCGTCGTCGAAGCGCTCGCGCTCGACCGGCTCGAAGCGGGCGTGCGGGTTCGAGACCGCGCCGCGCCCGCGCCGGGTCTCGGCTTCGGCGACGGGTCCGGCCGTGAGGGTGAACCGGCGCACGCGCTCCGCGGCCTTGGCGGCCGCCGCGGCCTCGACCGGGCTGCGCGAGGCGGGCGTGCTGAGGACGGCGTCGGGGGCGGCTTTTCTGGCGCGGACGGTCATGGGCGTGCTCTGCGAATCGAAGCGTTCCGGACCGCGGATAAGAACAAATCAGGAACATGCCGTCAAGCCCGATCGAAAACTCGGAGCAGGCGCGTCGGCCCGGACCGCGCTAGAAGGGCCTCATGATCACGGCCCTGGTTCTGACCGACGGGCGGCTCGAGCCGCTGGCCGCGACCCTTGCGGCGCTCGTGCCGGGGGTTGCCGAGGGGCTCGTCGCCGACGCGGTGGTGCTGTCCGGCGCGGACGCCGCCGCGGTCGCGGCGGTGGCCGACGGAGTCGGGGCGTCACACGTCCGGATCGATCCGGGTGCGGGCGGCTGGGCGGCGGGCGCCGCCGCGGCCCGGCGCGACTGGCTGCTCTGCCTCGAAGCCGGGGACGTGCCGCAGGACGGTTGGATCGGTGAGGTCGAGAGCTTCCTGGCCGAGGCGGCCGGGCCGGGTCTCGGACGGGCGCGGCGGGACGCGCTCCTCGCAAGGTTATCCCTTGTCCCGGAACGGCTGCTCGGGACGGGCGAGGTCAGGCCCGGCGACCTCGTCCATCGCTCGCTCCTCACCGGCCCGGGGCTTTCCCGGCGCGTCAGGCCGGCGCGCCTCGGCGTGCGGATCAGGACGCGGCGCTGACGGCCTTCCTCTGCTCGGCGAGCCAGATCCCGCCGAGCACCAGGACGAGCCCGGCGGCATGGTACCAGCGGAAGGGCTCCGAAAGGATCGCGACGCCGAGGATCGCGCCGAAGACCGGCACGAGGTTGACGAACAGGCCGGCCCGCCCGGGGCCGATCAGCTCGACACCGCGCATGAAGAAGATCTGCGAGAGCAGCGAGGGCAGGAGCGTCACGTAGAGGAGGATCGCCCAGCCGCGCAGGTCCGGCCAGATGACGTGGCCGGCCGCGATCTCCCAGACGAGGAGCGGCAACGAGATCGTGAGCGCCGCGCAGGCCAGCGCCGAGAAGAACACGAAGCCCGGCAGCTTCGGCCGGTCGCGCAGCGCGAGCGTATAGACGGCATAGGCCGCGCAGGCGATCAGCATGAAGACGTCGCCGGCGTAGAACGAGAAGCTCGCGAGCACCTGGAGGTCGCCCCGGGCCGCGATGGCGCCGACGCCGATCAGCGTCAGCGCCGTGCCGAGGGCCTGCAGCAGGCCGATCCGGGTGCCGAAGGCGACGAGCCCGCCAAGCAGCACGAAGACCGGGATCGAGCCCTGGAAGATCGCCATGTTGACGGCGGTGGTGTGGTAGGCGGCGGCGTACATGAGCGCGTTGAAGGCCGTGAAGCCGAGCGCCCCCATGACGAGGATGCGCCGCCAGATCGGCTTAAGGACCGGCGCCGCCTCCATCACCGGCCGCATCATGAACGGCGCTAAGAGCGCCACCACCCCGACCCAGCGCATGGCGGTGAGCGCCATCGGCGAGATGTGACCGGTGGCGAGGCGGCTCGCCACCGCATTGCCGGCCCAGGACAGGGTCGTGAGGGTGAGGAGGAGGTAGGGCTTGTCGAAGAGCCAGCGCCATGCCGCGAGCGGCCACGCCGCCGCGGCCCCGGCGGAGCCCTCGGCAGCCGCGGAGGTGTCGAGCGGCTTGCCGGGGCCGTGCATGGCGGTCGAGCGCTCCGAGGAAGAGCGGCTGGCCTTACGGCGTCCGGGGGTGGAGGGCAAGAGACGGTCCGGACGGCCGGAATTCCGCTCAAGCTTGCAATTCGGGGCGGGAAAGCGCCATGTGCGGGCGGCGCAGCGCGTGCGTCGGCGAAACGATGGCGAGCTGCACATGGCCAAGAGCTTCATCACGGGCGCGGCCCAGGGCGTCACCGATTCGGTCAAGCGGCTGACGGCCATCATGAAGGACCGCCCCGATCCCCATGCCGAGCGGCAGGCCGCCAAGGCCGAGCGCAAGGATTTCGGCAGGCGGACCAACCCGAAGGCCTCGTCCGACCCCGGGAAGGGTCAATAGCGGCCGAAGCTCCTCAAGATCCGCGTGCCGGCGGCGCGCGGCGGACGAACGCGAAAGGATATTCCACTTGCAAGTGCTCGTACGGGACAACAACGTCGACCAGGCCCTGCGCGTCCTCAAGAAGAGGATGCAGCGCGAGGGCATCTTCCGCGAGATGAAGCAGCGCCGGGCCTACGAGAAGCCGTCCGAGCGCAAGACCCGCGAGAAGGCCGAGGCCATCCGCCGGGCCCGCAAGGCCGCCCGCAAGCAGGCCCAGCGCGAAGGGCTCCTGCCGATGCCGAAGCGCAAGCCCGAGGACGCCCGCGGCCGCGGCCCGCGGCCGGGCGGCTTCGGCGGCGGGGGCGCCGCCGGCGGGCCGCGTCCGGCCGGCCCGCCCGCCGGGGCCGGCGCGCCGCGCTAGCGGCAACCCATGCCGAACGGTCGGCAACGGCGCGATCCTGGCAGCTTGCGCGATCCTCCCGCGAGCAATTCCGGCGGCATACGCTATTGCGGCTGGAGACGATCCCGCATCTGACGCGGTCATCTCTGGCACCGCTGCCTGCAGCGTCACGGCATTGCCGTCTGCTACGAGTCTGCAAACAATGGACAAATAAGCCCAAACGCTCAGGCTCAAACCCGCTCCAGCAAATGCCGGAACTAAACATCTTAGCCTCGCTCCAATTCCCTTTAGTCAGAAGCGGAATGCGCCGTTAATAGTACACGACCGAGGCATTATCGCCGCCTCAACGTGAGGTAGCTCGGGCGGCGTCCGTCCTGGAGGGCCTTCGCCTCGTAGCGGGTTCCGGGCCAGCCCGGCCAGGGGCGGCGCCAGTCGTCGGGGCGTTCGGCCGTCCAATCGAAGTCGCGCGACCGCAGCGCCCGGGCGAGGGCCCAGCCGGCGTAGTCGTCGATGTCGGTCGCGAAGCGCAGCTCGCCGCCGTGCTTGAGGACGCGGGCGAGGGCCGAAAGAGTCTCGTCCGAGAGGAAGCGGCGCTTGCGCTGGCGGCGCTTCGGCCAGGGGTCGGGGTAGAGCAGGTAGACCGTGTCGAGGGAGGCGGCGGGCAGGCGCGGCAGGAGCGCGGCGGCGTCCCCATCCCAGAGGCGGACGTTGCCGAGGTCTTCGCGCGCGACGACGGCGAGGAGCTTCGCCATCCCGTTGACGAAGGGCTCGCAGCCGATGAAGCGCGTCTCCGGATGCGCCCGGGCCTCGGCCGCAAGATGCTCACCGCCGCCGAAGCCGATCTCGAGGACCGCCGGCGCGCCGTCGCCGGCCGGGAAGAGGCGGCCGAGGTCCACCGGCCCCTCCGCCGGCAGGCGCAGCCGCGGCAGGAGCGTCGCGACGAGGTTTTCCTGCTCCTTGCGGAGCCGCTTGCCCTTGCGGCGGCCGTAGAACGCGGCCCGGCCGGTGTCGGTCATGGCGGGCGCGGCGCTCAGATCAGGTCGGCGCGCTGCGCCGCGAGCTTCTCGGCGATGGCGCGCTGGTCGGGGGGGAGGTCCTTGAGGGCTTGGTCGAGCCAAGCGTCGGCGAGGCCGCGGCCGGCGGCGAGAAGGTGCCAGGCCGCCGCCTCGACGAGGTTCTTCGGCACCCCGCGCCCGACGGCGTAGAGCCGGGCGAGGCGGTTCTGGGCGATGGCGTTGCCGCGCCCCGCCGCGCGGCGGAAGTAGCGCGCCGCGAGGGCCTCGTCCTTGGCGACGCCGTCGCCGTTGAAGAGCAGGATCGCGTACTCGACCTCGCCCGCCGTGTTGCCGTTCTGGGCCGCCCTGAGGAACCAGCGCGCGGCTTCCGCGGTGTCGCGGGGGACGCCGCGCCCGCGCAGGTGCAGCACGCCGAGGGCATGCTGTGCGTCGGGAATTTCGGCCTTGGCGGCGACCTGCAGGAGGCCGGCGGCGCGCCTGAGGTCGGCGTCGTTGCCGGAGGAGAGGAGCAGGAGCGCGAGATTGTAGGCGGCGGCCGGCTCGCCCTTGGCGGCGGCCTCCTCGAGCCAGGCCCGGCCGCGCTCGCGGTCCTGCTCCATGCCGCGCCCGTCGATCGCCATCATGGCGAGGGCCGCAAGCGCATGGGCGTCGCCGCGGGCCGCCGCGAGGCGGTACCACTCGATGGCCTTTCCCGGGTCCTGGCGGATGCCGAGGCCCTGGTTGTGGAGCTCGGCCAGAAGCGTCATGGCGGCGGCGTCGTCTGGGTCGCGGTCGAGACGGGCCGTCGCCTCGCGGACGGCCTGGAGGTAGAGCCCGCGCTGGTAGGCGCCGTAGGCGAGGTCGGGCTCGGGCCGGATGGGCGCCGCCTCGACCGTCGAGCGTAGCGCCGGCTGGGCGAGGGCGGCTCCGGCGAGGAGGGCAAGGCCGGCGGCAAGGAGGGTACGTCGCATCACGACGCCTCCGCTGACGCCCGGGCGGGCAGCGCCGCCGCTGCCGCCGCCACGGCTGCCGCCGGACCGTCGCCATGGCTCCACACGGCGTCGCCCATGGCGACGAACTCGGCGCCGGTCGCGGCAAGGCGGGCGACCGCGTCGAGGCTCGGCGCGAAGGCGACGCACGGCGTCTCGAAGATCTCGGCCCACCACGCCGCGCGCTCCGCGACCGCGTCGAGAGGCGGCACGGAGCCGTCCGGGCGCGGCTCGCCGAACATCAGGTAGTCGGCCCCGGCCTCGCCTGCCGCCATGGCGTCGTCCTTCGATCGGACGCCGCCTGCGCCGACGATGCGGTCCTTGAGGCGCTCGCGCAGGGACCGCACCAGCGCTGGGTCCGCGCCGACATGGACCCCGTCGGCCCCGCCCCGCGCCGCGACCGCGGCAAGGTCGACCTCGCCCGGCGCGGAGACGAGCACGGCGGCGCCCCCGTCCTGCGCTGCGGGGGCAAGGACCTTGACCCGGTTCGTCAGCGTGCGCTCGTCCGCCGCCTCTAATCGAAGGAGCACGGCCGCGACCTCGCCGGCCGCGCATGCCTCGGCAAGGCGCGGCGCGAAGGCGTCGGCGTCCGCGATGGGCGGGGTCACGAGATAGAGGCGAGCGGTCGGCTCGGGCATGGCTTGCAATCGAAAACGGGGCCTTCGAGGCCCCGTTCATAGGAGAGGAATTGCGGCGAAAGCCGGATCAGGCGGCCTTCTTCTCGAGGTCGTTCTTCCACTGCCCCAGCGCGGCCAAGCCGTTCATCCTGGCCCGGTGCGAGAAGGCGCGCTGGGCCGCGGCGACGTTCTCGTTCTTGCCCGACCACGCCTTCTGCGGCGCCGCCTGCAGCGCCCGGCCGTAGGAGAAGGTGAGCTTCCACGGGAAGCCGCCGATGCGGTTCATGGCGTTAAGGTGCGCCGTCGCCTCCTCGTCGGACTGGCCGCCGGAGAGGAACGCGATGCCGGGCACGGCGGAGGGCACGCAGCGCTTGAGGATCTCGATCGTCCGCTGCGCCACCTCCTCGACGGAGGCCTGCTTTCCCGACTTCTTGCCCGGCACGATCATGTTCGGCTTCAGCACCGTGCCTTCGAGGACGACGTTCTGGTAGTAGAGCTGCTGGTAGACCTCTTTCAGGACCCACTCGGTCACCTTGGCGCAGGTGTCGATGTCGTGGCCGCCGTCCATCAGCACCTCGGGCTCGACGATCGGGACGATGTCGGCCTCCTGGCAGAGCGCCGCGTAGCGGGCGAGGGCGTGGGCGTTCGCGAGCACGCAGGCATAGCTCGGCTTGCCCTCGCCGATGTCGATGACGGCGCGCCATTTCGCGAAGCGGGCGCCGAGGCCGTGATACTCCTTGAGCCGCTCGCGCAAGCCGTCGAGGCCTTCCGTCACGGTCTCGCCCGGGCAGAACGGCAGCGGCTTCGCGCCGGCATCGACCTTGATGCCGGGGATCGCGCCCGCCTGCTCGATCAGCTTCACGAGGGGCGTGCCGTCCTTGGCGCTCTGGCGGATGGTCTCGTCGAAGAGGATGACGCCCGAGATGTAGTTCTTCATCGCCTCGGTCGAGCGGAACAGGAGCTCGCGGTAGTCGCGCCGGTTGTCGGCGGTCGATTGAACGCCGATGGCGTCGAAGCGCTTCTGGATCGTCGACGCGCTCTCGTCGGCGGCGAGGATGCCCTTGCCGGGTACGACCATCGCCTCGGCGGTTTTCTGCAGTTGTTCGAGGTTCATTTTTTCCTCCGCTCCGTTGTCGTCATCCTCGGGCGAGCGTAGCGAGACCCGAGGATCCCTTTCAGAATAAAGCGCCTTCTGTGGCCTGAGGTCCTCGGGTCGCGCTCTGCGCGCCCGAGGATGACGAGCCGGTTTTTATCTTTTCCTCAACGCCTCCACCCCCGGCAGGGGCTTGCCTTCGAGCCATTCGAGGAAGGCGCCGCCGGCGGTCGAGACGTAGGTGAACTGGTCGGCCACCGCCGCATGGTTGAGGGCCGCGACGGTGTCGCCGCCGCCGGCGACCGAGACGAGCTTGCCGTCCTGCGTGCGCGCCGCGGCGTGGCGGGCCGCCGCGACCGTGCCCTGGTCGAAGGGGACGTGCTCGAAGGCGCCGAGCGGGCCGTTCCAGACGAGGGTCGCGGCGTCGCTAATCGCCGCGTTGACGCGCTCGACGGACTGCGAGCCGACGTCGAGGATCATTCCGTCGGCCGGGATCGCGTCGATGCCGTAGGTGTGGTGCGGGGCGTTCGCCTTGAGCTCGGTCGCGACCACCGCATCGACGGGCAGGATGATGGCGCAGTTCGTCTCCCTGACCCGGTCCATGATGCGCTGGACCGTGGCGCGCTGGTCGCTTTCGGCAAGCGACCGGCCGACCGCGATGTCGATCGCCTGGAGGAAGGTGTTCGCCATCGCGCCGCCGATCACGAGCGCGTCGACCTTGCCGACGAGGTTCTCGAGAAGATCGATCTTGGTCGAGACCTTGGCCCCGCCGACCACCGCGACGAGGGGACGGGCCGGCGCCTCGAGGCCCTTCGCCAGCGCCTCCAGTTCCGCCTGCATGGCGCGCCCGGCGTAGGCCGGAAGCACGTGCGCGAGCCCCTCC
>DASVVU010000316.1:0-12373 GCA_036386395.1 Beijerinckiaceae bacterium | reverse complement strand
CCAGTCAATGGAGCCGTTGCGTGAGACGAGCGCGGCGGTCCGGCAGTCCCCGATGATCGCGTAGTCGCCGATCGCCGGGCCGGCGGCCTCCCGCCCCGCCGCGGCGGGCGCATCCGCGGCGCTTTCAAGGCTCACGTTCACCGAGGCTCGTCGTAGACCGCGACCCGGTGGCGATAGACCATCTCCCAGCCGCGCCAGCCCGTGTAGAGGAGGATCAGGACCACGAGGAGCGAGATGACGAGGCCCGTGGGCAGCACCGCCGCCTCCCCGGCCTCGTAGCGCCGGTACCAGTTCCACAGCGACAGGAGGACCGCCGCGACGTTGCCGATCATGTGGTGCCAGGCCGCGCCGATTTCGCGGATGCGCGCGTCGCCGAGGAAGTCGGTCAGGCCGGCGACCGCGGCGAGCGCCGCCATCGCTAAGGCGGCGCCGAGGAGCCAGAGCGTCGCCGTCGCAAAGGCGCCGTTGCCGGTGCGCCAGAAGATCAGGTCGCAGACGAAGGTCGCGACCAGGAACGCGATGGGGAACGGGATCAGCATCGGGTGGAGCGGGTGCCCGAGGATGTTCGCGGTGCTGACCGGATTGCGGGTCGCCATGGTGTCCTCCTTCAGCGCGTGCCCGATGCTTGGATGCGCCGGGACGGCGAAGGTTCCGGGACCCGCGGCGCCTTCGCGCGTCGCCGCGCCGCGTAGGCCGCGAGCCCGACCAGGCCGAGGCCGCCGGCGGCCACGAGCGCGCGCACGAGGCCCGCGGGCATCGCGGCGGCCCGCGGCTTCGAGACTCTCGCGAAGCGCCCGCGGGCTCCCCAGTCGCCCTCGGCTGGAGCGAAGAGGTTATCCGGCCGCGCGGAGGCGGGCTCGTCCGTCATCTGGCCGTCCCAGGCCCGCCTCGCCATGAGGCGGTCGAGGAGGCCGGGCGCCGCCATCGTCCCGAGCACGGCCTTGACGGTCGCGCCGCCGACCCAGAGCTCGCGCGGGGCCTCCCGCGCCGCCCGATAGATCGCCTCGGCGGCGGCTTCCGGCTCGTGGATGGGCGGCACGGGCTGGAGCCGGCGCGGCAGCCGGCTGCGGGCCCACTCGAACTGCGGCGTGTCGATCGCCGGCAGGTGCACCATCGTGAGCCGGATCGGGCTGCCCGCGTGGATCAGCTCGCTCCGCAGCGAATCCGTGAAGCCGCGCACGGCGGCCTTCGCGGCGCAATAGGCCGACTGGAGCGGGATCGAGCGGTAGGCCAGCGCCGAGCCGACCTGCACCACGGTCCCATGCCCCTGCCGGCGCATGGGCCGCAGGGCGGCGAGCGTGCCGTGGACCTGGCCGAGATAGGTGACCTCGGCGACGCGCCTGAATTCCTCCGGGGTGGTCTCGTCCGCGGGCGCGAACACCGTCGCCATGGCGTTGTTGACCCAGACGTCGAGGCGGCCCCAGGCGGCGACCGCCGCGTCCGCGGCGGCAGACACGGCGCCCGCATCGGCAACGTCGGCCGGAAACACGAGCGCCCGCCCGCCGACCTCTTCCACCTCGGCCGCGGCGCTCCGGAGCCTGTCTTCCCCCCGGGCGAGGAGCGCGACCGCCCAGCCGCGGCGCGCGAACGCCACCGCCGTCGCCCGGCCGACGCCGGCCGAAGCGCCGGTCACGGCGATGACCGGACGGCCTGTCGAATGCAGAAGAACCGTCACGCTTGTTTGACGTGGGCGCGGCTAAAAGGTTCCTGGATTGATCCTGGTCAGCTTCTGGCACGATGCGAACCGCTGTTTTCGGTCCTCGCTGGGGATTCGGGAGCCGAGCGGCTGACGAACAGGTTTGGAGCAAGGTTGGGGATCAGAGCCCGGAAAATGGGAATGAGAACCTCATCCGGGGCGGAAACTAGCCGCGAGAATGATGGTGGGTGTGCAAGGATTCGAACCTTGGACCCGCTGATTAAGAGTCAGCTGCTCTACCAACTGAGCTACACACCCGGTCGCCTAAGACGGGAGGCGAAGATGGCAGGCTTTGGCGCCTGCCGGGGAGGGGCGGACTTATCAAAGCGCGGCTGCGCTGTCCACTCGCGCAGATGGGGCGCGGGCGGCTCCGGTTCAAGGCGGACCGCCGCGCAAAGGTCCGGCGGCGAAGCAGGCGTGCGACAGGCGGGGTCCGGATCCCGTTCGCGCCGTCCTGGTCCGCACCCGTATCGGAGCGGTCCCGCAAATTCCGCGGAGCTCCGCTTGAGGTCGGTCGTCATAACGTCGTATGACGCGGCATTGCGCCGCTGACCCTGTCGGCAGGAGCCTCGCCATGCCCAAGCAGCCCGGATCAGGCTGGCAGCCGATCGAGACCGCCCCCAAGGACGGCACGCCCGTCCTCGTGACCGTGATGGATCACGTCCAGCTCTGGGGCTACGAGTGGCTGCAGGCCGTCTTCGGCCACAACGTCACCATCGCGGCCTGGCTCGGAGCGCCCGGCGACGCCATGGAGATCGGCTGGGTGACGGTCGCGACGGCGCTCGCCCTGATCGCCGGGGCGCGCGAGAACCTGCGCGCCGTGCGCGTGCGGCCGACCCACTGGATGCCGCTGCCGCCGCCGCCGACGAGCGCCCGTCCGGTCGCGGCGGACGACGCGGTGGCGCGGCTGCCGCTCTCGACCCGCGCCCGCAACGTGCTCAACGCCCAAGGATACCGGACGAGCGAGGACCTCCAGCGCCTCTCCGAGGTCCCGGACGCCGAGATCCTGCGCTGGCCGAAGGTCGGCCATGCGGTGCTGAAGGAAATCCGCACGGTGCTCGCCGCCGCGGCGGCGAGCACCGGCGCCCCCGAGGGGCAGGCGGCCTGAAGCCCCGGTGATGCCTACTCGGCCGCGTGCTGGGCGTGCATGCGCTCGCCGCGGGCGACGAGCTTGTTCAGCGCCGCGAGGTAGGCCTTGGCCGAGGCGACGAGCGTGTCGGGGTCGGCGCCCCGCGCCGTGACGCTGCGCCCGTCGGCGGAGAGGCGCACCGAGACCTCGGCCTGGGCGTCGGTCCCCTGCGTCACCGCGTGCACCTGGTAGAGCTCGAGCACCGCCTCGTGCGGGACAAGGGCCTTGATGGCGTTGAACACCGCGTCGACCGGGCCGTTGCCCTCCGCCTCCTCCGTCGCCAGGCGCCCGCCGACGTCGAGCCGCATGGTGGCGCGCTGCGGCCCGCGGGTGCCTGCGATGACCGAGAGCGAGACGAGCTTGATGCGGTCGTGCGCCGTCGCGATGCGCTCGTCGACGAGGGCCTCGATGTCCTCGTCGTAGACCTGCTTCTTGCGGTCGGCGAGGTCCTTGAAGCGCACGAAGGCGTCCTCGAGCTGGTTGTCCGAGAGCCGGTAGCCCATCTCCTCGAGCTTCGAGCGGAAGGCGTTGCGGCCGGAGTGCTTGCCCATGACGAGGGAGGTCTTGGACACCCCGACCGATTCCGGCGTCATGATCTCGTAGGTCTGGGTGTGCTTGAGCATCCCGTCCTGGTGGATGCCGCTCTCGTGGGCGAAGGCGTTCCGGCCGACGATCGCCTTGTTGTACTGCACCGGGAAGGAGGTCGCGTTCGAGACCACCTTGGAGGCCCGGGTCAGGAGCGTGGCGTCGACGCCGGTGTGGAACGGCAGCACGTCCTGGCGGGTCCTGATCGCCATGACGACCTCCTCCAGCGCCGCGTTGCCGGCCCGCTCGCCGATGCCGTTGACGGTGCACTCGATCTGCCGGGCGCCGGCCTTGACGCCGGCCAAGGAATTCGCGACCGCCATGCCGAGGTCGTTGTGGCAGTGGACCGAGAAGATCGCCTGGTCGCTGTTCGGCACCCGCTCGCGCAGCATCGACATCAGCGCGAAGTATTCTTCCGGCACCGTGTAGCCGACCGTGTCCGGGATGTTGATGGTCGTGGCGCCGGCCTTGATCGCCGCCTCGACGCAGCGGCACAGGAAGTCGTGCTCGGTGCGGGTGCCGTCCTCGGCCGACCATTCCACGTCGGCGACGTGGTTGCGGGCCCGGGTCACGGAGGCGATCACCATCTCCAGGACCTCGTCCGGCTCCTTCTGGAGCTTGTACTTCATGTGCACGGGCGAGGTGGAGAGGAACGTGTGGATGCGCGGCCGCGCGGCGTGGCGCACCGCCTCGCCGGCGCGGTCGATGTCCTTCATGCCGGCGCGGGCGAGGCCGGCGACGGTCGCGCGCTTTACGAGCTTGGCGATCTCGGCGACCGCCTCGAAGTCGCCGTTCGAGGCGATCGGGAAGCCCGCCTCGATGATGTCGACTCCCATTTCGTCGAGGAGCTCGGCGACCTCGATCTTCTCCTCGAGGGTCATGGTGGCGCCGGGGCACTGCTCGCCGTCGCGGAGCGTCGTGTCGAAGATCAGGACGCGGTCCTTGTCGGACGCAGGCGTCGCGGATACGGGCGTGGCGTTCGTGGTCATCGATCTCATCCTTCTCGGCGCCGCATGGGGGCGCTCAGGGTCCGAACCGTTTTAAGGCGATCCCCTGAGAGCCCAGGCCAAAGCCCGGCCGGCCCTCAGGGGCGGGTAAGGAGAAGGAGGCCGAGGAGGGCGCGCGCGGACGCCGCCGCCGGAGCGGGCGTCATAATCTTCGCGCAAGCTGAGCCGTAAGTCATTGCGGCTCAAGTCCTCTTCACAGGTGTGCTACCGTAGGGCGCCAACACCTTTACGCGGCGGCAAGAGCTTGTATCCATAAGGCGGGGGCCCTGGCAAGTGTCGTCCGGGCTAAACGCGAAAAGCGATTCGTCATGGCGGACTGGGCAACGCGTCTCGACCACATCATGGACTACCAGGTGAAGAGCTGGTTCGGCGAGACCGTGCCGGGCGTCGTCTCCCACCCGGGCGCGCGGGCGCTGCTCGCGCGCTGGGCGCAGATCAAGGACGACCGCGACCCGATCCTCGCCGACCTCTGGCACGACAACGAGCAGTACGCCGACAGCTCGATCCTGTTCCTCAAGAGCGAGCCCGACTACGTCTACCTGCACCACGGCAAAGCCTTGCGCGAGCGCATCGGCTTCTCGATGCAGGGCATGACCATGTCGGAGCTGCGCACCCGGGTGCGCGCCAACCTCCTCGCGGTCTACGACCGCGCCTGCAACGAGTTCACGCCGACCTACTTCCACTCCTTCGCCGACTTCATGCACGACGTAGTGCTATGGGGCCGGCTGTGCCTCCCCTTACGGCTCAGCCGCAAGGACAAGCGGGTGGCGCTTCTCGTCTTCTGCCACCTCATGGCCGACAAGACGGCGATCTTCAAGGCGGCCTTCGACCACTCGCTCTCGTCGACGCTGATCGCGGCGCCGATCAAGAAGGACGGCCGCATCGAGGACGCCTGGATCGTGGCGCAGAACCAGGAGGCGAGCCGGATCACCGGCATCGCCGAGCACGCGACCGGCAACCTCCTCCTGCGCTCGACCGCCATCTTCGCCCGCGACGACGTCTGGGACTGCCTGATCGGCCACCTGCCGGGCCGCCCCGCCGTCGCGACGGTGACGAGCCGGCGCCAGGGAAGCCTCAGCCTCAGCGTCGAGCTGATCGACGACTACCTCGTGGTCCGGGCGACGCCGATCTCCGAGTCGGCCAACGTCTTCGAGATCGACTGACCCTGGCTCGGATATGACCTATCGGCTCAGGGCCGCCCTCGCGGCGGCCACCCTTTCCATCTTGGCGGCCTGCACCCAGACGGCCGCCCCGCCGCCGGCTCCCGCCGCCTCCGTGTCGGGTGTGACGCCCTCGACCTTCGCCCTGCCGTCCGGGAACGGCTGCGCCGGCGAGATCCAGCGCTACCGCGCCGTCATGGACAACGACCTCGCCACGGGCCACGTCGGCAAGTCGGTCCACGCGAAGGTCTTAAGCGAGGTCGACGAGGCGGCGACCGCCTGCGCGGCCGGCCGCGACGCCGAGGCGGTGCGGATGATCGCCGCCACCAAGGCCCGCCACGGCTACCGCTGAGGCGTCCGAAGTCATTCGCGCCATCGATCGCAGGCGGCGGATCCATCGCCGGCGCTGATGCGTCGCCTTCATCAGCCGGCGTGATGGGACGATCCGGACGGATCATGCCCGCGTGTTGGGATGACGGCCGTGGGACGCATCCCACGCATCCCACATCGTCCCACGGAGCCGGCGTCTAAAAACTCATGATTGGCGCCGCTTCGCGGCGGAGTCTTGCGCTGGGTCCCGGATAGCCTTCCGCTTCGCTTCAGGCTTCCGGGAAAAGGCCGTTGAGAGGATCGCGCCAATCTCTCCGCCGCTTTCCCGGGCGCATGGAGCGAAGCGGAATGCGACCCGGGACCCAGCGCAAGACTCCGCCGCGAAGCGGCGACCATATCGCGCTCAAGCCAGCGCGAACCTCAGATACGCCTGCATGAACGGCGGCATCGCCTCGTCGATGTCGGCTATGGTGCGCACGATATGGACGTCGGCGAGCTCGGGGCGCTCCTCGCGGGCCAGGAAGGCGCGGATGCGGCGGCTCAGGGCGTCCGCCGGCTCGCGGACGCGCACCTCCCGCATCAGGGCCGTGCGGGCGCCGGCGAAGGTCGCGACCCAGCGGCCGGTCGCCTCGACGTCCGAAGGCTCGAGCCCCGTCTCCTCCCGAAGCTCGCGCAGGACGGAGCCGCCGAGGTCGACGGTGCCGTCGGGGAGCACGTCGTCGGGGTCGGGCGTGCCGGCCGGGAAGTAGATCTTTCCGGCGTTCGCCGTGTGGGCGGCCATGCGGCCGAGGATATAGGCGCCGTCGGCGGCGCGCAGCGCCGCCATGGCGAAGCAGTTGCCGGTGGTCGGGTCCGGGAAGCCGTGGTCGCGGAAGGCGATGAAGCTTGCGTAGTCGGTCTCGACGTAGGCGAGCGACAGGCGGCCCGCGGCGAGCGCCTGCCGGCGCCGCACGAGGACGCGGCCGTTGTAGAGGGCGGGGTTTTCGGCCGTGAGCCGCGCCCAGTAACCCTCGACGAGCGGCCGGTTCGTCTCGGCCCAGGGCCAGGGCTCGTCGAGCCGGCGCGCCGCGACGGCCTCGACCGGAACCACCGCGACGTCCGCGACGGCGACATCGCCGATGCCGGTCACAGGTGCAGCGTCCCCTCGCTCACCACGACGGCCCCGCCGCCGATCTCGATCGAGGCCAGCGCCCCGTCGCGGATGACGATCTGCAACGCGATCTCGCTCGGGCGGCCCATCTCGTAGCCCTGCTCGACCACGAAGGCGTGCTCGCCGTCGCCGAGCGGCTCGAACTGCATCAGCACGCCGGCAAAGGCGGCGATGGCCGAGCCCGTCGCCGGGTCCTCCGCGATGCCGAAGCTCGGGGCGAACATGCGGGCGTGGAAGTGGTGGCCGGCGTGCGTCGTCTGCTGCGTGTAGACGAAGACCGACTGGTGATCGCCGCCGAAGACCTTCTGGAAGGCGCCCACGTCCGGGCGGGCGCGGCCGATGGCGTCGAGGGTCGCGACCGGCACGAAGTCGAAGGGGACGCCGGCGGAATGGCGGCTCGGCGCATGGCGGCCGAAGCCGATCTCGGACGGATCGAGGCCGAGGGCCCAGGCGGCCTCGGCCGGCTCGCGGCCCTCGCCCCAGATCTCGGGCAGGCGCGGCGCCCTAAAGCGGGCCCGGCCCCGGCCCTCGCCCTCGACCTCGACGGCGCAGGGCACGATGCCAGCCGTCTCCTCGAGCCCGAAGGCAACCGCTCCCGGCTCGCCGCCGCGGTCGAGGAGCGCAAGCAGCACCGCCGTGCCGACGGTCGGGTGGCCGGCGAAGGGAAGCTCCCGGCCCGGCGTGAAGATGCGCAGGCGCGCCCGGTGCCGGCCCTCGTCCGGCGCGAGCACGAAGACGGTCTCGGAGAGGTTGAACTCCCGCGCGATGGCCTGCATGGCGGCCCCGTCGAGCCCCTCCGCGCCGAGCACCACCGCGAGCGGATTGCCGGCGAGAGCGCGGTCGGTGAACACGTCGAGGGTGACGAAGCGGCGAGGCATGGGGGAGCTCCTTTAAGCCTCTCCCGGAGGGAGAGGCCGAGACGGCGCGGAAGCGCCGTCCGGGTGAGGGATTACAGTCTAACCGGTGAGGCCGTAACCCCTCACCCGGTCCGCTTTGCGGACTCGACCTCTCCCTCCGGGAGAGGTGAAGACGGCACCTCGATCTCGACCACCACGGGGCAGTGGTCGCTCGCGGCGGGGCGGTCCCAGCCGGCGCGGGGATAGCGGTCGGCGCGGGTCGCGAGATAGGGCATCGAGCGGTCGGGGGCGGCGGGGTCGAGGGGCACCCGGTAGGGCAGTCCGCGGCGGACGATCTCGACCTTGGGCGACGGGTTTGCCCTCGCCAGGGCCGGCGAGAGCAGGACGTAGTCGAGCTGGACGTGCTCTTCGGTGAGGTCGGCGCCGTCGTCCGCCGCGCGGCGGTGGAAGTAGGTCCAGCGCTCGGCCGGCGGCAGCGCGTCGACGGGGTTCACGGCGAAGTCCTCGACGAGGCGGTCGAAGCTCGAGGGCAGCGCCGGCTCGGCGGCGGCGCCCGAAAGAATGCGCTCGCGGAAGTCGTTGAGGTCGCCGAGGATCGCCCAGTTGGCCTCGCGCCAGCCCTCGCCGAAGCGCGCCATGATGATGGTGCGGACCGCTTCGGCCTCGGCTTGCCTGAGCGCCAGCGTCCCCTCCCGCCCGGCCGTGCGCCCGGTCGCGGTGACGGCCTTGAAGTGGCAGAGATAGAGCGTCAGCTCGGCCTCGCCGAGGTCCAAGGAAACCTCGAGGCAGTCGCGGTTGAAGACCTTGTGGTGCGGCTCGATCTTCAGCGCCCGCAAGGCGCCATCGTAGCAGTTCAGGTCGGCGAAGCTCGACTCGGCATGCGACTTCACCCGCACCTTCTTGTCGTTCTCCAAGAGCCTCTTGCGGGCCGCGAAGGCCACGTCGATGCCGCGCGGGTCGTTGCCGCTGACGAGCTTGAAGTGGCCGTAGCGGATGTCCGAGACCCGGTGGACGTAGTTCGCGAAGAAGGCGTGCAGGACGCTGAGGTTGTCGACCTCCTGCAGGGCGAGGACGTCGGCGCGGGCCTCGGCGAGGGCGAGCGCCGTGAGCTCGCGCTTGTCGTCCTCGATCGCGACCGCGACCGAGGCCTCGACGCTGTCGCGGGTCTCGGCCTCGGGGAAGTCGAAGAGGGAGAGGGCCGGCGCGGTCTCGGGCCGCTCGCGCGGGCCGTAGGAATGGCGCGAGGCGAGGTTCTCGACGTTGAAGGTCGCGAGGCGGAGGCGCATGAGGTTCAAACGCGCTCGACCGGAAAACGCTGCGTCGGGGCCACGAACTCGTCTTGCGCCGCGACGAGAAGAATTTCGCGCGAGCCGGCTTCTTCCGTCCGCTTGAGAAGCCCGTAGATCGAGGCCGCAGCCTCGCCAAGCGCCTCTGCGGCCGAGCGGGTGCGGGCATAGTGGACGAGGAACAGCGCCGCGATGGCGTCGCCGGCGCCGTTCACGCTGATTGAGAGCTTCGGCGTGCGCACCCGCCAGAATTCGCCGCCCTCGCCGGCCAGGAGGTCGATGGCGTCGGCCGGCGTCTCCTCGGTGTGCAGCGAGGTCACGAGCACGACGCGGGGGCCGAGGCCCTGCACCGTAGCGACCGCTGTCTTGGCCCCGTCGAGCGTCCCGGTGGCGGCGCCGGAGAGATAGTCGAGCTCGAACTGGTTCGGGGTGACGATCTCGGCGGCCGGCACGGCCCGGTCGCGCATGAACTCAGGGATGCCGGGGCGCACGAAGACGCCGCGTCCCACGTCGCCGATCACCGGGTCGCAGCAGTAGAGGGCGGCCGGGTTTTCGGCGCGCACGCGGGCGACGGCCGAGAGGATCGCGGCGCCGATGTCGGGCGCACCCATGTAGCCCGACAGCACGCCGTCGCAGCGGGAGAGCGCGCCCCGCGCGGCGATGCCCTCGACGAGCTCCTCGATGGCGGGGCCGTCGAACACGCGCCCGGTCCAGGCGCCGTAGCCGGTGTGGTTGGAGAACTGCACCGTATGGACCGGCCACACCTCGACCCCGAGCCGCTGCATCGGGAACACGGCGGCGGCATTGCCGACGTGCCCGTAGGCGACGTGCGACTGGATCGAGAGGACGTTCATAGGCGCGGGTTAGCGGAACGGGCCTGGACCGGCAAACTCAAGGGGAAGACGGATGCGTCAGGTGGTGGAGCGCGATGCCGCTCGCGGTCGCGACGTTGAGCGAGTCGAAGCCTTCCGTCATCGGAATGCGCACGGTCCGGGTTCGCGCCAGGATATCCGGGGGCAGCCCCGGTCCCTCGGCGCCCAGCAGCAGGGCGATGCGGGGCGCGCGTTGGTAGGCGGACAGCGGCTCCGCGCCGGCGGGGCTCAGCGCTACAGCTTCGAACTCGGCCTCGGCCAAGGCACTCAGAAGTTCGCCCGCCGTCCCGCCACGGGCGAACGGCACGGTGAGCGCCGCCCCGACCGAGACCCGGATCGCCTTGCGGTAGAGCGGATCGCAGGAGGTCCCGTCGAGGAGCACGGCATCGACGCCGAACGCCGCGGCGTTGCGGAAGATCCCTCCCACGTTGTCGTGGTTGGCGAGGCCGATCAGGCCGAGCACGGTAGCCGTCGGCCGGAGGCCGCGCAGCAACTCCGCCGCGGAGCGGGCCGGGCCCCGGCGCCCGATGGCGAGGAGGCCGCGGTGGATCGGGAAGCCCACGATCCCGCTCATCACGTCGTGCGGCGCGACGTAGACCGGGGCCTCCGGCGGCGCGCGGGCGAGGAGGTCGCCCAGCGTTTCGGCCCGCTTCTGCGAGACGAGCACCGACTCCACGGGGAAACGGGAGCGAGTCAGGAGCACCCGCAGCACGACCTCGCCCTCGGCGACGAAGCGGCCCTCGCGCCCGGCAAGGTCCCGCTCCCGCACGGCCCTGTAGGGCTCGAGGCGCGTGTCGTCGGCGTTCTCGACGGCGATCAGCACGGGCGCGCGCCCGCGACCGGGCCAGGAACCCAGCCTAGCCGTGCCCGTTCAAGAAGGGAGAGGCAGCCTCGGACCCCGTCATGCAGCAGCTGGCGTCGCTCGCGCCGACCCCGGAGGATTTCGACCGCCCCCCGCTGACCGAGACCGCGGACGGGCGCGCGCGCGGCGTCGGCGTCGAGATCGAGTACGCCGGCCTCACCGCCGAGCAGTCGGCCCGGGCCCTCGCCGAGGCGTTCGGCGGCACGGTCGTGCAGGAGGACCCGCATGCGTTCTCCTTGCGCGGCTCCGAGCTCGGCGACGTCGCGATCGAGCTCGACAGCCGCTATCTCCACCCCGAGAAGCACCCGAGCCTGTTCGGCGGGGTCGGCGCCCAGGTGGCGTCCTGGCTCGGCCAGGCCACAACTTACGTCATCCCCTGCGAGCTCGTCACCGGCCCGATGCCGGTCGACCGCCTGCACCTCATCGACCACGCCGTGGAGGTGCTGCGCCGGGCCGGCGGCCGGGGCACCCAGGACGGGGTGCTCTACGCCTTCGGCCTCCACTTCAACCCCGAGGTGCCGCGCCCAGACGCCGAGACCGTCGCTGCGACCCTGAAGGCCTTCACGCTCCTCAACGCGTGGCTCCGCCGCGAGGTCGCGCCGGACGCGACCCGTGCCTTCCTCGGCTTCGCCGACCCGTTCCCGCGGGAGTACGTGCACAAGATCGTCGATCCGGACTACCGGCCGGACCTTGCGACCTTCATCGACGACTACCTCGTCGCGAACCCGACCCGGAACCGCGATCTCGACCTCCTGCCGCTCCTGACCCACCTCGACGAGGAGCGGGTCCGCGCCGTGCTGCCGAACGAGAAGATCGGCGCGCGGCCGACCTTCCACTACCGGCTCCCCGACGCCCGGGTGAGCGATCCCGGCTGGAGCATCGCGCCCGATTGGAACCGCTGGGTCGCGGTCGAGCGGCTCGCCTTCGACCGCCCCCGCCTCGACCGGCTCGGCGAGGCCTACCGGGCCTACGAGGGCGAGGAGAAGAGCTGGGCCGATGTCGCCGAGAGGCTCGCCTTCCGATGAGCCGGCCGCTGATCGGCGTCACCACCTCCCGCAAGGGCGGCTGGCGCAGCTACCTCATGCACCGCCTGGCGCTCAGGCGCGCCGGCGCCAAGGCCATGCGCATCGTCTCCGGCGATACGGTGGCGTGCGAGGACCTCGACGGCCTCGTGATCGGCGGCGGCGACGACATCGGCGCCGAGCTCTACGGCGGCCAGGTCACGCCCGACGTGCGGATCGACCCCGAGCGCGACAAGCTGGAGCTGAAGCTCCTGGAGTGGGCGCTGCCGCAGGGGCTGCCGATCCTCGGCATCTGCCGCGGCTCGCAGATGATCAACGTCGCGCTCGGCGGAACCCTCCACACCGACATCCACGCCGTCTACGTCGAGGCGCCGCGGATGCGCACGGTGCTGCCGAAGAAGACCGTCCACATCGCCG
>DASVVU010000315.1:0-2582 GCA_036386395.1 Beijerinckiaceae bacterium | reverse complement strand
CGTATTTGGGGACCACCGCCGTCCGAGATCCGTCCGCTCCGTACTACGGCGGGGCTGTGCGTCAGCACTGGAAGCGGATCGGGAGAAGGCCGGACGCGTCCGACCGGAGAGGGCGAAGACCTCTCTCCAGGCCGGGTCCGGTCAAGAGACCCGGACGCAAACAAGCGCGGAAGGCTCCAGACCTTAAAGACGCCGACGGGGCGCCGGGGGAACCCGGCAATTGTATATGCCGGGCCCTGGCGCCCTGCTCCCCCGGCTCGCGAAGCGAGCCTGCTCTTTGACATCGCCGGACCGCCCGCCCTGGAAGCCCCGGGGGGATTTCGCGCGCCCGTTCCTCCTCCTGGGGAAGCTTGCGTTCCGCAAGTCGAGCCTCTATATGCGCGCGCATCCCACACGCGGAACCCGCCTCATGATTCAATGAGGCATCCCGGTGCCGGCCTAAAAAGCCGGTCCACGGCTCCGCGGCGGCTCAACCGGAGAGAACCATGGCGCTTCCCGATTTCTCGATGCGTCAGCTGTTGGAAGCTGGCGCCCACTTCGGCCACCAATCGCACCGCTGGAACCCGAAGATGTCGCAGTACATCTTCGGCACCCGCAACAACATCCACATCATCGACCTCGCCCAGACGGTGCCGGCGCTCTACCGCGCCCTCCAGGCGGTGAGCGACACGGTCGCCAAGGGCGGGCGCGTGCTCTTCGTCGGCACCAAGCGGCAGGCCTCCGACGCCATCGCGGACGCGGCCAAGCGCTCGGCCCAGTACTACGTCAACTCGCGCTGGCTCGGCGGCATGCTGACGAACTGGAAGACCATCTCGGGCTCGATCTCGCGCCTGCGCAAGCTCGACGAGACGCTCGGCGTCGGCGGCCCGGGCCTGACCAAGAAAGAGCGCCTCATGCTCGCCCGCGAGAAGGAGAAGCTCGAGAAGGCCCTCGGCGGCATCAAGGACATGGGCGGCACCCCCGACCTCCTGTTCGTGATCGACACCAACAAGGAGCAGCTCGCGATCCAGGAGGCGAAGCGCCTCGGCATCCCCGTGGCGGCGATCGTCGACACCAACTGCGACCCGGACGGCATCACCTTCCCGGTCCCGGCGAACGACGACGCCGGCCGCGCGATCTCGCTCTACTGCGACCTCGTCGCCCGCGCCGCCATCGACGGCATCTCGCGGGGCCACGGCGAGATGGGCCTCGACATCGGGGCCGCCGAGACGCCGATGGTGGAGGATCTGCCGGCGAACGCCAACGAGGCGGCTTCCGCCGCGGCGGCTGCCCCCGAGGCGCCGGAGCAGACCGAGCAGTTCGAGCTCCTCTCCGCCCCGCGCGGCGCGCCGGACGACCTGACGAAGCTCAACGGCGTCGGGCCGCAGCTCGCGGGAAAGCTCAACGACGCCGGCGTCTACCACTACTGGCAGCTCGCCGCGATGAAGCCCGAGGACGTGGCGAAGCTCGACGCCGACCTCAAGCTCCACGGCCGCATCGACCGGGACGGCTGGATCGGCCAGGCCCGGGCCCTCATCGACGCCGCCTGATCCGGCGCGCCGCCGCGCTTCGAGCGGCGTCCGGAACGATGTGATTTCACCCGGCGTTCGGCCCCGAGCGCCGGGTCACCCGTATGAAAGGATGAAACAGCCATGGCGAACGTCACCGCCGCAATGGTGAAGGAGCTGCGCGACAAGACCGGCGCCGGCATGATGGACTGCAAGGCCGCCCTCAACGAGACCGGCGACATCGAGGCCGCGGTCGACTGGCTGCGCAAGAAGGGCCTCGCCAAGGCCGCGAAGAAGGCCGGCCGCACCGCGGCCGAGGGCCTCGTCGCGGTCGAGTCGTCCGGGCGCACCGCCGCGGTCGTCGAGGTGAACTCGGAGACCGATTTCGTCGCCCGCAACGACCGCTTCCAGGCTTTCGCCCGCGAGGCCGCGAAGATCGCCCTCATGGGCGACGGCACCGTCGAGGGGCTGGAGAACGCGCATTTCCCGGGCGCGCAGACGACCGTGAAGGAGCGCCTTCAGGAGCTCATCGCCACCATCGGCGAGAACATGACCCTGCGCCGGGTCGCCAAGCTCACCGTGAGCGACGGCTTCATCGCGTCCTACGTCCACAACGCGGTCGCCGACGGCCTCGGCAAGATCGGCGTGCTGGTGGCGCTCGAGTCGGCTGGCGACGTGACGCAGCTTGCGACGCTCGGGCGCCAGATCGCCATGCACGTCGCGGCGACGAACCCCGCCGCCGTCGACGCCTCCGGCATCGACCCGGCGACGCTTGCCCGCGAGAGCGCGATCCTGCGCGAGAAGAACGCCGGCAAGCCCGACCACGTCCTGCAGAAGATCGTCGAGAGCGGGCTGAAGACCTTCTACAAGGAGGTCACGCTCCTCGAGCAGGCCTTCGTGCACGACTCCTCGAAGTCCGTCGCGCAGGTGCTGAAGGAGGCCGCGGCCAAGGCCGGCGCGCCGGTCACGCTGACCGCGTTCGTCCGCTTCGCGCTGGGCGAAGGCATTGAGAAGGACGACGGCCCCGACTTCGCCGCCGAGGTCGCGGCGGCGGTCAAGGGCTGATCTTCACCTCTCCCCGCTTGCGGGGAGAGG
>DASVVU010000314.1:0-8790 GCA_036386395.1 Beijerinckiaceae bacterium | reverse complement strand
CCTGCCTCTACCGCTACGGCCCGAGCCGCGACAAGCCGCAGTGGCGCTGGGTCACCTGGGGCAGCGCCATCGCGGGCGCGGTGTGGCTACTGGGCTCGATGCTGTTCTCCTGGTACGTCGCGAACTTCGGCAACTACAACGAAACCTACGGGTCGCTCGGCGCCGTCATCGGCTTCATGACCTGGATGTGGCTCTCGACCACGATCGTGCTCATCGGCGCCGAGATCAACGCCGAGATCGAGCACCAGACCGCCCACGACACGACCGAAGGCGCCGCGCAGCCCCTCGGCGCCCGCGGCGCCCGCATGGCCGACACGATCGGCGAGGCGCAGGCTTAAAGAGCGAAGCGGCCCGCCTCACGAAGACGAAGCGCTGAACCGGCCGCCCGGCCGCGCGTTGTCAGGAAAAGGCGCATCCCGAGCACCGGTCCCGTGCGCCTGCCGGGAACCGCTCCGCTTCCCACGGGTTACTTCGCCGAGCACTTGAAGGAGGTTCCCCATGAGCGTCGGCAACGGCGGACAGCAGCGCACCCAGGCGTCCTCCCAAGGGGCATCCCCGCAAGACGCGGGCGGGGCCCAGGATTGGGGCGGCGTCCGGGAGGACGTGACGCAGCTCGCGTCGACCGCCGTCGAGCGCGGGCGCACCCTCCTCGATTCCACCATCGACCAAGCGAAGAGTCAGGCGACGACTTATGTCGACCAGCGCAAGGACGAGGTCGCCGAGTCCATCTCCGGCTTCGCGAGCTCGCTCCGCGAGGCGACCAAGGAATTCGACGACCGCCCGGGCATCCGCGAGTTCGTGGACACCGCGGCGGGCGGCCTCGAGCAGGTCGCGGACTCGATCCGCGAGCGCAGCTTCAACGAGATCTTCGAGCTCGGCGAGGACCTGATCCGGCGCCGTCCGGGCTCGGTCGCGGTCGCCACCCTGGTGGCGGGGTTCCTGGCGGCCCGGTTTATCAAAAGCTCGGCCGAGGGCATCCGCGAGGCCGAGGCCCAGCGCCGCCGCGGCGCCGGCTCGCAACGTGGCGGCGGACAGGGACGGCGTCCGCGGGCGCAGGCTTCCGCCGGCTCGGCCTACGCCCGCAGCGGCGCCTGATTAAGAGGAGGCCGGCATGGCGGACCGTCAAGGCGACAGCATCCATACCCTGTTCGGGGATGCCCTGCGCGACAGCACCGATCTCGCCCGCAAGGAGTTCGCCCTGTTCAAGGCCGAGATGACCGAGAAGGTCACCGGCCTCGTCATGGGCCTTGCGATGTTCGTCGCGGCGGCGGTGTTCGCGATCATCGCGCTGAGCCTCTTCGTGCAGTCGCTGGTCGAATGGCTTGCCCGGGTGGTGAACTCGGACGCGCTCGCGTCACTGATCGTCGGCGCCGTCATGGCGGCGGTCGCGGTCGGCCTCGTGCTCTACGGCAAGAGCAAGCTCACGGCCGCCGGGCTCGTGCCGGAGCGCACGATCCGCAACGTCCAGCGCGACACGCAGGTCCTGACGGAGCGGGTCTCGACCCCATGACCGCGACGGGCCGCGCCCTCGACATCCTGCGCCGCAACCCGGCCCTGGCGCTCGCCGCCGCGGCCGGGGCGGGGGCCGGCTTCCTCCTCTACCGGGCGGGCCGGAATGCCGGGCGCGGCGCTCCGGTCCGTGCCGAGGCGCTGGAAGAGGAGAGCATCCCGATCCTCGTCACCGGCCATGACCGGATTTACGACCCCGACACCTCGCCCCGGCACCCGACGCAGGATCTCGTCGAGACCCGGCGCGAGATGAGCGCGCGTGCCTGATCATTTCAACGAGACACACCGGAGGAGAGAGACAATGGCGAACTCGGGCAACAACCAGCGGAGCGGCTCGGACACGGCTTCGGCCGCGAACATCGCTTCAGGCGCCGGGTCGACGGGCAGCGCGGGCCAGCCCGGCGCGCCGCAGTCGGGCCAGAGCGCGACGCTTGCGTCCCACACCTCGCGGCCCATGGGCGGCAGCCAGACCGGCTCCGGCCAGTCGTCGCAGGGGCCCGAGCACCTGCGCCACCAGGACAAGGACGCCGGCAAGGGCCTCGGCTCCCAAGGACAGGGCGCCGGGCAGTCGGGACAGTCCGGATCGGGATCGGCCATGGACACCGCCCGGCAGGCGGCGCAGTCCGCCGGCGAGACCGTGCGCGACGCCGTAGGCCAAGTGCAGCAGCGCGCCGGCGACCTCTACGAGCAGGCCTCCGAGACCGCCGGCCAAGCCGCCGGGCAGGCGACCGAGTGGGCGCGCAACGCGGCCTCCAGCGCCTACGAGCAGGGCGCGCGCCAGTTCGAGACGGTGCGCCGCGCGATGCCCGACGTGCGCCAGTACGGCGGCTCTGTGCAGCGCTTCGTCGCCGAGAACCCGGTCCTCGTCGGCGTCGTCGGCCTTGCGACCGGCCTCCTCCTCGGGGCGCTCCTGCCGCGCACCCGCCGCGAGGACCAGGCCTTCGGCCGCTGGGCCGACGAGGTCCGCGAGCAGGGCATGCGCTACGCCCGCGACATGACCCAGCGCGGCCGCGAGTACGTCGAGGAGGCCTTCGGCGACGAGGACGACCGCTTCGGCTCGCCGGACATGGACCGCGGCCGCGGCGAGCGCTCCGGCCCCTCGGGCCGCTTCCAGAACCACTGACGCGACCCGCACGGTCCGTCGGCGCGCCGGGCTCGCAAGAGCCCGGCGTTTTCGTTGGCGGGAGGAGATGGGGCTCAGAAATAGAAGCGGCCACGGCGGAAACGGTGCGCGTACATCCGGCGTCACCAATCCCGGCATCGTGGCCTGATCCGGCGCGCGCAATGGGCGCCGGGTTGAGGCTGATATGGGGGCGGATCGCCCGATTGCAAGGCTTGCCGGGTCATCGCCAAGGCAATTCAATTCATGCGGCGCCCCTCTCTCTCCGCTTGCGGGGAGAGGGGACGGATCGGGGGTCGCCTCCGGCGCGGGGGGCCTTTGGGCCGGGCAGCCATTCCGCGGGCGCGGGGGTCGTTTCCCCCTTGCATTCGACACCCGTCGGACGACGCGCGTCATCGTCGGCGACGTCGCGCGTCATCGTCGCGGTTTTTCCGCGTCATCGTCGCGGTTGTCCCGCGTCATCGTCGGGTGTCGACGGGCCTTCGTAGGAAAAAATGTTTCACGTGAAACATGGGACCTCGGCTCGAGGCGCCCGCCCTGCGCCCGAGAGGTGAATTGAATCGCCCGAGATCATCTCCGGCGGGCATCTCCCATTCCCGTGAGCGCGCCTTCCCAAGCCCGCCCGCGCGGGCCTAGGATGGCCTTCGACCTCGGTTGAATCGTCCTCCCGAAGCACGGCACGCCTTCTCCGGGAGGCCCGAAGGTCGAAAAGGGGAGGTACGCTGATGAACGCCAGATGGCTTGCCGCGGTCGGCGCGGCGGTGGTGCTGGGCGCGGTTCCCGCCCTCGCCCAGAAGGTGCCGAGTAATCCGTCCGAGGTGGCGAAGCCCGGGGGCACGATCCCCGGCGCCCCGAAGGTCTCGCTCGTGAAGGTGGCGGACGGCTTCAACGACCCGGTCGGCGTCTCGGTGGCGAACGACGGCTCGGGCCGCATCTTCGTGGTCGAGCGGGTCGGGCGCGTGAAGGTGGTGAAGGACGGCAAGGTCAACCCGACGCCGTTCCTCGACCTCACCAACATCAACCCGCTCGGCTCCGACGTGCAGACCGGCTTCGTCGAGCAGGGCCTGTGGTCGATCGCCTTCCATCCGAAGTTCAAGGAGAACGGCCACTTCTTCGTGCACTACGCCTCGCTGCCGTTCAACGGCGCCTCGATGGTGGTGCGCTTCACGGTCGACAAGGGCAGCCCGGACGCGCTCACGCCCGAGCAGACGACGAAGAGCGCCAAGGTGCTGATGAATATCCCGCAGCCCTACTACAACCACTACGGCGGCATGATCGCCTTCGGCCCCGACGGCAGACTCTACATCGGCAAGGGCGACGGCGGCTGGGAGGGCGACCCCCTCGACGCCGGCCAGCGCCTCGACACGCATCTCGGCAAGATGCTGCGCCTCGACGTCGACACGCCCGACGACGTTCCCTACGCGGTGCCGAAGGACAACCCCTTCGCCAGGGCCGACCGGCCGCAGCTCATGTCGCTGTTCGGCATCACCGAGCAGGGCTTCGCCCAGATCAAGATCGGCGTGAAGCCCGAGATCTGGGCCTATGGCTTGCGCAACCCGTACATGTTCCACTTCGACAAGACCTCCGGCGACCTCTTCATCGCCGACGTCGGGCAGAACCACTACGAGGAGATCAACTGGCAGCCGGCCTCGTCCAAGGGCGGCGAGAACTACGGCTGGAAGATGAACCAGGCCTCCCACTGCCACCCGGCGACGGCTCCGCCCGACAAGTGCCCGATCGTCGGCGTGCTGCCGGTCGCCGAGTATCCGCACGAGCAGCCCTGGCCGGACGCGCCGAAGCTCAAGGACGGCTTCGGCTGCTCGGCGCAGGGGCTCGGGGTCGCGAACTACGGCGGCTTCGACAAGACCTACCTCGTCGGCGACTGGTGCACCGGGCGGCTCTTCGGCGTCGCCTGGGACAAGGGCGCGTCGAAGTGGCAGATGCAGGAGCTCCTGCAGGCGCAGCTGCAGTTCACGGCGGGGCAGGTCGATGAGGACGGCACGATCCTCGCGACCAACTGCTACTGCTTCTACACCGACGACAAGGGCCCGACCCAGAACCCGGCCGGCGCGCTCTGGCGCGTCGTCCCGGCCGACAAGGTGCCGAGCGGCGCCGAGGTCGCGAAGGTCGTGGCGAAGCAGTGAAGCGACAAATGCGGGGCCGCTTCCGGCGGCCCCGCCATTGTTGATCGGAGCGGCGTTGGCGATGGTGGCGTCCCGGTTGCGGCTCTTCGGCTTGTGCGTCGCCTGGGCGGCGCTCGGGGCAGAGGCCATGGCGGAGCCGATCGCGTTCCGGCACGCCCTCGACAACGCGCCCCTCGAGGTGAAGCCGCGGCTGAACGAGGTCGAGACCGAGGCGGTGAAGACGTTCAAGGAGACCGGCAGGAATTCTTACCTCGGCGACGAGCAGGCCCTTGGCGAGGGCAAGCGGCTCTACCAGACGAACTGTCAGGCCTGCCACCTGCCCGACGGGTCCGGACGGATCGGGCCGAGCCTGATCGACGACACCTCCAAATACCCGCGCGGCACGACCGACGTCGGCATGTTCGAGATTCTCTACGGCGGCGCCTCCGGGGCCATGCAGAGCTTCGCCCGGCGGGGCATGACGCAGGACCAGATGCTGAAGACGATCGCCTACGTGCGGAGCCTGAAGAAATGACCACGACGAACGGAAGCGGCTTCTCCTGCGAGCCGGCCGAGGCCGCGGTGCCCTGCCCCTGCTGCGGCGGGACCCTCACGCCGGAGATGATCGAGCAGATCCTCGCGGCCGCGCGGCGGCCCCGCGAGGAGGCGGCGCCGGTGACGGCGCTCGGCGCCGGCACGATGATCATCGACCCGCACGCCCACATGATCTCGCGCACGACCGACGACTACAAGGCGATGGCCCGGGCCGGCGTCGTCGCCGTGGTCGAGCCGGCGTTCTGGCTCGGCCAGCCGCGCACCAGCGCCGACACCTATCTCGACTACCTCTCCCTCATCACCGGCTTCGAGCGCTTCCGGGCCGGCCAGTTCGGCGTCCGCCACTACTGCACGATCGGGCTCAACCCGAAGGAGGCGAACAACGAGGCCCTCGCCGAGGCCGTGATGGAGATCCTGCCGCGCTTCGCCGTGAAGGAGGGCGTGGTCGCCGTCGGCGAGCTCGGCTACGACGAGCAGACCGCGCTGGAGGACCGGTATCTGCGCGCCCAGATCGAGCTCGCCAGGGAATACGAGCTGCCGATCATGGTCCACACTCCGCACCGCGACAAGAAGCGCGGCACCTTGCGCACCATGGACGTGCTGGCCGAGCACGGCTTCGACCCGGGGCGCTGCGTCATCGACCACAACAACGAGGAGACGGTCGAGGATGTGCTCGCGCGCGGCTATTGGGTCGCCTTCTCGATCTATCCCGAGACCAAGATGGGGAACGAGCGCATGACGGAGATCGTGCGCCGCTACGGCCCCGAGCGCCTGATCGTCGATTCGGCCTGCGACTGGGGCGTCTCCGACCCCCTCGCGGTGCCGAAGACCGCGCGCCTCATGGCCGAGCGCGGCATCGACCCCGCGGCCATCCGCGCCGTCACCTACGCCAACGCGCTTTCGGCCTACGGTCTCAACGGCGAGATGCGCGAGGAGCACTGGACGGACCCGGCCGCCATCGACCAGCGCACCCTCTACCAGGGCAACTCGGTCCTGCGCGGCGGCCAGACGCCGGTGATCCGCGAGCCCGGCCGGCCGGCGGAGCTGCGCATCAGTTGAGCGCCTTCCGGACCGGCGTCAGGCCGCCGCGCGGTGACGTGCGGCACCGTTCGCGAGCCCGCGCTCCAGCTCCCGGCGGTGGTTCGCAAGATAGTGGTGGAGCCAGAAGGCATAGGCGTCCGGCTCCCGCCCGGCTTCGCGCACGAGGCGCTCGATCGGCATGAAGGCGAGGTCGACGACCTCGCTCGGGTTGGGCCTGAGCTCTCCGGTCAACGCCCCGCAATAGACGTTGACGATCTCGTTCTCGGAAAGCCCGTTGCCGAAGGCGACGGAGTATCGGCTGCGGAACGCGAACGTCACCCCGGCCCTGACGCCGACCTCCTCGAAGAGCCGCCGGCGCGCGCCCTTGATCGTCGCCTCGCCCGGGCGCGGGTGGCCGCAGCAGGTGTTCGCCCACAGGCCGCCCGAATGGTATTTTCCGGGATGCCGCTTCTGCAGGACGATGGCGCCCTGGGCGTCTACGAGGAAGATCGAGAAGGCCCGGTGCCGCAGGCCCTCCCGGTGCACGTGCAGCTTCTCGTCGGAGCCGATGCGGCGGTTCCGCGCGTCGACCAGGATGACCTCTTCGGACCTGCCCATGCCGGCAAGCCTATCACGACTCTCGCCGCCGATGACGACTCGAAGAAGTAACCCCGCCCTAGGAATAGGGCTCGAGCCCAGGCTCCTCGACCTGCTGCCGGAAGCGGCGCAGCAGGCGGACGACCTCGTCGTCCTCGCCGGTGGTCTCGGCCTGCTCGATCTCGGCCACCTCGAGGGCGACCGCGACCGCGTGGGCGCTGCGCCCGTCGAGCGTCGCGACCGCCCGGCACAGGCAGGCCAGCACGATCTCCTGCGCCCGCAGGCGCGCCTCGAGGGATTCGATCCGAGGCCCGGTCAGGACGTCTTCCGCCATGGTCGGGCGCCCCCACGCGCCGGCGATCGTGGATAGGGATTTGTGACAGCCTCAGGCGCGGATTCCAAGGGCTTCCTGCCTCGCTTGGCGTGACAACCCAACGCCCCGTTGCTAAGCACCCGGCCGTTCCACCGCCGAAAAGCCGAAAGAGCCGATGCCGCAAGCCGCCCTTGCCGACCTCGCCCGCACCGTCGACGCCGCCTGGGAGGACCGGGCGAACGTCACGCCGCAGACCAAGGGCCCCGTCCGCGAGGCGGTCGAGGAGGCGCTGAACCTGCTCGATTCCGGGCAGGCCCGCGTCGCCGAGAAGGTCGGTGGGGACTGGCAGGTCAACCAGTGGCTCAAGAAGGCGGTGCTCCTGTCCTTCCGCCTCGCCGACATGGCGCCGATCGCCGGCGGGCCGGCGGGCGCGACGTGGTGGGACAAGGTGCCCTCGAAGTTCGAGGGCTGGGGCGAGAACCGCTTCCGCGCCGCGGGCTTCCGCGCCGTGCCGAACTGCGTCGTGCGCCGCGGAGCCTACGTCGCGCCCGGCGTCGTGCTGATGCCGTCCTTCGTCAACCTCGGCGCCTACGTCGACGAGGGCACCATGGTCGACACCTGGGCGACGGTCGGCTCCTGCGCCCAGATCGGGAAGAACGTCCACCTCTCGGGTGGCGTCGGCATCGGCGGCGTGCTCGAGCCGCTCCAGGCGAACCCCACCATCATCGAGGACGACTGCTTCATCGGGGCCCGCTCGGAGGTGGTCGAGGGCGTGGTGGTCGGCCAGGGCTCGGTCCTGTCCATGGGCGTGTTCATCTCGGCCTCGACGAAGATCGTCGACCGCGATACCGGCGAGGTCTTCCGCGGCCGCGTGCCGCCCTATTCCGTCGTCGTGCCCGGCACTCTGCCGGGCAAGGACCTGCCCGACGGCTCCCCCGGCCCTTCGCTTGCCTGCGCCGTCATCGTCAAGCGCGTCGACGCCCAGACGCGGGCCAAGACCGGCATCAACGAGCTCTTGCGGGACTGATCATGGCGCAGCGGTCGTCCTGGGACGCAGCCGTCCCGCGACGTAGCCGCAAGCGGGAGAGGATCTACGCCCCCGCCGGCACGCTCAGCGTCTTCGCGAGGCGCTCGATGCGCTCGGCGGTGCGGTTGAGGGCGTCGGCCATCTGGGCCTCCAGATCCTCGGTGCGCTCGTCGACGGTGGCGGCACGCTCGCGCAGGGCCGCGAGCTCCTCCTCCAGGGCCGCGACCCGGCGCTTCCGCTCGGCGAGGTCGTCGGCGTAGGTCAAGGCCGCCATGACGTGGAGGCGCATGTCGCCGATCTCGCCGAAGGCGCCCTTCAGCTCGCTGATCTTGGCGTCGTAGGCGGCGGCGAGGCCTTCGAGGTGAGCCTCCTCGCCCTCGCCGCAGGCCATGCGGTAGCTGCGCCCGGCGATCATGACCTGGATCTGCGGCATCCTCGACCCCCTACTCGCCGGCGGGCGCTCCGGCGCCCTCCAGCACCTCGCGCACCGTCCCGATCGCCCGGTGGACCCGGCGGCCGACGTCGG
>DASVVU010000313.1:0-3849 GCA_036386395.1 Beijerinckiaceae bacterium | reverse complement strand
GGGCCCGACGGCCCCGCCGCCTTAAGGCGGCCGCAGGTCCTTGCCATCGCCCCCGCCGCCGAAACACGGAAAGCTTCCATGCGATCGACGGACGACTCCGCTCGGGCCCGTCCGGGCGGCCGGCTCGACCGAGGCGCGCCCCGGACGAAGAGGCGAAACGCACGGGCGCTCCCTCCGGAGACTCCTGCAAAGCGCTCCCGTTGTAATGACAGTGCCGATCGTCATGACCGCGGGGCCTTGGGATCGCACGGGAATCTTGCCCGCCGTCATCGGAATCTTGCCCGCCGTCATGATGATGCGCCGCGCGCGCCCCTCAGGCGCCCTCGTCGAGCGCCACCGCCTCGCGCTTGCGGCGCAGGGCCGGGAGGAGCGGGAAGATCAGGAGCACCGCCGCGAAGAGGAGGCAGGCGGCGGAGATCGGGCGGGTCAGGAACGTCGTGAGCTCGCCCTGCGACAGGATCAGGGCCTTCCTCAGGTTGTTCTCGAGCATCGGGCCGAGGACGAAGGCCAGCACCAGGGGGGCGGGCTCGTAGCCGGTCTTGCGCATGAGGTAGCCGAGGATGCCGAAGGCGATCATGACGTAGACGTCGAAGACGTTGTTGCCCGAGCAGTAGACCCCGACGATGCTGAACAGGACGATGAGCGGGAACAGCACGTTGTAAGGGAGGCGCAGGAGCTGCGCCCACATGCCGACGAGAGGGAGGTTCAGCACCAGCAGCATCGCGTTGCCGATGTACATGCTGACGACGATCGCCCAAAAGAGAGTCGGGTTCTGGCTCATGAGGAGCGGCCCGGGCTGGAGCCCGTGGATGATGAAGGCGCCGAGGAGCAGCGCCATCACGACGTTCGGCGGGATGCCGAGCGTCATGAGCGGGATGAAGGCGCCGCCGGCGGCGGCGTTGTTCGCGGCCTCCGGGCCCGCGACGCCCTCGATGGCGCCGCGCCCGAAGCGCTCGGGGGTCTTCGAGAGGCGCTTCTCCAGGGCGTAGGAGGCGAACGAGGAGATCACGGCGCCGCCGCCCGGCAGGATGCCGAGGAAGAAGCCGAGCACGGTTCCGCGGGCGACCGGCCCGGCGCTCGCGCGGAAGTCGGCGCGGCTCGGCCAGAGCTGCGTGATCCGGGCGTCGACGATGTCGCGGGCGACCGGGCGCTCGAGGTTGGAGAGAACCTCGGCGATGCCGAACAGGCCCATCACCACCGGCACGAGGCCGATGCCGTCGTAGAGCTCCATGCGCTCGAAGGTGAGGCGCGGCTGCGCCGTGATCGAGTCGAGGCCGATGAGGCCGAGCACCGCGCCGACGCAGGCCATCAAGAGCGCCTTCGCCATCGACCCTTGCGTCAGGAAGGTCAGCACCACGAGGCCGAGCACCATCAGGCTGAAGTACTCGGCCGGCCCGAAGGCGACGGCGACCGACGCGAGCGCGGGTGCTACGAGCATCAGCGCCACGATCGCGAAGGTGCCGGCGAAGAAGGAGCCCAGCGCCGCGATGCCGAGCGCCGGGCCGGCGCGCCCCTGCTTCGCCATCTGGTGCCCGTCGATGCAGGTCACGACCGAGGCCGCCTCCCCCGGGATGTTGACGAGGATCGAGGTCGTCGAGCCGCCGTACATCGAGCCGTAGTAGATGCCCGCCATCATGATGATGCCCGCCTCCGGCGATCCCGCCAGCGTCACCGGCAGGAGCAGCGACATCGCCGAGATCGGGCCGATGCCGGGGAGCACGCCGACGAGGGTGCCGATGAACACGCCGATGAAGCAGGCCAGGAGGTTCATCGGCTGGAGCGCGACGGAGAAGCCGTGCGCGACGTTGGCGAGGAGGTCCATCGCGCCTCAGCCGATCTCGAGGACGCCGGCGGGGAGCTGGATCAGGAGCAGGCGCTTCAGCACCCACCAGATCCCGAGCGTCGAGAGGAGCGCGAGGGGCAGCGCGACGCGCCACCTCACCGGGTCGACGGCGCGCAGCAGCACGAGCATCAGCGGCACGGTGGCGAGGAGGAAGCCGAGCTTGTCGAGGAGCGCCGCATAGGCCGCGAGGCTCGCGATGACGAGCAGCACCTTGCCCCAGCGCGCCCCGGCCCACAGGGAGCCTAGCCCCGGACCGCCGTGCCGGGCCGCGCCCACGACGATGGCGAGGGAGAAGCCGCACATCAGGAGCCCGGCCCAGAACGGGAGGAAGCCGCTGCCGGGCGCCGCCAGCGTCCCGGTGCCGAGGTCGCGCCCCGCAAAGGTCACGAACAGCCCGAGGCCGAGCCAGAAGAGGCCGGCCCAGAGCTCGGCGTTATCGAGCGGGCGGGGTCGCGTCGGGCCCACGCGCGCCTCAGTTCGTCTTGGCGAGCCCGAGATCGGTGATGACCTTGCGCTCCTGCTCGATCGTCTCTCCGACGAACTTCCGGTAGTCCTCGGTGCCCTTGTAGTTCACCACCATGTCGTACTTGGCCAGCGTCTCCTGCACGGGGGGCTCCTCGACCGCCTTCTTGAAAGCGTCGTGCAGTTTCGCCACGATCTTCGGGTCCATGCCCTTCGGCCCGGCGATGCCGAAGGGCGAGTCGAACACGAAGGGATAGCCGAGCTCCTTCAGGGTCGGGGTGTCGGGGTAGTTCTTCGAGCGCTCGGCCGTCCAGATCATGAGGAGGCGCAGCTTCCCGGCCTCGACGAGGGGCTTCCAGCCGCTCGAGTCCGCCTGGAGCGTGGTGTGGCCGCCGAGCACGGCGGCGTTGGTCTCGGCGCCGCCCTTGAACGGCACGTGGGTGAGCTTGATGCCGGCCTTCGCCGCGATCTGCTCCATGCCGACGTGGAGCGAGGTGCCGGCGCCCGGCGTCGCGTAGGTGACCTTGCCGGGGTTCGCCTTCGCGTAGTCGACCACGTCCTGCCACGTCTTGAACTGCGACTCGGCGTTCGACGTGACCCCGAAGGTGTAGCCGGTCAGGTGGACGATGTAGGTGAAGTCCTTGAGCGGGTCCCAGGTGGTCTTCTGCATGAGCGGCAGGCGGAACACCGTGATCGGGATCTGCGCGATGGTGTAGCCGTCGGGCTTTCCCGTCGCCGCCATGGTGGCGGGGCCGACGGTGCCCCCTCCCCCGGCCTTGTTATCGATGACGATCGGCTGGCCGAGGTGCTTCGAGGCGGCCTCCGCGATCGCCCGCATGCTGATGTCCGTCGACCCGCCCGCCGGCCACGGCACGATCAGCGTCACGGGCTTGACGGGATAGTCCTGGGCTTGCGCTACGCCGCAGAGGACGAGTGCGGCGAAAGCTAAGGCGAGCGTGCGCCGGTTGACCATTCGTTTCCTCCCATGTTGTTGCCCCGATCAATGTCAGAGGACGGGCACGGCTGGCAAGCCCGGGGAGGAACGATGGACATCTTCGGCGCCGACATCCCCTTCGCGGCCCACTGCGGCATCGAGCCGATCGCCTTCAAGGACGGCAGGACGACGCTGCGCGTGCGCGTCGCGCCCGAGCACGGCAACAACCTCGGCATCGCCCACGGCGGGCTGATCTGCACCCTCCTCGACATCGCCATGGGCACGGCGGCGCGCTGCACCGTCGGGCGCCCGGTCATGACCCTCGACATGCAGGCGAGCTTCCTGTCGCCGGGGCGCGGCGAGATAACGGCCGAGGGTCGGGTCCTGCGCGCCGGCCGCTCGATCGTGTTCTGCGAGGCGGAGGTGCGCACGGCCGACGGCGCGCTCGTCGCCAAGGCGAGCGGCCTGTTCAAGCCGGTCCGTCCGAAGGGCTGAGGCGCCCTCCCTTGGCCCTTCCGAAGGCACTGCGGTAAAGCACCGGAAACGACACACGGAGAGGAAACGAATGAACACGAGCCCGAATGCCGCCCGCCGCGCCGTCGTCGTCGGC
>DASVVU010000312.1:0-16084 GCA_036386395.1 Beijerinckiaceae bacterium | reverse complement strand
AGGTTGCCCGCCGAGGTCGCGTTGCGCGCCGTCACCTTGGCGCCGTTGGAGACCGAGAAGCCGGCGTTGCCGTTGTTCTCCGAGATCACCCGGTCGAGCATCGCGGTCACCACGCCCCCCGCGAGCAGGACGACGCCGCTCCCGGCGTTGTTGCGCACGATGGTGTCGGTGATGAACAGCTTGCCGGCCGCGGTCCGCTCGTCGCTGATGCCGCGGTTGCTGAAGTTCGCGATCACCACGTTCTCGATATGGACGCTGGCGGCGGCGAGGATCTTGATGCCGTTGAGGCCGGCCACTCCTGCTCCGCCCGTGCCGTTGATCGAGAGGTTGCGGAGGCGGACCGTCCCGCCGGCCACGTTGATGACGACGCCGTTGATGCCGCCGTTCGCGAGGATCGAGCCGAAGCCTTGGCCGGTGGTCCCGTCGATCGTCATCGACTTCGTGATCGTGACGGCGCCGAACCCGCCCGGGTCGAGCACGTCGATCTCGCCGTTGGCCGCGGTCTTGCTCATCGCGCCTGCGAAGGTCTTGCACGGGGCGGTCCGGCTGCACGGGTCGATGTCGTTGCCGACGCCCGACACCCAGGTGCGTGTGGCCTGGGCCTGCGCGGCCGGAGCCCCAAGCAGGGCGCCGCAGACGAGAAGGGCAAATCGAAAACCGAGCCGATGCGATGTCATGGTCATCTCCTTTGAAGGGGTTTGGTACGCGTCTGGACGCGCGCGCCCGCGCTCGCGGGAACGTCGCTGCTTACTTCCGGGAATGGGACGGTCCGCGGGACTCCGGGGAGACTAGGCCGCGGCTCTCCGGATCACTGGAAAGCTTTGATGATGTAGCCTGAGTCCGGATCGACGATCACGATCACGTCGCCGACGAGGGCATAGCGATAGGACCCGAGCTCGAGCTCGGGCGGGATTTCGCGCAATTCGATTCCCGGCGGAAGCGTCGCCTGCCGGAGGGCGTCCCTGGGCACGAGGGCCCTGATCCTGTCCTGCTGGGCCGACGTGACCGGCAACTCGGTGATGTCGGGCGTTGGCGTGCGCGGCTCGCCTTGCGACAGGGCCGATGCGGTCGAGAACAGGACGGCGGTGAATGCAAGCATATACCGATCGATCATTATCGCCTCCTCGCAAAAGAACGACATGGTGCTTCTACTCTCCAGCAAATCAATGCTGGTTTACTAATCTGGAGATTGTATCTTTAACCGGCCATCAGCAATGGCACCAAACAGCGAACGAAATTTGCTTCAAAACCCGCTCAATGCGTCGGCACGCGGGCGTCCACCGAGTAGAACGGCGGGGTGCCGACGGCCCAGATGCTTGCTTTCGCGGCCATCGGCGTCGTGTTGGCCGCGAGACCGATGAAGAAAGTGGTGTTCGCGTCGTTCGGCGGTCCGCTGAGGCAGAGCGGCTTGCTCAGCGAGAACTCGATGATGTCGCCCGTCTTCACCGCGCCGGCCAGCTTGATGGTGCCGAGGCCGCCCGTGGTGACGACGAACACGTCCGACATCGCGCCGGGCGTGTAGGGCAGCTTCGCCACCGGGCCGAAGTTGAGCACGAAGCCGCCCAGGCAATCGGCGTTGCCCGAAGCCTGGGTCAGGCTGATCCGATACATGTAGCCCGTCTTGCCGGCGGCCGGAGTCCCGGGCGCCCCGGTGAAGGTGCGCGACTGCAGCCAGGCCGTGCCCGGGGTAGCGATGAACGGCAGGTCGATGTGGCCGGTGCTGTCGGTCACCGGGATGATACAGTTCGTCTGGAACACGCAGTTGACCGCCGGCGCGTTGACCTCGACGACCGTGAGCTGCTGGGCCCGAGCGGCGGACGGCGCGGCGAGCATGACGGCCGCGGCGACAAAAGTAAGAGTGAGCGTCCGCATCGGAGAACCTCGTCTGGCAATCGCCGGTAGAGTGCGCCCACTTTTTCCTTAACGCAAGTTAGGGAAATCACACTGCATCGTTACAACTCGAGAGCGTAGAAGTCGTGCGCGACGGCGCGGCCGCCGAAGCCTTCCTTCTGCTCGATCAGGCCGCGGTTGAGGCGGCGGCCCTGCTCCTCGTTCGAGATGCCGAAGTCGAAATAGGGTTTCTGGGCGAAGACGTCCTCGATGAGGTGCCGGAACACCGCGTCGAGCGCCCCGGTCTCGCGCCCGTACTCCGACGAGGCGATGTACTGGACGTGCGCCACCATGGCGCTTTCGAAGACCACCGCGCCGGCGACAACTTCCCCGCCGAGCCGCGCCTCGAAGAGCCTGATCGCGCCCGGGAAGCGGCCGCGCAGCAGCTCGATCTCGGCCAGCGAATGGACCGGGGCGACCCGGTAGCGGGCCTGGAGATGGTCCGACAGCAACGCCCAGTAGGGACTCCAATCCCGCGCCTCGGCCACGACGACGCCGTGCCGCTCGGCCTTGGCGGCGCCGCGCCGCCGGCGCGCCTGCACGGGCCCGCGCCGGCCGGCCGGGATGACGCTCAGGACGTCGCGGCGGACGAGCGTGGCGCCCGCCCGGAACAGGGCGTAGCGGTCCTCCTCGGCCGGGATGCGGTGATAGATCGAGGGTACGGTCTTGTAGTGGAGGCGGCGGAACCCCTCGCGGCGCAGGTGCGCGACGAGGGCCTCGAACAGGTCGAGCATGGCGGGCGTCGTCATGGCGTCGGAGACGACGAGCCCGCCGTAGGTCAGCCCCTGGTGGCTGTGGATCTCGTCGCCGGCGCGGTTCGCGGGGAGGAGAGCGACGACCTCGCCGCCCGCCCGCACGATAAGCGAATGATCCTCGAAGCGGTCGGCGTGGTAGTCCATGTAGCCGCGAGCGAACAGGAAGGTGCCGTTCTTGGCTGTCCGCACGAAGGCGTCCCACGCGTCCCGATGGGCGGGCGCGTAGCGCTCGACTGCGTAGGCCGATGCGGGGCTCACGGACGTTCGCGATCTGGGCTGCCGTTCACCCCGTAAAAGATCAGATTTTGATGAAATAGGAGCGGTCGGGCAGGAACCGGGAGCGGCGGATCTCGAAGCCTTCGGTGCCGAGGACTTCGAGCGCGGCCCGCGTCTCGCCCGGATAGTCCTTGTTGCCGAGCTCGTCGAAGGCGACGACGCTGCCCTTGACGAGCCTCGGCCCGATCGCCTCGAGGGCAGCCTTGGTCGGCTCGTAGAGGGCCATGTCGAAGAAGGCCAGGGCGACGAGCGCCTCCGGATTGCACTCGAACCATTGGCCCGCCGATGCCGTGGCATCGCCCTTGACGAGCTCGTGCTTGCGGACGTGCGACATGACGTTCTCCGCCTCGTGGCAGGACAGGAGCGCGTCGAGATAGGCCTCGTAGCCGGCCGGCACGCCGTAAACCCCTTCGGCGATCGTCGAGGACCGCCTGTCGGCCTCCCCGATGCCGCTGTAGCCGGCGAAGGTGTCGAAGCCGACGATGCGCCTCGCATGGTAGGGCTCGTGGACGGCGCGCAGGTTCTCGAACACGACGAGGCTCTGGCCCCACCAGATCCCGAACTCGCAGATGACGCCCGGGAGCTTCACGATCTTGCGGTAGAGCTCGTCGAGGAAGAGGATCCTGGCCAGCGCTCCGCTGCGCATGTAGAGGCACAGGTTGACCAGCAGCTCCTCGTCGGGGATCGGCCGCTCCCGGAAGAGCCGCAGCAGCTCCCTGCGCGCCTCGGCGGCCGCCGCGGAGGGCGCATTTTGCGATACGGGTCCGGTGGACATCTCGATCGAGGCCTCGCGATAGAAGGCGGCGCCGGGAACGCGCGCCGCCGCGCTCCGCATCGCGCCGGTCAATATCCGAACCCGACGCCGCGATAAAGGGAACGGCCCGGCTCCGCCCTACAGGAACTCCTCGTCCACCACGCTCTCCGGCTTGTTGCTGACGGCGTCGAAGATGCGCCAGAGGTATTCGCCGAGCGTGCCGAGCATGATGAGGATCATGCCGGAGAAGAAGCTGATCAGCGCCGCGAGCGTCGGGAAGCCCGGCACCGGGATGTCGCCGAAGAGCGCCGCCAGGACGACGGTGATCCCGTACAGGAAGCTGAGGCAGGCGACGACGATGCCGAAGGCGGAGAGCGCCCGGATGGGCGTCGCCGAGAACCCCGTAAAGGTGTCGAACAGGAATCTCAGCTTCTTGCGGAAAGTGTAGCGCGACTTGCCGTACTTCCGCTCCTGCCGCGTGTAATGGAGGACCTTCGGACGGAAGCCGAGCCACCAGGCATAGACGGTCGGATTGGTGCGCTTCACGCTGCCTGCCATGTAGGGCAGCATGACCTTGTCCATGAGAAAGAGGTCGAACCCGCCGCGGGGGTAGCCCGGCACCACCATGAGGTCGACCATCTTGTAGTACGCCCAAGCGAACAGGCGCGTCGGCGCCGGGTCGCGACGGGCCTCGCGCACCGAGACCACGAACTTCTCGCCCGCGAGCCATTCGTCCGCCATGGTCAGCACCTGCTCCGGCGGGTCCTGGAGGTCGGCCGCGAGGATGAGGAACGCGTCCCCGGTGACGTAGCGGAAGCCGGTCTTCGAGGCCGCGACGGCGCCGAAGTTCCGCGCGAGACTCACGACCTTGGTGGCGGGCCGCGCCGCCTTGATCTTCAGGAGCTCCTCGAGGGAGGCGTCACCCGAGCCGTCGTCGACGAAGATCAGCTCGAGGTCGACGTTGCGCAGGTTGAGCTCGCCTTCGAGCCATTGAAGCCGCTCGAACAGCGCCGGCAGGGAGTCGGCGTTGAAGTACACCGGCGTGACGATGGAGAGTTTCCGGCGGCTTGCCTCAGGCATGATGGTCAGGCCGTCTCCAGTTCCGCGCACCCGAACCCGGTCCGGCCGTGCCGGTTGCCGTTGTAGAACATCAGAAGCCGCCCGGCAGCGCGGATCACGTAAGGGTAGCAGATCATCTCCGAATCCCAGCCGCCCTCGGAGCAGGCGATCCCGGCCTTCTCGTCCATGCGGGCCCAGGCGAAGCCGTCGCCGGATTCGGCGTAGCCGATCCGGTAGGGCGCGTCGTGCGAGCGGACCGAGTACCACATGCGGTAGCGGCCCCCCTCGGCGAGCACGGACGGGCGCCCGACGGCGTATTCGCCCCGCGCCTCGTCCGGTGCGAGGCATGGGCGCGGATCGGCGGTCCAGCGGATGCCGTCGTCGGACGTCGCATGGCGAATGTCGACGGAATAGCGCAGTTCGTCACCGCGGCGGGTCCAGCGGCTCGAGGAGACGTACCATAGGCGCAGCGCTCCGCCGTCCTCGAGCGCGAAGGGCGCCGCCCGGATGTGGGGCTCGTCGTGGGTGCGGTCGAGGACGGGGACGCGGGCGTGCTTCTCGAAGCGCCCGTCCGCGCCCTCGACGGCGAGCCCGGTGAAGATCGCGTACGGTGCCCGCACGGTGCGCTGCCAGCCCTGGTAGAACATCAGGCGCCGGCCCCGGAACGGCACGACCGAGAGCGGGTTCGCGCCGCAGTCGTCGAAATCGCCGGGCTCGCCGACGGTCAGGACCGGCCCGGGCGAACGGTCGAGGACGCGCGTCGGGTCTTCGGCGTCGAGGTCGACCCAGGCGCCCTGTCCGAACTCCCGGTCGTCGAGGGCCGTGTAGTAGACCCGGATGACGGACGGGCCTTGCAGGATCGCGGTCGGAAACGAGGCGTTGGCGCGCGCCCACGGCTCGCTCCCTTCCGGGCCGAACACGCGCCCGAGCTTGCGCCACTTCATGCGGCCGGCCCGGCGGCCGCGTCCGGCTGCCGGCTCGTCTTGCGGACGGCGTAAACGAGCTGGCCGCCGTTCGCCCTCAGCCAGGGCACGTGAAGGCACGCCCGGTCCGACCAGTCGAGCAGGGCGCGCGCGGCGTCGAGCCCGAGCGCGTTGAACAGGTGCGGCGGCAGGAAGACGCTCGTCTCGCAGTGGACCTCGACCGGCAGGCCGGCGGCCCACTCCCGCACCATCGCCGCGGAGATGAGCGGCTCGGCCCCCGCCTCCTCGACCCACAGCGGCTTCACCTTCATCATGAGGTCGAAGATCCAGCGGAAGGCGGTCTTGTTGTTCTCGACCCCGAAATAGATCCCCCCCGGCTCCAGGATGCGGACGATGTCCTTGACCGCCTGCGCCGGATTGGGCAGGTGGTGCAGGGCCCCGAACGTCTGCGCGAAACGGAAGCTCTCGTCCTTGAACGCGAGGAACGCGCCGTCCGCGACGAAGAAGGTGGTCTTGGCCATGAGGCCGCGCGCCCGCGCCTCCTCCGTGTCGCGCCGGATCGCCTTCTTCGAGATGTCGAAGCCGGCGACGACGTGCCGGTCGGCGAAAGGGAAGCTGCTGATGGCGGTGCCGCAGCCGATGTCGAGGATCCAGCTCTCGGGCCCGCCGAGCCGCGCCTTCCAGAGATCGGCGAAGCGCGCCGAGGCGGCCTGGATGAACACCGACCGCGTGTAGTCCTGGAAGCCGGGCTCGAGGCTTTCGGCGTAGCGGTCGAAATGGTCCCGCTGCTTGCGCTGATCGGCGTGCTCCGGCTCCCCACGATCCGGCTGCGGTATGAGGGCGATTTCGTGGGGCTCGCAGCCGATGGCCGCGAGCTCACCTGCGAAGCGTTGCTGGAAGGCGATCGCGTCGTCCGGGTAGAGCATGTCCGAAGGCACGAACTCGAGCACGTCGTCCTCGATCGGATACCATTCATGGCACGCGCCGCAGACGAGCACGCCGTCGCGGACGTGCCCATCCGATCCGTCCCTGAAGACGTGCGTGCGCAGCTCGGAGCGAGGGTCGCGGCAGCTCGGACAGATCAGCCGTTGCGGCAAGGCGCGTAGCATTGAGGTCCTGTGACGGGAATGCCGGGCCGGAACGGGACGGCCCTTAGCCCGCGCGCCGGGCGGAGGCAACTCGCGCAGGATCAGGGAGCGGGGTCGGGTCGCCGCGCGTTCGCGACCAGGACGTAGCGCTCGGCGACGAAGTTGATGGGGAACATGCACAGGATGACCGGCATCGGCGCGAGATAGTCCGGGACCCCGAGCCATTCCACGAACAGGGCGAGGAAGCCGAGGCTTATGAGATAGTTCGACAGGTACACGGCGGCGTAGAGGAGGTAGCCGCGCGCAGTCAGCCCGACGAGGAAGACGTAGCGCCCGCTCACGATCGCCGAGAACGTGATGCCGGCGACGAAAGCGATCGTGAAGGCCGCCCAGTACGGCACGACCAGCGTCAGGGCGAGATAGAGCCCGAGGCTGACGGCGGTCCGGCCGGCGCCCACCAGGGCGAAACGGACGACCTGCACGGCAAGCGGAAGACGCGCTCCTTCCGGGGCGCGCGCCAAGACGGGCCGCGGCATGCCTAGTCCCCGGCCCGGAAGAACCGGGGCGCCGAGACCTTCGCGACCTCGCTCTCGGGCGACTTGTGGATCTCGCCCTCCTTGGTGCTCCGCGTCAGCACCACGCCCGGTCCGATCCAGCAGTCCTTTGCGACCGTCACGTTGTTGCCGAGAGCGGCGTTGACGCCGAGAAAGCAGTTTTCTCCGACCTCGCAGAAGCCGGAGATCACGACGTGCGAGGAGACGAACACGTTGTCGCCGATCGTCGAGTGGTGGCCGATGTGGTTGCCGCTCCACAGGACGACGTTGTCGCCGATCCGCACGAAGGCCTGCACGACGTTGTTCTCGAAGATGAAGCAGTGCTCGCCGAGCGTCACGTTCGGCCACACGAAGGCGTGCCGGCTGACGTAGCTCGCCAAGCGATAGCCCGCGGCCTTCGCGGCCCTGGCGAGACGCGCGCGCAGCCGGTTGAGCTGCGTGTAGACGATTGCGACGTAGACCTCGTGGTCCTGCGGCGGGAATCTTTGGGGCAAGGTCTCGAAGGCGACGACCGGCAGGCCCATGAGCGTATCGCGTTTGAGGTATGCCTGCTCGACCGCAAAGCCCACGACCTCGTAGCGGGAGTCCCGCGAGAAGTACTCGAACGCGACCTCGGCGAAGGCGCTGTCGCCGACGATGACGAGCTTGCGGTCCTTCGCCGGCGCGCCGTCCACTAGGGTTTCCTCAACAGGATGTCCTCGCGCCGGTTGCTCATGGGCAGCTCCGGCGCCTGGGGCAGGACATAGGCGTCGGCGCCGGCCGCGCGGGCGCGGGCGAGAAGCCCCAGCACTGCCGCGTCGTCGATCATGCCCGGCGTGGGCTCGTTGAATCGCACTTCGGGGAGGGTGTCGGTCTTCGTGAAGGCCTTGTGGAAGGCAATGCCTGCTTCGCTCGCAAAGAAGCGGCGGCGCTTCGAGGCGTTCGGCACGTCGCCGATCAGGAACTCGCCGCCGGGTGCCATGAGCTTGACGGCGAGATCGACGAAATCGAAGGGGTTGGCGTCGATGAAGACGTACTGCAGCACGGAGTAGCACAGCATCACGTCGACTTGGCCAGCGAGGCCGGCGACCGCATCCCGGTCCCGCGGGAACAGGCCCGGGCGCTTCGCGATGAAGTCCGCATCCGGGAGATGGCGCAGCATCTCGGGCGAATCGACGAGATGGAGGCGATGGCCCTGCGCCCGGCACAGGTCGATGAGCATGCCCGGCAGGTCGCTGCACCCCGGCCCGATGTCGAGGACGACAAGCCCGCGATCGGCAAGCCGCGGCAGCTTCGCGCGAATGTCCGCAAAGATCGCGGCCTCGTGGCCGGCGCGGTAGGAGTCGGGAAAGCCGATCTTCTCGTATTTGCTCAGGGTCTCGTCGTCCGCGAGCTTGGCGAAGCCCGCGAAATCGAGCCTCGCCCAATCGACGGTGGTCTTCCGGCTCATCGCCGCGCCGCTCCTTTGCCGAACGCCGAAAGCGCCTCGCAGACCCGCTCGACCTCGTCTTCGGTCATCTCGGGGAAGCACGGCAGCGACAGGATTTCCCCGGCTGCGGCTTCCGTATGGGGCAGCGAGAGGTCGGCGGGCACGATGCCGGCAAGCGCCCGCTGGCGGTGATCGGGAATCGGGAAATGGACGTCGGTCGCGATCCCTCGGGCCGTGAGGAACGCCCGCAAAGCGTCACGCTCGGGGGAGCGCACGACGCACAGGTGCGTGGCGTGGTCGGCGCCTGCATCCGGAACCGTCACGGCGCTCCCGACGGCCGCGTCGCGGTAGCGGCCCACGATCTCCCGGCGGCGTTCGTTCCAGGCGTCCACCCGCGGGAGCTTGACCCGCAAGACCGCGGCCTGGAGCTCGTCGAGGCGGCTGTTGCGGCCGTGCGGCCGCTCCGCCTCGTACTTCTTGCGCCAGCCGTACTGGCGAAGCGATCTCAAGGCTTCGGCGAGCTCGTCGTCGCTCGTGACGAGCGCCCCGCCGTCGCCTAGGGCGCCGAGGTTCTTCGTCGGGTAGAAGCTGAAGCAGCCGACCGCGCCGAAGCTCCCGGCCCTGCGCCCTCCCCGCTCGGCCCCGTGCGCCTGGGCGCAATCCTCGATCACCGGAATGCCGCGCGCACGCGCGACCGCCATGATGCCATCCATGTCGGCAAGGCATCCGTAGAGATGCGCGACGACCACGGCGGCCGTGCCTGGCCCGATGCGTTCCGCAAGGGCCTGCGGCGCCATCGTCATGGTGACGGGGTCGATGTCGGCAAACGCCGGCGTCGCGCCGACGGCCAGGATCGCGGCCGTGGCGTACATCCCGGCGTTCGCGACCGTCACGACCTCGCTGCCCGGCCCGCAGCCCAATGCCCGAAGCGCGAGCTCCAGGGCGTCGGTGCCGTTCGCGACCCCGATGCCGTGGCGCGCGCCGCAGAAGCGCGCGAACTCGGCCTCGAAGGCGACGACGTTCGGGCCGAGCACGTACCATCCGCCGGCCACGACCTCGGCCACGGCCCGGTCGATCTCGCCCCGGATCGCCGCGGTCTGGCGGGCGAGATCGTTCATCGGCACCGGCCCGCCCGCGGCGGGCGCGACTTCCGCGCGGGTCAGGACGGTGGCGGGCATGGCATTCACACGTAGTGGCCGATGTGCTCGCGGTAGAAGGCGACCGAGCGCTCGAGCCCCGACCTGAGATCGACCCGGGGCCGCCACCCGGTGAGGCCGCGGAACGCGGCGTCGTCGGTATAGTAGTCGCCGATGTCGATCTTCTGGCGCTCGCTCGGGAACTCGCGCCGTTCGTAGGAGCCGCTACCGGCGGCGTCAACCAGCATGCCGGCGAGCGCCTCGAGGCTCACCGCCTCCGAGCCGCCGACGTTGAGCGCCCTGCCGATCGTCGCGGGCGAGAGCGCGGCCGCCACGAAGGCGTCGGCGGCATCCTCGACGTAGGTGAAGTCGCGCTTCTGGCGCCCGCCCCAGACCTCGAACGGCTTCCCCTCCAGCACGCGCCGGATCCAGATCCCGAGGAAAATCTGGCGTGCGTCCTTGATCCGCATGCCCGGGCCGTAGGTGTTGGTGAGCCGGAGCACGGTGCTCTTCAGGCCGTAAACGTCGTGGTAGAGGAGGTGGTAGCTCTCGCCCGCGATCTTGTTGATGCCGTTGACGTCGACGGGTTTCAGCGGATGGCTCTCGTCCACCGGCAAGAATTGCGGGCGGCCGTAGATCTGGCGCGTGCTGGCGTAGACGATGCGCACGCCCGGGTTCACCTCGCGGCAGACCTCGACGAGGGAGAGCTGCGCCTGGCAGTTGATCTCGAGGTCCTCGAACGGCGCGCTCATCGAGTCCATGTGGCTCGTCTGGCCGGCAAGGTTGAAGATGACGTCGCAGCCGCGCACGAGGAAGCGCAGGCCGTGCTTGTCGCGGATGTCCGAGATGTTGATCCGGACCCGGTCGCGGATCGGCTCGACGTTGAAGAGGTTGCCGCCGAAGTTCTCGTTCAGGCTGTCGACCAGGAGCACGTCGCAGCCCGCCTCGACGAGGCGGCGCGCGAGCGCCGAGCCGATGAGCCCGAGCCCGCCCGTGATCAAGACCCTCGCTCCCGCGAGCCCGGACAGCTTCTGGGCAGACTCCACCGATGGCCCCGCACGCTCCTGAAGGTCTGCCGGCGCGGCCTAGCATGGGCCTTGAGCCTCGCCAACTCCAGATGGCGCGCCAAATCCCCCGCTGCGCTTGCATCGCACCGTCCGCCCGCCTATGTCTGCCCGCATCGACATTTGGGCCGGACGACTGGGCCGCTTCGCTCGCAACCGGGCGCACGCTCTGGACTACCCTTCCAAAAGCTCGACCGAACCGGGCGGCCCTCTTGGCGCCGTCCACGTGCATACGACTGAAAAGGACAAGCCCATGGAAACGGGTACGGTGAAGTGGTTCAACGAGACCAAGGGTTACGGCTTCATCCAGCCGGACAACGGCGGCAAGGACGTGTTCGTCCACGTGTCGGCCGTGCAGCGCTCGGGGCTCATGGGCCTGCGCGAGGGCCAGAAGGTCTCCTACGAGCTCCAGACCGACCAGCGCAACGGCAAGACCTCGGCGGTCAACCTCCAGGCCGCGTGAGGCCGGAGCGGGCCGGAAAGCCCTGGTCTTTCGGAAAGGCCGTTCCCCGGAACGGCCTTTTTCTTCGACGGTTGTCGAAAGGCCGTCGTTTCGGCTTGTCGCGGACAGTCCGCGGGCGCTAATTGATCCACCTCAGGAATAAGGATGCCTGCATGGCGAAAGAGGAACTGATGCAGTTCGAGGGGCTCGTGCTCGAGGCCCTGCCCGACACGCGCTTCCGCGTCCAGCTCGACTCCGGCCACGAGATCATCGCCTACACGGCGGGCAAGATGAAGAAGAACCGCATCAAGACGCTCGCGGGCGACCGCGTCACCGTCGAGATGTCGCCGTACGACCTCGAGAAGGGCCGCCTCGTGTTCCGCCACAAGGACGAGCGCGCCTCGACCGGCCCACGCCCCAACCGTCCGCAGTTCCGCCGCCGCTGACGCGGCCTGGGCCAGGCTCTCAAGCCTCATCCTGAGGTGCTCGCCGCAGGCGAGCCTCGAAGGACGCACCCTGCCGATACAGCGCACCTCCGCCGGTGCGTGCTTCGAGGCTCGCTCCGCTCGCACCTCAGCATGAGGAGAGTGGGAGCCCCCGCTCTCTCCCTGCCTCACGGCGGCAGGAAGAGGTTGCCGGCCTCGTCGAGGCCGAAGAACGGGTTGTGGGCGAGCTCCCACAGGTGCCAGTCGGGATCGGCGAAGTAGCCGACGTAGCCGCCCCAATCCGTCTTGCGCGGGATCTTGACCGCCTGCGCGCCGGCCCGGACGGCCTCGGCGAAGAGCGCGTCGACCTCCTCCTCGCTCCTCAGGTTGTGCGCGAGCGCGACGCCCGAGAACCCGCTCGGGCGGTCCTCGACCTCGGCGTCCGCGGCAAGCGCCGCGCGGCTCCAGAGCGCGAGGCCCAAGCCGTTTCCCTGGAAGAACACGACTTCCGCCGTGCTCGCCGACGAGGCTTTCCAGCCGAGCGCCTCGTAGAAGGCGCGCGAGCGGGCGATGTCGGCGACGCCGAGGGTGATGAGCGAGATGCGGCTCTCCATCAGGCTGCCTCCTCCATCCCGGCCATGAGCAGGCCGAGGTCGCGCTCGTCCGTCGCATCGGGCATGCGCTCGCCGGTGATGCGGCCGCCGCACATGACGAGGATGCGGTCGGACAGCGCCAGAAGCTCCTCGAGCTCGACCGAGACCACGAGGATCGCGACGCCTTCGTCGCGCAGGGTGACCAGGCGCCGGTGGATGAACTCGATCGCGCCGATGTCGACGCCCCGGGTCGGCTGGCCGACGAGCAGGACCTTCGGCCGGCGCTCGATCTCCCGCGCCAGCACGATCTTCTGCTGGTTGCCGCCGGAGAAGCGCGATGTTTTGAGGCGCGGGTTTGGCGGGCGCACGTCGTAAGACGCCATTTTCTCGGAGAGGTCCGCGACCATGCGGCCATGGTCGAGGAGGGGGCCCGCCCCGAAGGCCGGATCGTCGGTGAAGCCGAGGGCCGCGCTCTCGAAGGCCGGGAAGGAACCGACGAGGCCAGTGCGCAGCCGGTCCTCGGGCACGTGCAGGAGGCCGAGAGCGCGCCGCTCTTGCGGGCCGTCGGCGCGGGGGTCGAGGGGGCGGCCGTCAAGCCTGATTTGCCCGAGAAGCGGGCGGCGCATGCCGGCGAGCGTTTCTAAGAGCTCGCTCTGGCCGTTGCCGGCGACGCCCGCGAGGCCGACGATCTCGCCGGCCCGCACGGCGAACGAGACCTTGGCGACGCGCAGCACGCCGCGGGCGTCGACGACGGACAGGTCCTCGACCTCGAGCACCGGCGGGCCCGGCGCTCGCGGGGCCTTCTCGACCCGCAGCAGGACGCGGCGGCCGACCATCAGCTCGGCAAGCTCCGCCGGCGAAGTCTTCGCCGTGTCGAGGGTCGTGACCATCTCGCCTCGGCGCATCACCGAGACGCGGTCGGTCGCGGCCATGACCTCGCGCAGCTTGTGGGTGATGAGGATGACGGTCTTGCCGCGCGCTTTGAGAGCCGCAAGCAGCCCGAACAGCGCGTCGGCCTCGGGCGGCGTCAACACCGCCGTCGGCTCGTCGAGGATCAGGATCTCGGCGCCGCGGACGAGCGCCTTCACGATCTCGACCCGCTGCTGCAGGCCGACCGGGAGGTCGCCGACGACGGCGTCCGGGTCGACGGCGAGGCCGTAGTCCCGCGCGAGCCGCGCCATCTCGGCCCGCGCCGCCGTGGCGCCGCCGGCGATCAGCGCCCCACCCTCGGCCCCGAGGATCACGTTCTCGATCACGGTCAGCGGCTCGACCAGCATGAAGTGCTGGTGCACCATCCCGATCCCGGCCCGGATGGCGTCCGCGGGCGAGCGTATTCTTGTGGGCTCCCCGCCGATCCGGATCTCGCCGGCGTCGGCTTCGTAGAAGCCGTAGAGGATCGACATCAGCGTCGACTTCCCGGACCCGTTTTCGCCGACGATGCCGTGGACCGTGCCGCGCTCGACAACAAGGCTCACGTCCCGGTTGGCGCGGACCGGGCCGAAGCGCTTCTCGACGTGCAGGAGCTCGATCGCGGGAGGCATGCCCCATCTTACGGGCGTGGACCCCAAGCGGGGTAGTCCTCAACCTGAATCAAGGCAGCCATGCACCCGCAACCTCGCTCGCCGATCGGGCGCAGTGTATTGCTCGGCTCGACGGAGAATGACCGATGGCGAACGAAGCCCTCGTGGCGCAGCTCCTCAACTGGATCGGTTTGGAGCCGCGCAACTACGTCGAGACCCTGGAGGCGTGGCGCACGTCCTGCCCGCGCCTGACCGTCTGGGAGGACGCCGTGACGGCAGGCTTCATCGAGCGCGTGCCCGGGGCGAGCCTGAAGGACGCGCAGGTCCGGGTCACGCCGGAGGGAAGCGCCTATCTCCGGCGCCGCGACGCCGTCCGGCTGAGCCCGACTCGCTTGACAAAGCGGACGGGCGCTTCCCAGGCTGCGGGCTCCGCCGCGGCGGCAAGACGGCTTTGGGAAGGAACGCCCGATGAATCTCTCGACGATGCTCCGCGCCCGCGCGGCCGCGGGAAAGCCCGTCACCTGCGCGCTCGTCGGCGCCGGCAAGTTCGGCACCATGTTCATGGCGCAGGCGCGCACCACCGTGGGCCTCCACCTCGTCGGCGTCGCGGACCTCATGCCGGAGCGCGCCCGCGAGCGCATGGCCGGCGCCGGCTGGAGCGCCGCGCAGACCGACGCCTCGTCCGTCGACCACGCGCTGAAGAGCGGCAAGACCCTCGTCACCGACGACGCCATGGGGCTCATCCGGCACCCGGGCGTCGAGGTGGTGATCGAGGCGACGGGGGACCCGAAGACCGGCATCCGCCTCTGCCTCGCGGCGATCCGCGAGGGCAAGCATATCGTCATGGTCAACGTCGAGGCGGACGCGGTCGCGGGGCCGCTGCTTGCGCGGCACGCGCGCGACGCCGGCGTCGTCTATTCGCTGGCCTGGGGCGACCAGCCGGCGCTGATCTGCGAGCACGTCGACTGGGCCCGGACCTGCGGCTTCACCGTGGTCGCGGCCGGCAAGGGCACGCGCTACCACCCGACCTACCACCGCTCGACCCCCGACACGGTGTGGGACATCCTCGACAAGTACCTCAAGATCGACGACCGCGGCTCGATCAACCCGAAGATGTTCAACTCCTTCGTCGACGGCACGAAGTCCGGCATCGAGATGACGGCGGTGTGCAACGCGACCGGCCTCGTGCCGCAGTCCGGGGGCTTGGGCTTCCCGCCCGCGAGCCGCTTCGAGCTCGCCGACGTGTGCAAGCCGCGAACCGACGGCGGGACGCTGGAGAAGGCGGGCGTCACCGAGGTCACGTCGTCCGTCCATCGCGACGGCTCCGACGTGCCGCACCACCTCGCCATGGGCACCTACGTGGTGTTCGAGGCCGACAGCGACTACGCCCGGCGCTGCTTCCGCGAATACAACACCCTGCCGGACGCGAGCGGGCGCTACGCCGCCCTCTACCGTCCGACCCACATGATCGGCCTCGAGCTCGGCGTCTCGGTCGCCTCCGCGGCCCTGCGAAAGGAGCCGACCGGCGCCCCCATCGGCTTCTTCTCCGACGTGGTCGCGACCGCGAAGCGGCCCTTGAAGGCCGGAGAAATCCTCGACGGCGAGGGCGGCTTCTGCGTCTGGGGCAAGCAGCAGCCGGCCGAGATTTCTCTCGCCCGCGGCTACCTCCCCCTCGGCCTCGCCCACGACGTCAAGCTCAGGCGCGACGTCGCCGAGGGCGAGATGCTGTCGTGGTCCGACGTCGCCGTCGACGAGACCGACGACGCCGTCCGCTTCCGCCGCGCCATGGAGCGCGACTTCGGGCCGCGGCAGGAGGAGCGTTTGCGGGCGTGAGCGCGATGCGCCTCTCCCCACTGCGGGGAGAGGCCGACTCGCCGAAGGCGAGCGGTAAGGGGGTCTTGGTGCGCACTCCCTGGCCCTCACCCCAACCTCTCCCGCAAGCAATACCTCTGCGAAAGAAGGAGCGGCGGTTCGCGACGGGGCTGGTCCAAAATAATTTTCCTAAATATCAGAATATTTTCTTGACAAGCCTTCTGTCTTGTGCTTGCTTGTGCGGGTCCCGTCCACCCGAGGGGCGCGCTCGCGAGGCGTCGTGACGTGGGGCGGGACCGGTGCCGCGCCGGGGGACAACGCTTGACCCCGGTCCGGGCGCCGCGCGAGGGACCACGCCGCGGACGGCCAAGGGAGACGACAGAGC
>DASVVU010000311.1:0-1744 GCA_036386395.1 Beijerinckiaceae bacterium | reverse complement strand
GGTGCCGGAGCGCATGTAGGCGGCGTGCGGCGCCTGGGACATGGATTCCATGCCGCCGGCCACGATCACGTCGGCGTCGCCGTTGGCGATCTGCTGCATGCCGATCGCGACCGTGCGCAGGCCCGAGCCGCAGAGCTGGTTGAGGCCCCAGGCCGTCTTCTCCTTCGGGATGCCGGCGTTGAGGGCGGCCTGACGCGCCGGGTTCTGCCCCTGGCCGGCGGCGAGCACCTGGCCGAGGATGACCTCGTCGACCTCGCCGGGCTCGACCTTGGCCCGCGTCAGCGCCGCCTGGATCGCGGCCTTGCCGAGGTCGTGCGCCGGCGTGTTGGCGAAGGCGCCGTTGAACGACCCGACCGCGGTCCGGGCCGCGCCGACGATGACGATATCCTGCCGCGCCATGATGCTCTCCTCCGAAAACCCGGTCGCGGCGCCCGGCCGCGGCTTGGCATGTATGAACGGCATCAAGCCGAGGGAGGGGGTGAAGTCAAGCAGGCCGCACGCGGGGCTTCTTCACGCTAACGCCAGGTCGCGGGGGCCGGATTCGCGTTTTGCTGTTTCCGGCGGCGGCCGAAACCCTTAAGCTCGCTTGGACGGGGAGCGGCGGGAACAGCCGTCTTTGGAACAGGACATCATGGCGACGGACAAGGCCGACAAGCCACCGACGGTCATCAAGAAGTACGCCAACCGCCGGCTCTACCACACCGGCACCTCGACCTACGTCACCCTCGACGACCTCGGCCGCATGGTCCGCGAGGGCGAGGACTTCGTCGTCTACGACGCCAAGACTCAAGAAGACATCACCCGCTCGGTGCTGACCCAGATCATCTTCGAGGAGGAGAACAAGGAAGGGCAGAATCTCCTGCCGGTCACCTTCCTGCGCCAGCTCATCCGCTTCTACGGCGACAGCCTGCAGGCGCTCGTGCCGAGCTACCTCGCCTTCTCGATGGAGAACCTGACGCGGGAGCAGCAGAAGCTGCGCGAGCAGATGGCCCAGACCTTCGGCCCCGCCGCCGCCTTCCACGCCGTCGAGGAGCAGGTGCGCGCCAACATGACCTTCTTCAGCGAGGCCATGCGGATGTTCACGCCCCCCTTCGGCAGGCGGACCACGGCGCAGCCGGACGAGACCGGCGAGCCCGGCCCGGACGGCAAGGACGGCGCCGACGACCTGGAGAGCCTCAAGCGCCAGATGGCCGACATGCAGGCGAGGCTCGAGGCCCTGTCGAAGAAGTAGCGGGCGGGGCGCCGAGCCCGCTCAAGGCCCGCCGGAGCCGGCCGCGATCGCCTCGGCCAATGCTACGGTACGGGCCGCGATGTCGGCGTGCATGCGCTCGACCATGCGGCCGGAGAGTGAGATCACGCCCTTGCCGCGGTTCTCGGGCCGGGCGAAAGCCGCGATGACGGCGCGGGCTTCCTCGACCTCCTCGGGGGCCGGCGCGAAGATGTCGTTCGCGGGGCCGATCTGGTTCGGGTGAATGAGAGTCTTGCCGTCGAAGCCGAGATCGCGGCCCTGCTCGCATTCGGCGCGAAAGCCCACCTCGTCGGAGAGCGCGTTGAAGACCCCGTCGACGATGTCGATGTCGTGCGCCCGCGCCGCCGCGAGCGCCGCCATGAGCCAGGGCAGCATCGCGGCCCGTCCCGGCGTGAGCCTTGCGCGGGTTTCTTTGGCGAGATCGTTGGTTCCCATCACGAAGCACGACAGGCGCGTGTCCACGTCCCGGGCGGCGCTCGCGATGGCCTCGACGCG
>DASVVU010000310.1:0-7207 GCA_036386395.1 Beijerinckiaceae bacterium | reverse complement strand
CACGAGATCGGCATCCACGGCTGGATCCACGAGCTCAACTCGGTGCTGCCCTACGACGCCGAGCGCGACCTCATGATGCGCGCCGCCGACGCCCTCGAGCGCATCACGGGCGTTCGGCCCGTCGGCCTCAGGACCCCGTCCTGGGACTTCAGCCCGAACACGCTCAGGATCGAGAAGGAGATGGGCCTCCTCTACGACTCGTCCCTCATGGCCGACGAAGACTGCTACGAGCTTCTCCTCGACGGCGAGCCGACCGGCATCGTGGAGCTGCCGGTCGAGTGGGTGCGCGACGACGCCGTCTACTTCATGATGCACCGCTTCCAGTCGCTGAGGCCCTACACGCCGCCGGCGGACGTGCTCGACATCTTCCGCCGGGAGCTCGACGCGGCCTTCGAGGACGGCGGGCTGTTCCAGCTCACGACGCACCCGCACGTCATCGGCTACCGCTCGCGCATCTGGATCCTCGACGAGCTGATCCGCCACGCCAAGGCCAAGGGCGACGTCTGGTTCGGCACCCACGCCGACGTGGTGCGCTGGGCGAAGGCGAACGGGTAAGCCTCTCCGGAGGAGAGGCGGGCGCTCTCATTCGCCCTTCGCCGCTGCCAGCGCCTCGATCTCCCCGGCCACGACATCCGGCGCGGCGTGGTGGGGCATGTGGCCGACGCCGGGGAGGACGACGAGGCGCGCGCCCGGGATCTCGCGTTCGAGCGAGCGCGAGTGGAGGTTCGTCCACACGATCGTGTCGGCGTCGCCGGAGACGATCGTCGTGGGAACCCGAATCTCGCCGTAGCGCCGGCTCTGGGCCGTGACGAAAGCATAGAGACCGGAGACGTCCTCGGCATTCGCCCGGAACGCGCGCGGGCGCAGCACGAGGGGGATGCGGGCGCGCTCGACGTAGTCCGACGGCAGCGTCTGTGGCCAGAACACCGCCGCAAGCGTCGGGCGCATGAGGAGGAGCCCGGCGGGGGTCGTCCAGGTCCAGGTCAGGAGCCGGCCCACGACCGGGAAGGTGGTCGGGCCGTAGTACCAGGAGACGCCGCCGCCCGGCCACGGGTGGCTGACCGGCGACAGGAGCACGAGGGCGGAAACGACATCGGCGTGGTCGAGGGCGAGGTTGAGCGCGAGCGTCCCCGACCAGGAATGGCCGACGACGACGGCCCGCTCGACCCCGAGCTTGACCATCGCCTGCCTGATCGCCCGCGCCTGCGCGGCCGGCGAAGCCGCGTCCGCGCCGCCGACACGGTCGCTCCAGCCGCTGCCCGGGCGGTCGACGGCAATCACCCGGAAGCGCCGCGCGAGGCGTTCGCCCAAGGCGGAAAGCGGCTCGGCCGCCGAGCCGGAGGCGCCGTGCAGGAGGAGAACCGTCGCCTCGGGCGCGCGGCCCTGCGGCGTCATCTCGATGATGTGCAGGCGCCCGCCCACAAGCTCGACGAAGCGCCCGGCAGGCGGATAGCGCGACTCGATGGCTTTCGCGATGACGAAGGTCGCGAGCGCCCCGCCCAGAGCGAGGAGCGCGATCCCCGCGAGCGCAGCGGCCAAAAGCTTCATGCCGGGGCGGAAGGAATCAGATGTCGCGGCCGTCGATCTCGGGGCCGAGGCGCTCGACCACGTCGCGGAGCTTGGCGAGGTACGGGTGGATGGCGAGGGCCTTGCGGTAGGCCGCGAGCCCCTGCTTCTTGTCGCCGCCCGCCATGTAGATGTGGCCGAGGCCGGCCCAGGCGCCGAAGTGGCGCGGCTCCTTGGACAGCACCCGGCGCAGGTCGGCGATCGCGCTCACCGGGTCGTCGAGGAGGAAGAAGGCGGTCGCCCGGCGGTGCCAGGCCTCGGCCCACTCGGGGCGAAGCGCCAGCACGCGGTCGAGGAGCTCGACTGACAGCGGGAATTCCTTCGCCTTCATGGCCTCCTCGGCGCGGCTCATGAGGAGGTCGGCGGTGTCGCTGCCGGAGCGCGCCCAGCGCCGCTCGATGAGGTTCGCGACGCCGTTCGCCTCGCTCTCGTCCTTGGCGGCGGCAAGCCGCGTGAACAGCTCGTCGAGGGTGGCGGGCTTGCGCGGCGGCTTCGGCGCGTCCTTAGGAGCGTCCGGAGCCGGCCGCGCCTCGGGCCGCCCTTGCGCGAGCGCATCGGCGCCGAGCGGCGCGGCGGCGAGAATCAGGACGGTCGGGAGAACGAGAAAGCGCATCGCGGGTACTCTATGCCCCCCGCCTGCACGGTCAATTCACGATCGGGAGCGGGGGTTCCGCCGTCCACCGGCAGGCCTCACCCGCTCGGCCTTCCCCTCACCCGCTCGCCGGAGCCTGTCCTTGGGCTTGCCGAAGGCAAGACCCGAGGGGCGAGCCTGCCCTCGGGTCGGAGCCCGAGGGCAGGCTCTCTCCCTCAAGGGGAGAGGCGGGATCAGCCCTGGCGGGCCTTGTAGCGCTTCTGGGTCTTGTTGATGACGTAGACGCGACCCTTGCGGCGCACGACCTGGTTGTCGCGGTGGCGCCCGCGAAGCGACTTGAGCGAGTTGCGGATCTTCATCGGTCCGGTCTCCGGGGCCGCGGTCTCCCGGAGCCCCAATGCAATGGAAAAGCGGACGGGCGGGGGTCGACGAGACCCGGCCGGCGCACCGTCCGCACGGCGGCTATCTAGGGGGAAACCTCGGCGAATGCAACCCGGAACCGCCGCTCAGGGCGTCGGCAGCGGGGCCGGGTTGTCCGAGAGGGTGCGCAGGTAGGCGAGAATGTTCGCGCGCTCGTCGGGGGAGGGGACGCCGGTGAAGGTCATCTTGGTGCCCGGGATGAAGGCCTTCGGGTTGTGGATGAAGGCGTCGAGGTCCTCGAAGCTCCAGTCGCCGCCCTTGGCCTTGAGCGCCGGCGAGTAGTCGTAGGTCTGGACGTGCCCCTTCGTGGCGGCGACGGTGCCGTAGAGGTTCGGGCCGGTCCCGTTCTTGCCGCCCTTCTCGAAGGTGTGGCAGGTGGTGCATTTCTTGGCGGCGGCCTGGCCCTTCGCCGGATCGGCCTTGGCGAGGAGGACCGGGAGCGGCTCGGACGGGGCCGCGGCCTGCTGCGTGGCCCCGCCCGCGGCCGCGGTTTCGGCCTCGGGCAGCTTGTAGCCCATGTCGCCCGCCTTCTTCGGCGAGAACATCATGCCCGAGAAGATGTTGAGGCCCATCGCGAACAGCAGCACCCCGAGCACGGCGCCGGCGATCTTGTTGACCTCGAAGGAATCCATCCGGAAAGCTCCCGCTCCTGGCGACGGCCGGCAGGTGAACGCGGCGGCTGCTTAGCCGCTCCGCCGGTCCTTTGGCAACGGGCCAGGCCAGGGATTTGCGGTCGCAGCGTCCGTCACCTCCGCCATGACAAGCGCCTCGCGCGCTGCTAAGCAGCGCGCCTCCCGAACCGCCCCGCTCCCGTGACCGATCCGATCGTCCTCATCCCGGCGCGCCTTCAGGCGACGCGCCTTCCCGGCAAGCCGCTCGCCGACATTTGCGGCGAGCCGATGATCGTGCACGTGTGGCGCCGCGCCTGCGAGGCCGGTGTCGGGCCGGTCGCCGTCGCGACCGATGCCCGCGCCATCGCAGAGGCGGTTGAGAGGGCAGGGGCAAGGGCGGTGATGACGCGGGCCGATCACGCCTCGGGCTCCGACCGCATCGCCGAGGCGGCGGAGATCCTCGATCCGGACGGACGCCACGACGTCATCGTGAACGTGCAGGGCGACTTCCCGACCATCGACCCCGCCGCCATCGCGGCCGCCGTCGCGCCGCTGTCCGACCCCGCCGTCGACATCGCGACGCTCGCGGCGGTCATCACCGAGGAGGAGGAGCGGACGAACCCGAACGTGGTCAAGCTGGTCGGAAGCGAGGTCGCGCCGCGCCGGCTGCGCGCCCTCTACTTCACCCGCGCGACGGCGCCTTGGGGCGAGGGGCCGCTCTACCACCACGTCGGGCTCTACGCGTACCGGCGCGCGGCGCTGTCCCGCTTCGTGGCGCTGCCGCCTTCGCCCTTGGAATTGCGCGAGCGCCTGGAGCAGTTGCGCGCCCTCGAAGCGGGCATGCGCATCGACGCGGCGCTGATCGACCACGTGCCCTTCGGGGTCGACACCCCCGAATACCTGGAGCGGGCCCGCGCCGTGATCGCGGCCCGGAGGACGCCATGACCACGACCAAGAAAATCGCGTTCCAGGGCGAGCCCGGCGCGAACTCCCACATCGCCTGCCAGGAGACCCATCCGGACTGGGAGCCCCTGCCGTGCCCGACCTTCGAGGACGCCTTCGCGGCGGTCTCCGAGGGGCAGGCCGGCCTCGCCATGATCCCGATCGAGAACTCGATCGCGGGCCGCGTCGCCGACATCCACCACCTCCTCCCGACCTCCGGCCTGCACATCGTCGGCGAGCACTTCCTGCCGATCCACTTCCAGCTGCTGGCCGTCGAGGGCGCGAACCTCGGCACGATCAAGTCGGTGCACAGCCACGTCCATGCGCTCGGGCAGTGCCGCAAGATCATCCGCAAGCTCGGGCTCAAAGCCGTGGTCGCGGGCGACACGGCAGGCTCGGCCCGGGAGGTCGCCGAGGCCGGCGACCCGGCCCGCGCCTCGCTCGCGCCGCGGCTCGCGGCCGAGGTCTACGGGCTGAAAGTGCTGGCCGAGGACGTGGAGGACGAGGCCCACAACACGACCCGCTTCATCATCCTGTCGAAGGATCCGCATTGGGCCGCGCCGAGGAACGGCGCGACGGTGACGAGCTTCGTGTTCCGGGTCAGGAACCTGCCGGCGGCTCTCTACAAGGCGCTCGGCGGCTTCGCCACGAACGGCGTCAACATGACGAAACTCGAGAGCTACATGATCGAGGGCCAGTTCTTCGCGACCCAGTTCTACGCCGAGGTCGACGGGCACCCCGAGGACATCCACCTCAAGCGCGCCCTCGACGAACTCGCCTACTTCTCGAAGGAACTCCACATCCTCGGTGTCTTCCCGGCGCATCCCTTCCGGGAGAACATCAAGGAGCCGGGGGAGTAGGCGACACGTCCGGGGTGCGCACGTGCTCGGGGCGAAAGCCGACGCCGATCAGGCGGGCCGGGATACGGTTGAGGAAGGGGACGAGCGCGACGAGCCGCAGCACCCAGGGCGGGGTCGGCTTCGTGCGGCTGCCGAGCGTCGGGCCGATGACGTTGTTCTGGACCACCACCTGCAGGCGCTGGACGATGCGCACCGCCGGCTCGCGCCGGCGCTGGACGGCGGCGAGGTCGTCCGTCGTGACGGAGCGGTCGAGGAGCGGCTTGTAGAGGAGGTTCGCGGCCGCGACCGCGTCCTGCACCGCGAGGTTGATGCCGACGCCGCCGATCGGCGACATGGCATGGGCCGCATCGCCGATGCACAGGAGCCCCGGCCGGGACCACTCGGTGAGGCGATCGACCGCGACGCTCAGAAGCTTCACGTCGTCCCAGGTCTTCAGCTCGCCGACCCGGTCGCTCACGAACGGCGCGAGCGCCGCGACGCGGGCCCGGAAGCGCTCGATCCCCTCCGCTTTCAGCGTGTCGAAGCCGCCCTTCGGGATGACGAAGGCGCACTGGTAGTAGTCGCCCCGGTCGAGCATCACGAAGATCTCGCCGGCGCTGAAGCGGCCGAGGGGCTGGTCGGGGTCGTCCGGCCGGCGCGAGAGGCGCATCCAGAGGGCGTCCATGGGGGCGCCGATGTCCTGCACCTTGAGCCCGGCGAGCTCGCGCACGGTGGAGTGGCGGCCGTCGGCGCCGACGACGAGGTCGGCGCGGATCTCCGTCTCGCCCTGAGGCCCCCGCGCCCGCACGCCGACGACCCGGTCGCCCTCCCGGACGAGCGCCGTCGCCTGCGTCTGCATGCGCAGGTGGAAGGCCGGATAAGCCTTCCCGTGCGCGGCCAAAAAGTTCAGGAAATCCCATTGCGGCATGAAGGCGATGAAGCGGCAGTGGGTGGGGAGATGGGTGAAGTCGGCGATGGTGAGCTCGGTGTCGCCGACGAGGCCCCGCAGGCGCTCGAGCTTCTGGTGCGGCAGCTTCAGGAACGCGTCGATAAGGCCGAGCTCGTGCATCAGCTCGAGGGTCGAGGGGTGCACCGTGTCGCCGCGGAAGTCGCGCAGGAAGTCGGCGTGCTTCTCCAGCACGACCGTCTCAACCCCGGCGCGGGCGAGGAGAAAGCCGAGCATCATGCCGGCGGGGCCGCCCCCGACGACGCAGCAGCGATACGTTTGGGTCCCCTTGTCCTCGGCCATGGGCGCCTCCTTCAGCCTGCCTCGACCCAGCTCCGCATCAGGAAATGCGCGATCGCCATCGGCGGCGGCGTGATGAGCCCGCCCGGGTGCTCGCGGGCGAGCATCAGGCGCACCTCGTCCTTCGGGAACCAGCGCCCGTCCTCGAGCTCGTCGCGGTCGAGGACGATGTCCTCGGTCAAGGCCTCGCCGGCGCAGCCGATCATGATCGAGGCCGGGAACGGCCAGGGCTGCGAGGCCATGTAACGGACGGTCCCGACCCGGATGCCGGCCTCCTCGAAGGTCTCGCGGCGGACCGCGTCCTCGATGGTCTCGCCGGGCTCGATGAAGCCCGCGAGGCACGAGTAGGAGTTCGCGACGAAGCGGGCCTGGCGTCCGAGAAGGCACTTGTCGCCGCGGTGGATCAGCATGATGGCGACGGGGTCGGTGCGCGGGAAGTGCTGCGCGCCGCAAGATCCGCAGTCGCGGCGGAAACCGGCGCAGGCGACGGCCGTCGGGGCGCCGCAGTTCGGGCAGAAGCGGTGGCGCGAGTGCCAGAACAGCAGCGCCTTCGCCTCGGCGAGGATGCCGAGCTCGTCCGCCGGCAGGAGCCCCTGCACGGCGATCGAGCGCAGGTCGATGGCGAGGTGGTCCGGGCCGCTCTTGAAGATGTCCGCGGCGGCGGCGTCGAGCAGCGTGCCGAACACCGGGCGCTTGCCGAGAGTGCCGAGGAAGGCCTGCTCGTGGCGCGCGCCGGCAAGGGCGAGGTCGGCGAGCGGCAGGAGCCCCGTCATCGTCTCGCCGGTGCGGCGCAGGATCGGGACTTCTTCCGCGATCGCGACGGTGACGGCCTCAGGGTCGGCAGCGTGGCGGGCGACGAAAGCGTCGCCGCGCTCGGCGCTGTGCCGGTCAAGCGGATTGCGGATAAAGCCGAGGCTCGCGCGGGGATCGGGCATGCTCTCTCCGTCAGGCCGCGGCGAAGAGCGCGGCGGCGCGCTCGACGAGCGCCGCG
>DASVVU010000309.1:0-5944 GCA_036386395.1 Beijerinckiaceae bacterium | reverse complement strand
TCCTCGTGCCGTGGCGGACGCTCCTCGCGCTCGGATCGAGGTTCGCTCACGAGCCGTTCGACCAGCACCTTGCGGCCTTCGCCCGCCCGGATCGCGCCGACGCGCTCGCGCGGACGCTCGCCCGCGGCGGCGCGGGCGGCGCGCGGATCCTCGTCCCGGCGCGGCCCCTTGCGGGGCTTCTTCGCCTCGGCGCTGCCGTCGTCGCGCCAGACCGTCGGGCGGCGCTCGGGCCGTCCTGCAATGCGCGGGCGGTCGTCGCCCCGCGCGCCGCCGCGAGGTCCGGCGTCTCGGTCGCGGCTCCTAGAAAAGTCGCGGTCGCCCCTGCCTTGCGGGCGTTCGCCGAAGCCGCCGCGCTCGCGCCGCTCGCCCCGGTCCTCGCGCTCCCGCCGATCGTCCCGCTTCGGCGCGCGCTCGCCCTTGGCCATGCGCTTCTCGGAGCCGAAGGGCGCGATCGGCTCGCGCACGGGGCTTTCGAAGTCGACCCCCGCCTCTTCGGCGAGCCTCTCACCGAGCTGCTCCTTCAGGACCTTCGTGCGCACTTCCTCGACGAGCCCCGGTTCGAGGTCGCCGAGCTGGAACGGGCCGAAGGAGAGGCGGATCAGCCGGTTCACGGCAAGGCCGAGGTGCTCGAGGATCTTCTTGACCTCGCGGTTCTTGCCCTCGCGAAGCCCGAGCGTGATCCAGACGTTGTCGCCCTGCACCCGGTCGAGGGTCGCCTGCACGGGGCCGTAGTCCATGCCGTCGATCGCGACGCCGTCCTTGATCCGGTCGAGGTCGGCTTGCGTGACGTCGCCGTAGGCCCGCACCTTGTAGCGGCGCATCCAGCCGGTGTCCGGGTGGGCGATCACCTTGGCGAGGCCGCCGTCGTTGGTCAGGAGCAGCAGCCCCTCGGTGTTGATGTCGAGACGCCCGATGGCGACGACCCGGGGCATGTCCTCGGGTAGGCTCTCGAACACCGTCGGGCGCCCCTCCGGGTCGCGGGCCGTGGTGACGAGGCCGCGCGGCTTGTGGAACAGCCACAGGCGCGTGCGCTCCCGCGCCGGCAGGCTCTCGCCGTCGACGGCGATCCGGTCGGCGTCGGTGACGTTGACGGCGGGCGAAGAGAGCACCGCGCCGTTGAGGATGACGCGCCCCTCCGCGATCATCGCCTCGGCGTCCCGGCGCGAGGCTATGCCCGCGCGGGCGATCACCTTGGCGATGCGCTCTCCTTCCGGGGCCGCCTCCGGCTCCCGGTCGTTCGTGTTGGTGTCGGTCATGCGGGCCTGATAGCAGAGCCGCCATGGCGAAGCGAGCCGACATGGCCGGTGACTTGGAGCGCGCGGGCGGCGCGCGGCCCGATCCCATGGGCCTCGCGCTCGCCGAGGCGCGCGCGGCGGCTAAGCGCGGCGAGGTGCCGGTCGGGGCCGTCGTCGTGCGCGACGGCGCCGTGTTTGCCGCCGCCGGCAACCGCCCGCGGGAGCTGCACGATCCCTCGGCGCATGCCGAGATGCTGGCGATCCGCGCGGCCTGCGCGGCGCTTCAGGACGAGCGCTTGACCGGCTGCGACCTCTACGTGACGCTCGAGCCCTGCGCCATGTGCGCCGCCGCGATCTCGTTTGCCCGCGTCCGACGCCTCTATTTCGGGGCCCACGATCCGAAGGGCGGCGCGGTCGAGAACGGCGTGCGCTTCTTCACGCAGCCGACCTGCCACCACGCGCCCGAGGTCTACGGCGGCCTCCGCGAGGGCGAGGCGGCGGAGTTGCTGCGCGTGTTCTTCGGGGCGCGGCGGTGAGCCGTCATTCCGGGCTTCGCTTCGCGGCCCCGGGATGACGGTCGAGTCGCCTCAGCGGCCCGTCTCTAGCTCCTGGCGTACCCGCACTTGTTGGCCATCTTGTTGATCCAGCACCCGGAGCTCATGCACTTGGGCAGGGTGTCGGCGCATTGGAGGTGCATGCGGGACGGTTGGGGAACAGCTTCGCGCAGTTCCTCAGACATTCCTGGTGCCGCTGGGTGCAGGTTGCGGCCGATGCGCTCGCGGGCATGGCGAGCGTCATCAGGGCGACGGACGCGGCCAGGATCGAAAGGCGCACCATTGTCTTCCCCCGTGAACGTCAGGAGGCTAAGCCGGCGCGGCGGCGAGTCAACCGGCCGGGCTTGGCGCCTTCGGGGCATGGCCGGACAGATGCCGCTCGATCTCGCGCTTCAGCTCCTCCTTTGCCTGCTGCGCGGCAGCAAGAATCGCGCGGGCGTCCAAAAAATCCAGGGCGCGGAAGCGGTCGACGGCGGGGCGGACCACGATCTGCGGCCGGTAGATCTTGAGCTTCGCCGCGACGATCGCGCCCTGCATGATCTGGAGCGTGCCGAACATGGCGTCGAAGCCCGTCGGCATGCGCAGCCCCTGCGGCGCCGGCCCGCCGGTCACGTCGACGGCGACGATCACGTCGGCGCGCCCGATGAGGTGGTCGAAGGGGAGGGGGTTCACGGCCCCGCCGTCGACGAGGAGGCGGCCGCCGATCCGCACCGGCCGGATGAGGCCGGGCAGCGCCATCGAGGCCGCGACCGCCGGCGCGAGCGGGCCTTGCGAGAACACCGCCTCGGCGCGCCCATAATAATCCGTCGCGACGGCGTGGAGGGGAGTCGCGAGGTCCGCGAATGTGTCGGGCACGGCCTCCGGCCAGAGCCGGTCGAGGAGGCGCTCGCCGTCGACGAGGAGCGGGTTGCCGAAGCCTGCGACGACGTCGGCGAGGCGCCCGACCCGCGATGCGATCAGCGCCGCCATGACCTCGGCGCGGTCGCGCAGCATGCGGATCGCGTGATCACGGATCGCCCGCCCGCTCATGCCGGCCGCATAGGCCGCGCCGACGACGGCGCCGATGGAGGTCCCGGCGATGGCGACGGGTTTCACGCCGAGCTCGTCGAAGGCCTCGAGCACGGCGACGTGGGCAAGCCCCCGCGCCCCGCCGCCGCCGAGCGCGAGGGCGAAGGTGGGGGTGGTCAGGGGCGCGCTCATTGCACCAACACAACTCTCCTCATGCTGAGGAGCGCCCGTAGGGCGCGTCTCGAAGCACGCACGTTGTCGGGGCGCTGCATCGGCGTGGTGCGTCCTTCGAGACGCGGTCCTGCGGACCGCTCCTCAGGATGAGGAACATGGAGAATGGCCCCCGCGTCTTATCTCCCGCGTCCCTCGCCGAGCCTCGGCATGATCTCGACGAAGTTGCAGGGGCGATGGCGGTTGTCGAGCTGGCTTTCCAGGATGCCATCCCACGCGTCCTTGCAGGCGCCGGGCGAGCCCGGCAGGACGAAGACGTAGGTCTCGCCGGCCAAGCCCGCGATCGCCCGCGACTGGATCGTCGAGGTGCCGATCTTGTCGTACGAGATGCGGTGGAACACGGCCGAGAACCCGTCCATCCGCTTGTCGAACAGCGGCTCGACCGCCTCCGGCGTCACGTCGCGGCCGGTGAAGCCGGTGCCGCCCGTCGTGAGCACCACGTCGATGTCGGGGTCTTCGATCCACGCCTTCACCTTCCCCTGGATCGCCGCGACGTCGTCGGTCACGACGGCGCGGTCGGCGAGGCGGTGGCCGGCCTTCTCCAGGCGCTGGACGAGGGTGTCGCCGGAGCGGTCCTCGGCGAGCGAGCGGGTGTCCGAGACCGTCAGCACGGCGATCGAGAGGGGGATGAAGGGACGGGCGGGGTCGGGGCCGGGCATGGTCTCTCCGTCGGAGGGCGGACGCCCGCTGTCTAACCCAATCCGGCGCCGTTTGCGCCCCGTTAAAACGGCCGTGATTGACTGGCGGAAACCAGGAGGGTTCCGGGGTGCTAGCGCCTCACTTGCAGCAAGGACTGCTCGCGCGGCTCGATATGCTGGCGCGGGCCGGCGGCGACGTGCCGTGCGAGGCCGTGCTGGAGCTCGTCGTCGATCTCTTCGCCGCACAGGGCGAGGATATGGGCAAGGCCGCCCGCGACGCCTGCCTCGACCTTGCCGTCCTCCTTCTCCCCCGGGCCGCGCCGGAAGCGCGCACGCAGGCCCTGGCGCGTCTCGCCGCGAGCCCGGCGGTGCCGGCGGACCGCCTCCTCGTCTGGGCCAGGGGTCCGGTCGAGATCGCGGCGCCGGTCGTCGAGCACGGCGCGCGGCTCGCGAGCCCGGAGATCCTGGAAATCCTGCGTGTGTCCGGCCCCGAGCTCGTGCGGGCGGCGGCGCGGCGGCCGTCCCTCGGCGAGGACCTTTCAGACACCATCGTGGCCCGCGGCGACGGCGAGGCGCTCGCGGCGCTGCTCGCGAACCGCAGCGCGCGCCTGTCGCCGAAGGGCTTCGGCGCGCTCGCCGACCTCGCCTGGCGCGACGCGGCGTTGCGCGATGCCTTCGTGCAGCGCTCGGACCTGCCGGGCGACGTCGTCGACCGGCTCTGGCCCTCGCTCCACGCGGGGTTCAAGGCCCGGCTCGTGGCATCGGGCTTCCGCTACAGCATGAGCGAGGTCGCGGCGGTCGGGCGCGAGGCCTCGGCCGCCATCGTGGACGCGGTGCGCTCGGGGTCGCTGCCGCAGAGCGTCGACACCTACGCGGCGCTCGTGCGCGATGGCCTCGTCGGCCTCGACGAGGCGCTGATCGAGATCATGCAGACCGGACGGCTTGTCGAGGCGGCGCAGCTCATCGCGCGCCGCCACAAGCTCGACGAGGGTATCGCCCTCAACCTCCTCTACGGCGTCTACGACCACGGCCCGGCGGTGCTCGCCCGCCACGCGGGATTGAGCGAGGACGTGTGCCTGCGCATCGCCGAGGCGCGGGCCCGGCTCTCCTGGGTGCCGTCCACGGACCTCAAGCGGATGCTCTCGACCGCGAAGGGGATTGCGGCCGAGGAGGCGGCCGAGATTCTGGGGGCCCTCCAGGGCCTGTGGCAGGCGGGCGTCGCCAACACCGGCGAGCGCAGGCGTTTCCGCAGCGTTGCGTGACGCGGGCGCACATCATGCCCTAGACTGCCGCCATGGTGGCGCGGAAGCAGAAGAAAACCCTCTACACCATCGGCTACGAAGGCGCGGACGTGGACCGCTTCCTCGCGACTCTGACCGACGCGGGGGTCGCGACCGTCGCCGACGTGCGGGCGGTGGCGCTGTCGCGCAAGAAGGGTTTTTCGAAGAATCAGCTCCGCGACAACCTCGCCGAGCGCGAGATCGGCTACCGCCACTTCATCGACCTCGGCACGCCGAAGGCCGGCCGCGAGGCCGCCCGCGCCGGCGCGACCGAGCGGATGCACAAGATCTTCTGCGAGCAACTTGCGACGGCGGGCGCGCAGGCGCAGCTCGAGGAGCTGGCGGAGCTTGCCGGGGAGCAGCCCATCTGCCTCCTGTGCTTCGAGCGCGACCCGGCCCAGTGCCATCGCCGCATTATTGCGGAGCGGCTCAAGGAGCGGGGCTTCGAGGCGGTGGATCTGCTCGTGATCTGAGCGCGCTTGGCGCTCCGACACTCTACACTACATTCAGTTCCGCCTATCCTTGCTCTGCGTTTAAGATCGCTTCCATTGAGTTGCATTGAAGCTGCCATTCTGCTCCAATCCTTGAATCTTCATGGCCTGTGTAACGCTCCGATGAATGGTCTAGTTCGCAAAGGCTCCCCGCTTCGCCGTATTCTGATCGGCGGCGGCGTCGTGATTGCAATCGTTTCTGTGCTTTTTCTCCTAGAAAAAGCTACAGATGTACCTAATCTTCCCACCGATACCGATGCTGTGGCCCGGGAATGGAATTCCACGATAGGGCGGCTGGGAATTGAGCCTGTCTACCCCCCTCAGGAGGACGTCACGGTTGGAGACATTTTCCTAGTCGTGACGGGTGATAATAGCGGAAACATTTCTGAAGCACTTCCAGGGCGTGCATTGAAGGTGTGGCACACCGATCTGACCAAGGAATTAGAAGATACATATAAAGGGGTTTATTCATTCCCGGATACTCAAGTTAAGCCGAAGACACCTGAA
>DASVVU010000308.1:0-2497 GCA_036386395.1 Beijerinckiaceae bacterium | reverse complement strand
GGTCCTGACCGACCTCGCCGGGACGGACGAGCTTCTCGATATCGAACCCAGCGCGATCGAGCACATGAACCAGGACCACCGCGAGGCCCTCGCCCTCTATGCCGAGAGGCTCGCGGGCGCGCCCAAGGCCGCGTGGCGGGCGACCGGCCTCGACCCCGAGGGCCTCGACCTCATGGCCGGCGACCGCACCGTCCGGGTGCCGTTCGGCCGCCGTCTTACCGGCGCGGGCGAGCTGCGCCGGCGCCTCAAGGAGATGGCCGACGACGCGCGCGCCGGCCTCTCCCTCTCGGGCTAACGGATTCGCGCATGTCCGGCTCCTCGCTCGGCGAAGCCGAGTGGCGGGGAGGGCCGACTCGGGCGAAGCCCGAGCGGGGAGAGGGACTGCTCTCGCCACAGAGGGCGCGGTGGCACCATCTGCACCGGCTCCGCCCCGGCGGTGGAACCCTCACCCGGTCGGCTTCGCCGACTCGGCCTCTCCCGTCCGGGAGAGGCGGGCCCGGGCCTCGTCGGCCATTTCCTTGAGGTGCCGGCGCAGCTCGCCCGCGCCGGTGAGGCGGCGCCCGAATGGGACCCGGACGGCGCGGTCGCCCGCCATGAGATCGAGGCCTTCCGGGTCGAGGCCGGTCGCCCGCCAGGCGCCTTTCAACGCGCCCGCGAGCCTTTCGGCGTAAAGAGCGAGGGCCTCGCGATGGTCCTGGTTCATGTGCTTGACCGCGCTGGGTTCGACTTCCAGAAGCTCCTCCGCCCCGGCGAGGTCAGTCAGGACCTCGCCGGCGGCAAGGTCCCGCGCCCTTGCGAAGCCGCCGTTGAGGTGGGCGGCCTCGACGGCGAGGCGCCAGAATGAGAAGTCGCCGAAGCCGGCGTAGAGCGCGGCCTTGGGGTGACGGGCCAAAAAACGTCGGGCCACGCGCTCGTCCGTCGTCCGCTCCGCCCGCCCGATCACCGTGAGCCGCGGATGCGCGAGCGGATCGCCCTTGCCGCCTTGCGCCAGGAGGATCGAGGCGCGGGCGTCCGCTTCGAGGTTGCGCGTATGCGCCGAGAGCCGCGACATCAGGAGGAGCGGCGAGCCGTCGTAGTCCGTCGCGACGGTCACGAGGGAGGCGAAAGGGAACCCGCCCGCCCGGTCGAGGGTCGCAAGGGCGCCTGCGCGGATGCTGCGCAGGAGGTCCTTGGCTATCCCGACGGCGTCGAAGTCCGGGACGGGGGGCGGGGCGGGGCTGACCATGGCGTCGTCCGGCCCTCTATCCTGAGCCAGGCCCTGCGCCAAGCCTATGGAGCGGTGCCGCCCGATGGCGTAATTGTCGTCGCGGCCCGCCGTTCCGGCGCGGCCGGCGGAGCAGCTCGTGAACGCGCCCCTCAAGAAGCAGCACCTGATCGATCCCGAGATCTGCATCCGGTGCAACACCTGCGAGGAGACGTGCCCGATCGATGCGGTGACGCACGACGACAACAACTACGTCGTGCTGGCGGAGGTCTGCAACTACTGCATGGACTGCATCGCGCCCTGCCCGACGGGCGCGATCGACAACTGGCGCATCGTCGCGCGTCCCTACACGCTCGACGAGCAGTTCTCCTGGAGCGAGCTGCCGCCGCAGGAGGACCTGGCCGAGAGCGAGGGCACCGGCGCCGTCATCGAGGCGCTGGAGGACGAGGTCGGGGCGATCCTGGAGGAGGCCCGCAAGGGGCTCGGCGGCAAGGCGGTGGCGCCGCATTCCGCCTCGAAGCCGACCGTCAACCTCTACAACCGCGGCAAGCCCGCGCGGGCGACGGTCGTCGGCAACTTCCGCCTCACCGACAACGCGGCCGAGAACGACGTGCGCCACATCATCCTCGATTTCGGCGACGTGCCGTTCCCGGTGCTCGAAGGCCAGAGCATCGGCATCCTGCCGCCGGGGACGGACCCGCAAGGGGCGCCGCACAAGGTCCGCCTCTACTCGATCGCGAGCCCCCGCGACGGCGAGAAGCCGAACGCCAACAGCGTCTCGCTCACCGTCAAGCGCGAGCCGCAGGGCGTGTGCTCGAACTATCTCTGCGACCTTCCCCGCGGCGCGAGAGTCGAGGTCACCGGCCCCTTCGGCGCGACTTTTTTGATGCCGAACGATCCGGCGGCGCACATCGTCATGATCTGCACCGGCACGGGCTCGGCCCCCTTCCGCGCCTTCACGGAGCGGCGTCGCCGCGCCATGCCGGACGCGCCCGGAAAGCTCGTGCTGTTCTTCGGCGCGCGCCGTCCGGAGGAATTGCCCTACTTCGGCCCGCTCCAGAAGGTGCCGGCGAGTCTCCTCACGCAGCACCTGTGCTACTCGCGGGTGCCGGGCCAGCCCAAGACCTACGTCCAGGACCGCCTGCGCGCCGAGGAGGCGGCCGTCGCAGCCCTCCTCAAGGAGCCTTCGACCCACGTCTACATCTGCGGCCTGAAAGGAATGGAGAGCGGCGTCGACGAGGCCTTCTCCGACATCTGCCGCCACGCCGGCATCGACTGGACGGCGCTCAAGCC
>DASVVU010000307.1:0-10891 GCA_036386395.1 Beijerinckiaceae bacterium | reverse complement strand
GGCGACGACCTGAAGCCTGCCGGCACCGCGGCCGGAATCGAGGGGATCGGCGAGACGATCGCCCGGGCGGCGGGCCCGGAGCGGTTCACGGGCAAGGCGAACGCGACGCTTGCGGTTCCGGCCCCGGACGGACTTCAGGCCGAGCGGCTGATCGCGGTCGGGATCGGCGGCGAGGCGGACCGCGGGAAGCTCAACTTCGCTGATCTCGGCGGGCTCGTGGCCGGCAGGCTGTCCGGCCGCTCCGGCACCGTGATCGCCGACCTTCCGGGGGGCACGCCCTCGGCGGACGACGTCGCCCAGATGGCGCTCGGCGCGAGGCTCAGGCTGTACAAGTTCGACCGTTACAAGACCAAGAAGAAGGACGACGAGAACGGCGGCGCCACGAAGATCGTCTTCGCGGTCGCCGACCCCGCCGCCGTCCGCAAGAGCGCGAAGGTCGCGGACGGCCTCGCCGAGGGGGTGCGCATCGCCCGCGACCTCGTCAACGAGCCGCCGAACGTGCTCGGCCCCGAGGAGTTCGCGAAGCGCGCCGAGGAGCTCAAGAAGCTCGGCGTCGAGGTCGAGGTCTTCGACGAGAAGGCCTTGACGAAGATCGGCATGCGGGCGCTTCTCGCCGTCGGCCAGGGCTCCGAGCGCGAGAGCCGGGTCGTCATCATGCGCTGGAACGGCGCCAAGGGCTCCGACAAGCCGGTCGCCTTCGTCGGCAAGGGGGTGGTGTTCGATTCCGGCGGCATCTCGATCAAGCCCGGCGGCGGCATGGAGGAGATGAAGGGCGACATGGCGGGCGCGGCCTGCGTCGTCGGCCTCATGCACGCGCTCGCCAGCCGCAAGGCCAAGACGAACGTGATCGGCGCCATCGGCCTCGTCGAGAACATGCCGGACGGGGCAGCCCAGCGCCCCGGCGACATCGTCACGACCCTTTCGGGCCAGACCGTCGAGATCATCAACACCGACGCTGAAGGCCGCCTCGTCCTCGGCGACCTCCTGTGGCACGTGCAGGAGCGCTACAAGCCGAAGTTCATGGTCGACCTCGCGACGCTGACGGGCGCGATCCTCGTGGCGCTGGCTCAGGAATACGCCGGGATGTTCTCGAACGACGACGAATTGGCGCAGCGCCTCTTCGAGGCCGGGAAGGCGACCGGCGAGAAGGTGTGGCGCATGCCGCTCGGCCCCGAGTACGACAAGCTGATCGACTCGAAGTTCGCCGACATGAAGAACACCGGCGGACGCCACGGCGGCTCGATCACGGCGGCGCAGTTTCTCCAGCGCTTCGTGAACGACGTCCCCTGGGCCCACCTCGACATCGCCGGCACCGGCATGAATGCCCCCCAGACCGAGACCAACAAGAGCTGGGGCTCGGGCTGGGGCGTGCGCCTCCTCGATCGGCTGGTGCGGGACCATTACGAGCGGTGATTGCTCGCGCCCCATTGGCTTGTCAGTGCCGCCCTTCTGGCTTACATATATGTTGTAAGCACTGGGTACGCCGCCATGACGCGCGCCATCAGCATGCGTGACCTCCAGAAACTGTCGGCCGGCGCCATCCAGGCGCTGCCGCATGCGGTGCCGATCAAAAACGGGACGGCAACGGTTGGCGTGCTGCTGCCGGTGCAGAGCGCCTCGAAGGAGTACCTGCGCGAGGTGCTGGCTCGCATCGATGCAGCCGCGGCCCAGCGCACGCCCGAGGAGGACACCGCGATCGATCGGCTGTTGGCCGAGCGTGCCGCCGAGTGAGTGATCGATCGCCGCGCAGTCCCTCGTCGGTTCTTATCGTCGACGCCAACATCATCCTGAGCGTGGTGCTCGGGCGCCGATCGCGTCCTGTGTTCGAGAGGGTCGTCGCAAGCCGCGCGGTGGTCACCTCGGCGCGGGCGGCCGACGAGGTCAGGGCGGTGGTGCGCAATACTCCCGGACTGCCGAACGATGCGGCTGAACTCGCCGAAGCGCTCCTCGGCGGCATCGCCGTCGTCCACGAGGCCGTCTATGCCGATGCCGTGGAAGTTGCAGCCGGGGTGCTGGCGCATGCCGTCGCCTCCCGCAACGGGTCGACCCGTGACGCGCACCTTCTCGCCTGCGCTTGGGTCTTCGACGCCGATCTATGGAGCCATGACCGCGACTTCGCGGGTACGGGCTGGCCGTCATGGTCCAACGCGAACCTGAGCGACACGCTGGTTTCGCAAACGCAACCGTGACCAGCCGCCTTCCCAACCGTGCTGGTCTCGGCCGGCAGGGCGGTAGCGTGCATGTACACGGCGCATGGCTCACCTGCGGCGGCCGAGCTTCTTCCGGAGATGCGAGGGGTCCACATCTTCGGAAAGGCGCGAAGCGCCTGGGATGGACTGGTCGGTTCTGCCGAGGAGGCAGCCATGGCGACCGCAACGCTTCACCACATCGGATTCTCCCCCCGTGCCGCCGCGCTCACGGACCGCCCGTCCGTTCTCCGGCGGCTGTGGGCGGCCCTCTCCCGGTCCGGCCGGCACGGCGAAGAGGCGGAGATCGCCGAGTACATCGAGATGCGCGGCGGCCGGATCACGGACGCCCTGGAGCGCGACATCGAGCGCCGCTTCATGTCTGGACGCTTTTGATCGCGAGCCGCGGCGGTTAGGGTCCTGAGCAACGCGGCATGCGCCTCTCCTCTCGGAGGCGGGCCGGCGAAGGACCGACCGATGACCGTCACCGTCGAGCGAAACGGCGCCGTCACCACGGTGATCCACGCGCGGCCGGAGGCTCGCAACGCCATGGATCCGGAGAGCGCCGAGGCGCTCGTCGAGGCCTTCCTGGCCTTCGACCGCGATCCGGAGGCCTCGGTCGCAGTATTCTGGGGCGCGGGCGGCGCCTTCTGCGCCGGCTGGGACCTCAAGTACGCCGGAAGCCTTCTCGGCCGGCCCGAGCCGCTGAAAGAGCTGGACTTCCCCGAGGGCGGCGGCCCCGTGCCGCGCGGGCCGATGGGCCCGTCCCGCCTCGATCTCTCGAAACCCGTCATCGCCGCGGTTGCGGGGCCGGCGGTCGCGGGCGGCTTCGAACTCGCCCTGTGGTGCGACCTGCGCGTCATGGAGGAGGACGCCTATTTCGGCGTCTATTGCCGGCGCTGGGGCATCCCGCTCATCGACGGCGGCACCGTGCGCCTGCCGCGGCTCGTCGGCGAGGGCCGCGCCCTCGACATCATCCTGACCGGCCGCAAGGTCACGGCCGAGGAGGCCTTCCGCATCGGCCTCTGCGAGCGCATCGCGCCGAAGCATCAGTCCCGCGAGGTCGCGGAGGCGCTCGCTCAGGAGATCGCCCGCTTCCCCCAGGCCTGCGTCCGCGCCGACCGCCGCTCCGTGTACCGCGCGCACGGGTTGCCCGTAGCGGAGGGCCTGCGCAGCGAGTGGGAGACGTCCGTGCACGTTGTCGAGAAAGAGGGTGCTGCCGGCGCGCTCCGCTTCGCGTCGGGCAAGGGCCGCGGCGGCGATTTCGAGTCGATCTGACGATGGCCGAGGTCCTGTTCTACCACCTCCAGCGCCAGCCCCTGGAGGCCGTGCTGCCGGCACTCCTCCAGAAGACCCTGGAGCGGGGTTGGCGCGCGGTCGTGCAGGCGGCGAGCCCGGAGCGGCTGTCCGCCCTCGACGACCACCTCTGGACCTTCTCGGACGAGAGCTTCCTGGCCCATGGTACCGACAAGGAGCCGGACGCGGCCGACCAGCCGGTGGTGCTCACCCTCGACGAGCGCAACCCGAACGCGGCCGCCGTGCGCTTCCTCGTCGAGGGCGCGCCCGTGCCGGCGGATCTCTCGGCCTACCAGCGCCTCGTCCTCCTCTTCGACGGCAACGACGAGGAGGCGCTGGCAAGCGCCCGCGCCCACTGGAAAGCCGTCAAGGCCGCCGGCCACGAGGCGACCTACTGGCAGCAGGACGAGCGGGGACGGTGGGAGAAGAAGGGCTGAGATGCACCCTTGTCATTCCGGGGCTCCGCGAAGCGGAGAACCCGGAACCCATAAACACCAGCGGTGCCGAACGCGCACGACTGTTCCAGGCCTTATCCGGAAAGGCTCGTGTTTATGGGTTCCGGGCTCGCGCCTGCGGCGCGCCCCGGAATGACAGGTCCGCCACGGAACCGTCGCGGTTCGCTTCTAGCGTGCCGCCCATGATCAAGGATTTCCGCATGAACCGTTTCGCTGCGCTCCTCGCCTTGGCGCTCCTTGCCGTCCCCGCAGCGCCGCCGATGGCGCAGGAGCCGCCACGGGCGGGCGGCGCCGAACAGGCTCGTCCCGAACAAGGCGTGCGTCCGGAGGGGCAGGGCCAGCGCCGTCCGCCGGAGCGGGCCGAGCGCAAGCTGCCGCCGGATTCCGTCACGCAGCACGTCCTCGAGCTGCCGGGCCGCACGCTGCGCTTCGCCGCGACGGCGGGCTCGCTCCCCCTCGTCGACCCGAACGGCGGCCTCCAGGCCGAGATCGGCGTCACGTCGTACGTGCTCCAGGGGGCGGACGCGGCGACGCGCCCCGTCACTTTCGCGCTGAACGGCGGGCCGGGGGCGTCCTCGGCCTACCTGCACCTCCTGGTGCTCGGGCCCTGGCGGCTGCCCCTCGACGGCCCCACGATCAGCCCCTCGGCGCCGGCGAGCCTCGTGCCCAACGCCGAGACCTGGCTCGACTTCACCGACCTCGTGTTCGTCGACCCCGTCGACACCGGCTACAGCCGCGCAACGGGCTCGGGCGACGAGGTGCGCGACCGCTACTTCTCGATCGACGGCGACGTCGGCACCCTCTCCGCCGTCATCGCCCGGTGGCTGCGGCAGAACAACCGCCTCGCCTCGCCGAAATTCCTCATCGGCGAGAGCTACGGCGGCTTCCGGGCGCCGCGCATCGCGCATGGGCTGCAGAAGGATGGCGGCGTCGGCCTCAACGGCATAGTGATGCTCTCGCCCGTGCTCGACTTCGGCTGGTTCAGCCAGCCGCGCCACGCCCCTTGGGTCCACCCCGTGCGGCTGCCGTCCTACGTCGCCGCCGCCCGGGAGGGGAAGGCGCCGCTGACCCGCGACACCCTGCGCGAGACCGAGGCCTACGCCGCTGGGGATTATCTCGTCGATCTCACCCGCGGGCTCCAGGACAAGGAGGCGGTCGAGCGCGTGGTCTCGAAGGTCCAGGCGCTCACCGGTCTCGACCCGGAGGTCGTGCGGCGCCAGGCAGGGCGCCTCGAAATGGGCACGGTGCAGCGCGAACTCGCCCGCGAGCGCGGCCGCATCGTCAGCGCCTACGACGCCGGCGTCTCCGGCTTCGATCCCGACCCGACCGCCTACCGTTCCGACCACGACGATCCCGGCCTCACCGCCATGACGGCGCCGCTGACGAGCGCGATGGTCACCCACCTCTGGCAGACCCTGAACTGGAAGGTGCCGGACCAGCGCTACAACCTCCTCAACGGCTCCGTGAACGGCAGCTGGCGCTGGGGCCGCGGGCGGGGCAGCCCTGAGTCCTTCTCGGCCCTGCGCCAGGCGCTCGCGCTGGACGGCAGCCTTCAAGCCCTCGTCGTCCACGGCTTCACCGACCTCGTGACGCCGTACTTCGCGAGCGAACTGCTTCTGCGCCAGCTGCCGCCGAACCTCGCCGAGCGGGCGAGGCTCGCGGTCTACCCCGGCGGCCACATGTTCTACACCCGCGACGCTTCCCGCGCCGCGTTCCGGGCGGACGCCGAGAAGATGATCCGCGCGGCGCTTGATGCACGCCAGGGAGAGCGCGCCGCGCCGTAGTCACAGAGGCATTGGTGCGGACGGCGGGGGTCGAACCCGCACGGGCGTGAGCCCGAGGGATTTTAAGTCCCTTGCGTCTACCAGTTCCGCCACGTCCGCTTGAGGAGCGAGCGTTACCGGCGCGGCCGGCGCGGCGCAAGGCGGCTCAGCCCGGGCGCCAGCCGTAGAGCCAGGCGTAGCGCCGGGCTATGCCCTCGGGGCCGAGGCGGCGGATGACGAGGTTGCGGACGAGGGCCTTGAGGCCCGCCGCATGATAGGCGGCGCCGTTGCGGCGCGCCGCCTTCTGGACCCGGCGGGCGCGGGGTAGGCGGGCACGCTCGTAGGCCTGCAGGGCCTCAGGCACGTCCGCCTCGGCGAGCGTGCGGGCGAGCACCGCGGCGTCCTCGATCGCGAGGGCGCCGCCTTGCGCCAGGAACGGCAGCACCGGGTGGGCGGCGTCGCCGAGGAGCGCGAGCCGGCCCCGGCGCATCCCGGCGGCGGGGAGATCGAACAGGGACCACACCTGCCATTCCGGCACCGCGGCGAGGAGGCTCCGCAGGGGCGGGGCCGCCCCGGCGAAGGCCGCGAGAAGCTCGGCCGGGTCGCCGGGGACGGCCCAGCCCTCGACGGGTGTGTCCCGGCGCTCGACCGCAACGACGTTGAGGAGCCGCCCGCCGGCCACGGGGTAGTGCACCACGTGGCTCGTGGGCCCGAGCCACAGGCCGGTCTCGTTACCCGCAAATTCTTCGGGCGCGGCGGCGCGCGGGATGGTGGCGCGCCAGGCGGCAAAGCCCTGGTATTGCGGCTCGCGCCAGTCCTCGCCGGCAGCGCGCAGCCGCGACCACAGCCCGTCCGCCGCGACGGCGAGGTCGGCCTCAAGAGTCTCGCGCGCGCCGGCTGCGTTCTCGATCGTGACGCTCGCGCTGCCGGACGCGTCCCTGACCCCGATCACGGCGCGGCCCATGAGGAGCCGGACGTTCGCCCCGCGCACCGCGTCGAGGAGGAGCGTCTGTAGGTCCGCCCGGTGGATCACGTAGTAGGGCGCCCCGAAGCGCTCGCGCATGAAAGGGCCAAGCGCGACCGTGCCGATCTCGTGTCCCGACGCCGCCGCCCGGATCACGACGCGGGCGGGCTCGGCCGCGGCGCGGGCGAGCGCCGGCCCCAGGCCGAGGTCGATGAAGACGCGGCTGGCGTTCGGCGAGAGCTGGATGCCGGCGCCTTCCTCGGGGAATCCGGTGCGGCGCTCGACGAGGGTCACGTCCCAGCCCCGCCGGGCGAGCGCCAGCGCCGCCGTGAGGCCGCCGATGCCGGCCCCCGCGACGACGGCCGAGCCGGGCGCCAAGCCGCGGGCCTGTCAGCGCAGATCGCTGCCGCGGGCTCCCGCGAGGTCGTAGGGCGTCCCGGCCTGCGCGACGTAGAGGCACTCGGCGGGCTCGGCCCGGCCCGGCCCGAGCGCGGCGCGGTAGCGGAACAGGGTCGAGCAGTAGGGGCAGATGATCTCGTCGTCGGAGCCCATGTCGAGGAACACGTGCGGGTGGTCGAAGGGGGGCTTCGCGCCGATGCACATGAACTCCCGCGAGCCGAGGTCGATCGCCGGCACGCCCGGATCGTTGTGGAAATGGGGAATGCCGATCTCGGCCATCGCGATTGAACCTTCAAGCCCGGAATTGCGCGGCACCATAGCGGCGCGCCAAGGCGAGGCAAGAGCGGGAAGCGTTCGCCGCCCTCGCGCGTTGGTGAGGGAGAACCTTCGCCGGAGGAGCCTCATGGACACGGACGTGGTCGATAACTCGCGGGAGAGCCGCTTCGAGATGGCCGTAGGCGACGCGCTGGCGGTCGCCTACTACAAGCAGGAGGACGGGCGCGTCCTCCTCCTGCACACGGAGGTGCCGCAGGAGCTGTCGGGGCAAGGCATCGGCTCGAAGCTCGCCAAGGGCGTGTTCGAGTCCTTGCGCAGGCGCGGCGCCCGGGTCGTCGCGCAGTGCCCGTTCATGGCGGGCTACGCGGCCAAGCATCCGGAATACGCCGGCCTCCTCGACGGATGACGGAGGCCGCCATGGACGAAGCCGCATCCCTCCTCGACGCGCTGCTCGGGCTCGGGCAGAAGGCGGAGGAGATGACGGTCGCGCAGATGGCGCTGCGCGCGGCCGTCGTCTACGTCGTGACGGTCGCGATCGTGCGGCTCGCCAAGAAGCGCTTCATGGGCCGGGCGACCGCCTTCGACGTGATCCTCGGCATCATGCTGGGCTCGATCGTGAGCCGCGCGGTGACCGGCAACGCCCCGTTCCTGCCCGCGCTCGCGGCGAGCGCCGTGCTCGTCGCTATGCATTGGCTGTTCTCGCTCGCGGCCTGGCGCTGGCACGGCTTCGGCGCCCTCGTGAAGGGCCGCCCCCGCATCCTCGTCCGCGACGGGGAGCCCGACCGCGCCGCCATGCGCCGCTCCCACATCACCGAGCACGACCTCCAGGAGGACCTGCGCGGCGAAGGCCTCGAAGGGCCGGAGAAGGTCAAGGAAGCCCGCCTCGAGCGCAGCGGCAAGGTGAGCGTCGTGAAGCGCGGCGAGCCGAAGGTGGTGGAAATCAACGTCGCAGACGGGGTGCAGGTAGTGCGGGTGGAGCTGGCGTAATCGTGAGGTTTCCGCCGTATCCGGACGGCGTAGGCTTGGGGCTCGCCGCCTCGGCTCCCGCGAGCCCGCGGCCATGCAGGGAGGGACCGATGAACCGTAAAAGCCTTTTGATCGTGGCGTCCGCCGCCTTGACGACCCTCGCCCTGGGCGCTTCGGCGCAGCAGGGCGGGTCCGGCATGAGCTTCTTCGTGACGAGCGCCGGCTCCGGCAAGGGCGCCGATCTCGGCGGCCTCGAAGGGGCGGACCGGCACTGCCAGGAACTCGCTGCCAAGGCCGGCGCCGGCAGCCGGACCTGGCGCGCCTACCTCTCGACGCAAGGGGCGGGCGCGGTCAACGCCCGCGACCGCATCGGGCGCGGGCCGTGGCAGAACGCCAAGGGCGAGGTCATCGCTAAAGATGTGGACGACCTCCACGGCCCGAACAACAAGATCTCGAAGGCGACCGCCCTCACCGAGACGGGCGAGCCGGTCAAGGGCCGCGGCGACCAGCCCAACATGCACGACATCCTCACCGGCTCGCAGGCGGACGGGCGCGCATTCGCGGGCGGCGACGACATGACCTGCCGCAACTGGACGAGCAGCGAGGCCGGCGCCGCCATGGTCGGCCACCACGACCGCATCGGGCTTCGCGACGACGACGCCTCGAAGTCCTGGAACACCTCCCACCCCTCCCGCGGCCCGAACGGCGGCTGCAGCCAGGAAGCCCTGCGCGGCACGGGCGGAGCGGGGCTGTTCTACTGCTTCGCGGCGAATTGAGCGAAGCGCGGCTCCGGCGGGCGGCATGCACTTCTTCACCTCCGCCGGCGTGCGCATCGCCTTCGTCGACTTCGCCCCGGCGGCATCAACAAGCGGGGAGGGTGACCCCATCCTCCTCGTCCATGGCTTCGCCTCGAGCCACGCCGTCAACTGGGTCAACACGCTCTGGACGAAGACGCTCGGGGCCGCGGGCTTCCGGGTCATCGCCCTCGACAACCGGGGGCATGGGCAGAGCGGGAAGCCGTACGATCCGGCGGACTACCACACGACGGTCATGGCCGAGGACGCGCGACGGCTTCTCGACCATCTCGGCATCAAGCGGGCCGACGTGATGGGATATTCCATGGGGGCGCGGATCGCGGCGCATCTTGCGCTCGCGCATCCGGACCGCGTCCGCTCGCTCCTCATGGGCGGGCTCGGCATCCACCTCGTCGAGGGCGTCGGCCTGCCGCTCGGGATCGCCGACGCCATGGAGGCGCCGTCCGTAGACGTTCTCACGGACCCGATGCAGCGCACCTTCCGCGCCTTCGCCGAGCAGACGAAGAGCGACCTCAAGGCGCTTGCCGCCTGCATCCGCGGCTCGCGCCAGGTCCTGTCGCGCGCCGAGGTCGCCTCGATCACCACGCCGACGCTGATTGCCGTCGGCACCAAGGACGATGTGGCGGGCTCCGCCCAGGACCTCGCCGACCTCATGCCGAACGCCCACGCCCTCGATATCCCGGGCCGCGACCACAACCTCGCGGTCGGCGACAAGGTGCATAAGCAAGGGGTGCTGGCGTTCCTCGCCGAGCGGCCTTAAACGGCCCGCCATGAGCAGGTTCTTCGAGGGCGCCGCCGGCAACCGGCTCGCGGCGAACGAGATCGGGCACGGCGCGCGGAGCGCGCTCCTCCTCCACGGTGGCGGCCAGACCCGGCACGCCTGGGCGAAGACCGCCCACCGCCTCGCCGACCGCGGCTGGCGTGTCGTCGCCGTCGACCAGCGCGGCCACGGCGACAGCGCGTGGATCGAAGACGGGGCCTACGGCTTCCCGGACTTCGCCGCCGACGCCGCCGCCGTCGCCCGGCGGATCGCGGCGGAGCACGGGGAAAGGCCCGTCGCGGTCGGCGCGTCGCTCGGCGGCATCGCCTCGCTCCTCGCGCTCGGGCGGGCCGCGGAGGGAGAGGCGGAGCCGCCGTTCTCCGGGCTCATCCTCGTCGACATCGTGCCGCGCATGGACCCGCGCGGGGTCGAGCACGTGCAGGGCTTCATGCGCGCCCGGGTGCGCGAGGGCTTCGCCTCCGTCGAGGAGGCGGCGGAGGCGGTCGCGGCGTACCTTCCGCACCGTCCGCGCCCGCGCTCCCTCGACGGCCTCAAGAAGAATCTGCGGCTCCACCCGGACGGGCGCTGGCGCTGGCACTGGGACCCGCGCTTCCTCGACGGCCCGCGCCCGGTCGGCACGGAGCGCGAGCGGGTGCGCGACGCCCTCGAGCGCGCGGCGCGCACGCTTGCCGTTCCGACGCTCCTCGTCCGCGGCGGCTCGAGCGAGCTCGTCAGCGAGGAGGCGGCGCGGGCCTTCTTGGCGACGGCGCCCGGCGCCGAGTACGCCGACGTGGCCGAGGCCCGCCACATGGTCGCGGGCGACCGCAACGACGCCTTCGCCGACGCGATCCTCGCCTTCCTGGAGCGCCGTTTCCCGGCAGCCGCCGAGGCGAGGGCGGCGGAGTAGGACCCCGACCACCTCTCCCTCTCGGGCTACGGCATTCACACATCGTAAAAGGTCGGCACAGGCGCCTCTCCTCCCTCCCCGAAGGGGAGGGCCGACGCGGCGAA
>DASVVU010000306.1:0-35245 GCA_036386395.1 Beijerinckiaceae bacterium | reverse complement strand
CGCCGAGAAGCTCAACAAGTCCGCCGACCGCATCGACGGCGTGCTCAAGGCGGCCGAGGACTTTTTGGGCAGCGCCGCCGGCCAGGAGGGCAAGGGCATGTTCCACGAGGTCCGCGAGGCGGCGCGCTCGATCCGCATCCTCGCCGACAACCTCGACAAGCGCACGGCCGACATCACGGCCGGCATCAACCGCTTCACGGGCTCCGGCTTGCGCGAGGTCGAGACGCTGACGGCGGAGGGGCGGCGCACGCTCAGCGACGTCGGCCGTGCGGTGCGCAGCCTCGAGCGCAACCCGCAGCAGCTCATCTTCGGCGGCAAGCCCAACCTCCCCGAGTACAGCGGACGCCGCTGAAGACCGCATGCGCATCCGGGCGTCCTTCCCCCTTCCGAGCCCCCGGCCGGGCGCTACCAGGCGCCTGCCGGCGCGGCGCCTCGTGCCGGCAGTCCTCGTCGCGCTTATCGTGGGCGCCTGCGGCTCGGGCCCGGCGCCGACCACCTACGACCTCACGGCGCCGCAGGCGGGGGCGCGCTTCGGCGCCGCCGCCCGCGGGCAGATCGTGGTCTCGGAGCCGACCACGATCCAGGCCCTCGAGGCCGAGCGCATCATCGCCAAGGACCAGTCCGGGGCGGTGTCCTTCATCGGCGGCGGGCAATGGGCCGACCGGCTGCCGCGGCTGATCCAGGCGAAGCTGATCCAGACCTTCGAGAACTCCTCGAAGCTCAAGGCCGTGAGCCGCCCGGGGGAGCGCGTCTCCCCGGACTACCTCCTCAACACCGAGATCCGCGCCTTCCAGATTTCTTCGGCGACCGGCGAGGCGGTGGTCGAGCTCTCGGGAAGGCTCGTCCACGACCGCACCGGACGCATCGTCTCGGGGCGCGTGTTCTCGGCCCGCGAGCCCGTCGCCAAGGTCGACGCAGGCAGCGCCGCCCAGGCCCTCGACGCGGCGCTGTCCCGCGTCCTCCTCGACATGGTCCGCTGGGTCGGCACCGGCCGCTGAGCCGGCTTTAAGTTCAAGGGCAGCGCACGTACGTCTGCGTGCCGCGCTCGCTCGACCAGTTCAAGCGCTTGCCGGCGAGCGCGAGGCGGATGTGCGCGGTCCAGGACGAGCCGCCGTCCGAGCACCTCGCGACGATGGTCCAGGCGCCCGCGGCGCCCGCGGCCTGCGTCTTCCTCTGGAACGCGCACGAGGCGGTGCCGGCCCGGGCGCGGTCCTCGCCGAGGACCATCGGCACCGCGGCCTTGCGCTCGGCGGGCTTCGGGCAGGCGTCCGCCCACCAGGTGCCCAGGATCGGCCCGAGCTGCGCGGGCACGTCGGGCCGCGGCTCCGATGGCGGTGCGGCCGGGGCAGGTTGGGCCGAAGGGAGCGAAGCTGCGTCGCCGGCATCCGGCGCGGCGCCCTCGGCGGGGCTCGCCGAAGCCGGAGCGGGCTCCGGTCCAGGCCCGGTCTCCGAAGTGGCCGCTACGGGTGCGGGTGGAGCGGGCGCGGGCGGGACGGCGGGGCTCGGTGCGGCCGAAGGCACGACTGAAGCAGGCATCACCGGAGCCGGCGCGGCCTCGGCCGGCTGTGACGGGCGCTCCTTGGCGGGATTCGGCGGCGCCTCGATGATAGCTGGCGGAGCCTGCGGGGCGGCTTGCCGCTGCGGGCCCGCGCGCTCGCCCGTCCGCCACCACAGCACCGGGACGGCGACAAGAACCAGGAGCCCTGCGGCGATCCCGGCAAGGCGCAGCCCCCGAGAGCGCGGCGCCGCTTCGGCCTGTGGCGCAAGCCGGACAGCTGCGGGCTGTGGCGCGACCCCGAGTGGCGGAGACGCCGGCGGGGAGGCCGGCTCGGCTTCGTTCTCCCTCGCCGCTGCCGCAACCTCCGACATCGGGGCGGTGGTCGGGGCTGTGTCCGTTGCCTGAGGTTCTTCCGCGGCCGGAGCCGCAGGCGAGACAGTGTCTGCCCCCGCCTTGTTCTCGAGCCGGTCGGCCAAGCCGTCCCACATCGCGGCGACCTGGAGCCACGTGCTCGCCTCGCCTTGGTGCTCTCCGCCGGCCTTCTCGGCCTTCGCGCGGCACGCCGCCGCACGTGCGCGGTAGTCGAGGAGGTCGTCGTTGCTCGGCCTCAGCTCCGAATGAAGCGGACGTGCATCGCCCGGCGCGGCGTCTTTCCGGCTCGGCTCCGGGCGCGCCTCGGGGTCCCGCGTCGACCCGGCCGCGGCGTCCGGATGCGGCTTGTCGTTGTCCGGCAGCGCGGTGAAGTTCTCGATCCTGCGCGTGAGCACGTCCAAGCCCCTCCTGACGGGAGGTTAGCACAGGCTCGCGCCTCCGCCATATCGGCACCGGACGGCTGCGCCCGGCGGCCGGCGGCCGGCGCGTCAGTCGAAGCGGCCGCTCGCGTGGGCGAGCATCGTGTAGACCTTGCCGGTCTCCGAGGTGAGATAGGTCCGGGCGAGCGTGCGGTCGCGGTCGTTGCGGCTCACCTCGGCGATCAGGCGCTCGAACTCCTCGACGTAGCGGTCGACGGTCTGCCGGAACTCCTCGTCGCGCCGGTACTTGCGGCGGATCTCGTCGAAGGTCTGCTGACCCTGGACCGTGTAGAGCCGGCGCGAAAACACGTTGCGCTCGCCGCGGCTGTAGCGCTCCCACAGGTCGGCCGCGGCCTCGTGGTCGATCATGCGGGCGATGTCGCCCGAGATCGAGTCGAGGGAGTCGAACGTCTTTGCCGCGGGAGCGGAAGCGAGGGCGGGCGCCGCATCCTCCGCCCCGCCGTCCTCTTCCTGCGAGGCACGGGTGAGAAGGCTCGACAGCCAGCCCTGCTCGCCGTTCGGCTGATGCGTCTCCTGGCGCGGCTCCGGCGCCGGCGCGGGCGGCGGCTCCCGACGGGTCGTCGGGCGGGCCGGCGGCGCCTCCCGGGCAGGCTCGGCTCGACGCATGCTCGGTGCGGGTGCAGGTGCGGGCGCCGCCACCGGCTCGGCGGCACGCCGGGGCGCGCCCGCCGCCGCCGCTGCAACCGGCGGGCTCGCGTCGACCGCGCGGTTCGAGCGCGACACGAGGGCGGAAAGCTCGTTCAGGGCCTTGATCTGGTCGGCGACGACCCGGCGCATGTTGGCGGCCGCCTCCTCGGTCTCCTTCGGCAGCTCGGTCGCGCCGCGGTGGACCTCGGCCCGGGTCGCCTCGAGCTCTCGCTGGATCTGCGCCGTCATGGTGCGCAGCTCCTCGGCGGCGCCCCGGAAGCGGCCGGTCGCGGCCCCGAGGGCCTCGCCCATCTCGCGCAGGATGCCCTCGTAAGTCTCGCGCAGGGAGGCGGCCGTGCGGGCGCCCTCCTCGCCCGTCGCGGCGCGCAGCCGGTCGAACTGCTCGGCGAGCGCCCCCGTCGTCGCCTGGGCGCTGTCGGCGAGCACCGCACCGATCTGGCGCGCCTTCGCCTCGGCGCTTCCGAGAGAATCCTCAACGAGGGCCGTGAAGGCGTTCGTGACCCGGTCGATCTCGCCGGAGCGCGCCTCGATGCGGGCGAGGAGCCCTTCGAGGGCCTGCCGGCGCTGGCCGAGGGCCTCGGCCATGCGGGCCTCGACCGCCTCGAGGGTCGCGGTCGCCTGTGCGAGCGCCTGCACCTGCTCGCGGGTGTTCTGGCCGAGCGCCCGTCCGCGCTCGTCGAGGGTCGCGACGAGGCCGGCGGCCTCCGTCAGGGCGCCCTCCGAGACGCCGCGCAGGGCCTCGACCTGCTCGGCGACCTCGCCGGAGGCCCGCCCCGTGCGGGCCGCGACCTCGGACAGGATCGACTCGATCTCGCCGACGCGGCCGATGAGCCCCTCCTGGAGCGCGCCGAGGTCGCCGCTCGCCCCGGCGAGCACCTCCTGCAGGAGCCCGCTCGCCTCGCCGAGGCGCGCGAGCACGCCGTTGAGGTCGCGCTGGACGCGGTCGTTCGTGGCGGCGAGCGTCTGGACGGCGCCGGCCGTGCCCTCGTCGAGGGAGCGCCGCAGGGCCTCGGTCGACTGGCCGTAGAGGGAGGTCAGCTCGGCGATCCGGGCCTGCAGCCCGTCGAGGATCGAGGCAGAGCGCTCGTCGAGGGCCTGGGACACGCTCTCGCCGGCCGCCGTCACCTCGCGGATGACGGCGAGCCCGCGGTCGCCGATGGCGTCGACGAGGGACGTGCCGCGCCGGTCGAACAGGTCTGCGACCTCGGAGACGCGCTCGCCGAGCGCCGTCACGAGCGCCTGGCCGCGGTCGTCGAGGAGGCCCTGGAACTCGGCCGTGCGGCCTTCGAGGAGCCGTCCGACCTCGGCGACTTGGCGCCCGAGCGTCGCCACGATGGCGTTGCCGCGCTCGTCGAGGATGCCGCCGAACTCGGCCGTGCGGCCTTCGAGCAGCCGCCCGACCTCGGCGACTTGGCGCCCGAGCGTCGTGACGACCGCGTTGCCGCGCTCGTCGAGGAGGCCGGTGAAGGCGGCGGTGCGGTCCTCGAACAGCCGCTCGATCTCGCCGATCTGCTGGCCGAGCGTTCCGGTGATGGCCTGTCCCCGCGTCTCGAGGAGCCCGGCGACGGTGCCGGTGCGGTCGTCGAGGAGGTGCGTGATCTCCTGGATGCGCTCGGCAAGCGTGGTCGTGATCGCCTGGCCGCGCAGGTCGAGGATGCGCGTCAGGGTGGCGGCGCGGTCGTCCATCAGCCGCGCGAACTCGGACGTGGTCCGCCCGATGCCGCCGACGATCGCGTCGCGGCCGCCGTCGACGAGCTCGGCGAAGGCGGCGGTGCGCTCGTCGAGGGCGGAGCCGAGTTCCGAGACCCGTGTCCCGAGGGTGCCGACGATCGTCTCGGCGCTGCGGTCGAACAGGTCGGTGATCTCCGAGACCCGCTCGCCGAGGAGGCCGACGATGCGGTTGCCGCGCTCGTCGATGGTCTCGGCGAGGGTGGCGCCGCTGCGGTCGAGGAGGCCGGCGATCTCGGTGGCCCGGTCGCCGAGCATCGCGGCGACGCGGCTGCCGCGGCTGTCGAGGAGCTCCGCGAGCGAGGCGCCGCCGCGGTCGAAGAGGTCGGCCATCTCCGACATGCGGTTGCCGAGCGCGCCGAACACCGTCCGGCTGCTGCCTTCGAGCTGGTCCGAGAGGGCGGCGGCGCGGCCGTCGATCAGCTCGGACATCTCGCGGCTGCGCTCCTCGAGGAGCCCGGCGAAGGCGTCCGTTCGCTCCGACAGGGCCGCGGCGACGTCCCGGGTGCGCTCCTCGAAGACGCGGGCGAACTCAGTCGTCCGGCCGGAGAGCGCCGCCGTGACTTCCCGCGCGCGCTCCTCGAACACCTGGGCGAAGGCGTCGGTCTGGCCGGCGAGCGTCGTCGTGACCTCGCGGCTGCGCGCGTCGAAGAGGTCGATGAGCTCGCGGGCGCGGGCGGCGAGCGCCTCGTCGGTCGCCTGGCTGCGGTCGGCGAGGAGCGCGATCAGCTCGGAGGCGCGCGATCCCACCGTCTCGCCGATGATCCGGCCGCGCTCGTCGAGGGTGACGGCGACCCCTTCGAGGCGTCCGACGACCCGGTCCTCGAACCGCGCCGCGCCGGCGTCGAGAGCGGCGGCGACCTCGCCGATCCGTCCGTCGAGGGCGCGGGCGATCTCCTCGGTCCTGCCCGCGAGCGCCTCGGTCAGGGCGCCGCCCCGCTCGTCGAGGGCGACGGCGACGCCTTCGAGGCGTCCGACCACCCGGTCCTCGAACCGGGTCACGCCCGCGTCGAGGGCGGCGGCGATCTCGCCGGCCCGCCCGTCGAGGGCGCGGCCGATCTCCTCGGTCCTGCCCGCGAGCGCTTCCGTGAGCGTCGCGACGCGGGCCGCGAGCGCCTGCCCGCTCTCCTCGGCGCGCAGCTCGAGGGCCTTGGCGACCTCGCGCCCGCCCTCCGCCATGACCCGGGCGAGCTCGCCCGTGCGCACCACGAGCGCCTCGTTGAGGGCGGCGGCGCGGGAGCCGAGCACCTGGTCGACGCGGCCGATCAGGGTGTCGAAGCTCGCGCCGATCTCGGAGGTGCGCAGCTCGGCGCGCTCCTCGAGCGTCCCGAGCTGCGCCTCGACGAGATCCGCGGCCTCGCGAGCCCGTTCGGCGACGGCCGCCGCGAGCGCCTGGCCGCGGTCGGTGACGAGGCGGTCCATCTCCTCGAGGTGGCCGGTGACGCTCTGGGCGAGGGCCCCGATGTCGCCCGACAGGCGCTCGACCAGGGTGCCGCTGCGGCTCACCGTCTCCTCGAGGGCGTTGAGGCGGCTGCCGAGCATCCCGTCGACCTCGCGCCCGCGGGTCTCGATGGTGCCGGCGAGCGCCTCGGCCGTGCGGGTGAGGGCCTCGTTGATGCGCGCGCCCTGGCCCGCAATCGCCAGAACCACGTCCTTGCCGGCGCCGGCGAGGCGCGTGTGCGCCTCGGCCGTGTGGCCTTCGAGCGTCTCTGCGAAGGCGCGGCTGCGGGCCTCGAAGGCGCCCTGGAAGGCTTCGCTGCGGGCCGCGAGCTCGTCCGAGACGAAGCGCAGCGTGCGGTCGAGCGCGCCCGTGACGGTCGCGGTGCGGCTCTCGACGAGGGCGGTCACGCGCTCGCCGACGTCGGCGAGGTTCGCATGCAGGGCCTCGCCGTGGACCGTGATGGTCTCGTTGAGCTTGAGGCTCGTGGCCTCGAGCCGGCGCGCGAGGTCGTCGCCGCGGGTCGCGATGGTCTCGGCGGCAAGCCGCGTGACGTTCTCGAGCTCGTCCCTGACCGAGCTTGCCCGCGACACGAGCTGCTCGACGAGGGCGCTGCCCGAGGAGGCGATCTGCTCGCGCAGCTCGCCGCCGCGCAGCACCACGACCTCGGTGATGCCGGCGCCGGTCGCGGCGATCTGCTCGCGGATGGCGCCGCCTTGCGTCACGAGCTGCTCGACGAGCTCGGAGCCCGTGGCGGCGATCTGGTCGCGCAGCTCGCCGCCGTGCAGGCGGATGTGGTCGAGGATGCCGGTCCCGGCGTCGGCGATGCCGTCGTGCGCCTCGCGCCCGCGCGCCGCGATCTCGACGGCGATGTCCGAGCCGACGGTCGCGATCTGCGCCCGGACCTCGTCGCCGCGCATCCTGATCTCGTCCGCGACGGAGCTGCCTGCCGAGACGATGCCGTCCTGCGCCTCGCGCCCGCGGCTTGCGATCTCGCCGGCGACGCCGGAGCCGGCGGCCGCGATCTGAAGCCGCAGCTCTTCCCCGCGCAGGCGGATGTCGTCCGCCGCGACGGCGCCGACCGTGGCGATCTGGTCGCGCAGCTCCGTGCCGCGGGCCAGCATGATCTCGGTGATGCGGGCGCCGGCCTGGGTCATGCCGTCGCGCACCGCGCCGCCCCGGCGGGCGAGCTCGTCGACGATCTGGCCGCCCGCCGCCGCGATCTCGTCGCGGGTCGCGCGCCCGCGCTCGGAGATCTCGTCGGCGATGCCGACGATCGCGCCGGTGATCTCGTCGCGGACCTCGCTGCCGCGCTGGCGGATGTTGTCGGCGGCGCCGGTCCCGATGGTGACGATCAGCTCCCGCACCTCGCTGCCGCGGTCCGTGATCTCGCGGGAGAGGAGGTGGGTCGCCTCGGTGAGGCGGTCGCGGGCCTCGCCGCCGCGCTGGATGATCTCCTCGACGACGCCCGAGCCTGCGGCGGCGATCTCCTCGCGCAGGCCGCTCGCGCGCTGGATGAAGTCGTCGGCGATGGTGGCGCCGGTGTTCGACATGCGGTCGGCCAGCTCGGTGCCGCGGGCGACGAAGCTCTCCTCGAGCCCCTGCGCCGTGCGCTCGAACGCCTGCCGCACCTCGCCGCCCTGGCGGGCGAGCGAATCCACGACCTCGGACCCGGTCTGGGCGAGGAGGCGGGTCACCTCGGCGGTGCGCTCGCCCAGCGTATGAGAGAGAAGCTCGCCGGTGCGCTCGAAGGCGGTCGTGACCTCCTGGGCCTTGCCCTCGAGCGAGGTCGTCAGCCGGATGCCGGCCTCCTCGATCTCGGCCCGGATGCCGTCGCGCGTCCCGGCGAGGCGCTCGATGATGCCGACGCCGCGGTCCGCCATGTCCTCGATCAGGCGGTCGCCCGCCCGGCCGAGGGCGACGGTGAGCTGCGTCCCGCGCTCCTCCAGCGAATTCGTGACCCGCTCGCCCGCCGCGCCGACCGCCTCGGTGATCCGCTGAGCCGTGAATTCCAGCTCGTGCGCGAGGCTCTGGTGCGAGCCGGTGATGGCGTTGCGCACCCGGTCGGCGTTGCCGACGATCGACTCGCGCTGGGAGACGAGCTCCTCGACGAGGGAGCGGATGCGGAACTCGTTGTCCGAGTAGGCCCGCTCGAGGGTCGCGATCTCGCTGCGCACCAGGGTCTCGAGCTCGCCGGCGCGGGCGAGCGCGCGCTCGATCCCGTCGCCGACCGCCGCGACCTCGCGGCGCACCGTCTGCGAGACCGACACGACCGCGTCGGTCGAGAACGCCTCCGGCTGGGCGAGCCGCACCGCCATCTCGCCGACCGCGCGGGCGACGAGCTTCATCTCCATGGAGCGCGCCGCCAGCATCGCGGCGACGTAGAAGAGCACCAACGGCCCGAACAGGGCGACCGCGGCGACGAGCACCTGCACCGGCTGGAGCGAGCCGGCGCGGCCGCGCAAGCCTCCCTCGATCTGGGTCGTGGCGAAGCCGGCGACGGCTCCGAGCCACAGGAGCGACGCGAGGGTCGCGATGACGTAGGGGCGGCGCGAGGGGCGGCGCTGCAGCGCCTGCAGGAGAAGCCCGGCGGTCTGGCGGTCGTCGTTCGCGACCGCGGCGCGGTCGGGGCTCACCACCTCCGGCCGGCGCGGCGGCGCGGGCGTCGGCGCGACCGGCTCGGCGGCGCCGGCTGCGAGCGCCACGCCCTCGCCCTCGACCGGCCGCCGGGGCGCCTCGGACAGGGGCAGCGCGTCGCCGACGTCCGGCAGCCGCGGCTCCCCGGCCTCGTCCGGCCGCGCCGCCGCGCCGTCCGGCGCGGTATCGAGGTTGAGCGCCTGCTCGATCGCCGACAGGGCCGCCTCCGTCGGGTCCTTGCGCTTCGGTTCGCTCGCCATTGGTCCGCCTTCGTGACGCAACGCGCAGACGCAGCACCGCAAGCGCGCCTGGAAGGGACGCGCTCGAAGCACCGCGGCAGGGATCGCGGAGCCGCCTCCTGCCGCTCTCCACGCCCCGATTTGCCCGCCGTTTACCAAACCAAGTCTAGACGCCGCCCGCCTGCATGGAAACCCGAACGGGGCCCCACTTTCGAACGTCGTTAACGCCTTATTCACCATATCGGAAGGAATCGCCCGCCGTCCGGGGAGGGCGGGGGCTTCGGAAACGCTTCCATCGGCGCCGGCTGGCACGATCCCGCGCGTTTAAGGATCGACAACCATGAGCGCCGCTTCTCCCAATGGGCGAATCCTCGACCTTGCGCACCTCTCCCGCCAGACCTTCGCCGACCGGGCGCTCGAGCGGGAGGTGCTGGCCCTGTTCGAGCAGCAGTGCGTGCGGCTCCTGCCGCTCATCCTTGCGGGCGAGGACCCGACCGAGCGGGCCGACGCGGCCCATACCCTCAAAGGCGCGGCCCGCGCCGTCGGCGCCTGGCGCCTCGCGTCCTTGGCCGAGACCTTCGAGGGCGCCCTCGACGATGCTCGCCCGGCCGAGACCCTCTCGCGGCTCGGCCTCAAGCTTACGAAGGCGGTGGCCGAGACCCGCGCCGCCGTCGCCCTGCGCTGGCGGGACGCCGCCGCCTGAACGCCGGCCCCGGCTCTCGCCAACCCGCAAGCCTTGCTCTAAGGAGCGACCCGCTTGGGGCGCGGGCTCGACGATGATCAAAATCACCTACCAGGACCAGGACGGCACCTCCCGCGAGGTCGAGGCCGAGGAGGGCTCGACCGTCATGGAGACGGCGATCCGCAACGACGTGCCCGGCATCGTCGCCGAGTGCGGCGGCGCCTGCGCCTGCGCGACCTGCCACGTCTACGTCGACGAGGAATGGAAGGACGCGGTCGGCCCGCCCTCGCCGATGGAGGAGGACATGCTCGACTTCGCCTCCGACGTGCGCCCGACCTCGCGCCTCTCCTGCCAGATCAGGGTCCGCCCCGAGCTCGACGGCCTCGTGGTCCAGACCCCGAAGCGGCAGGGGTGACGCCCGCGGCGCCACGGCCTGCGCCGCCGAGAAGATCGGCGGGAAGCGTCTGCGGCGTGAAGCGCCGCGGCCGGTTGCGCCGCACCACCGGCCCCATCTGCCACGCCATGACGGCCCCGAGGGCGAGGGCCACGAGGGAGCCCATGGGCGAGCCGTGGGACAGCGGCAGCGCCACCGCGGCGGCGATGGCGGCCGCGATCGCCGCCGCGACCGCCACCATGGCGCCCCAGACGAGCCGCGGCTTGCCGGCCTCGAGCCGCGCCCGCGGGCTCGCCTCCCCGATCGCCGCGACGAGGGCGGCCACGAAAGCGCCGTAGGCCGGCGCCTGGTCGACGCTGTGGAACACGCTCGACCACGACACCGAGCCGAGAGACACGGTGCGCCCGTCCCTGAATCGCACCGCGGCCTTGTAGAAGCCGCGGGCCAGCTTGCCGGGCTCGTAAGTGAGGCGGACCTGCTCCACGTCCCGCAAGGGGAACTCGTCGACGCGCTTCACCGTGTCGACGACGAGACGGTCACTGACGAGCTTGTAGGTGACGGGAAAGCCGACCGGACGGGGGTTCTGGGTGTAGGTGAGGGGGATTTCGGCCGGCACTAGCCGGGCTTACCGCTCTTCTCGCCGAAATAGAACCCTGCGACGGCCCCGACGAGGCCCACAATCGGCGTGAGGAGCAGCTGGACGACCATTCGCACCGCCTCGAGGTCCTTCGTTTGGGTGTTGCAGCTTGCAACGGCGCAGCCGAGCACGGTCACGATGGCGAAAACGAATGTGGCGGCGACGAGGATGATCAGTGTCCAGACGAGATACATGGCGATCCGGCCACGCGTTTCTTCGCGATCGCGGCTAGGATCGTAGGGTTCGGTGTGCGGCTGAATGGCCGCGGCGCGGTCTTCAAGCCGCGCGGCCGCGGGTGCACCGCGTGTCGTCAGATCGACGGGTTCGTCCGGCAAAGCTCACACTCACGATCAGGCTGGTACGTGCTTGAACCGCACTTGCTCCATCGACTTGTCGTTATTTTGGAGCAGCACCTTCTTTCCGGCGGCTACCGTGTCGGCGAAAAATTTCTCGGTCTGGATCGCCTGCTGCAGGACCGTGTTGGCCGAAACCCCGCGCTGCCTGGCGAGCTGCTCCAGGGTATCCAGCAGGTCCTTGGACAATTCGGCCGAGACCTGCACCTTTTCCTCAGCCATGCCGCCTCTCCCTGTGACTCGAAGGTTCGAGGCCCGGATAATAGCCCTCGAACGGCCATCCTCCAAGGAGGCCGATCAGCGCACGAGCTCGCGCATCGCCTGGTCGATGCCCTCGAGGGTGAGCGGGAACATGCGCTCGCCGAAGAGGCGCCGCAGGAGGCCGATGGACTGGGTGTAGTCCCAGTGCTTCTGCGGCACGGGGTTGAGCCACACCGCCTTGTGGAAGTGGGCGAGGAGCCGCTCGACCCAGGCCTGCCCCGCCTCCTCGTTCCAGTGCTCGACCGAGCCTCCCGGCATGACGATCTCGTAAGGGGACATGGAGGCGTCGCCGACGAAGACGACGCGGTAGTCGGACGGATAGGTGCGGATGACGTCGAGGGTCGGCGTCACCTCGTCCCAGCGGCGCCGGTTCTCCTTCCAGACGCGCTCGTAGAGGCAGTTGTGGAAGTAGAAGTGCTCGAAGTGCTTGAACTCGGCTCGCGCCGCGGAAAACAGCTCCTCGGCGCGCTCGACGTGCCAGTCCATGGAGCCGCCGATGTCGAGGAAGAGCAGCACCTTCACGGCGTTCCGCCGTTCGGGGCGAAGTTTCACGTCGAGGTAGCCCTTCTGCGCCGTCTCCTTGATGGTGCCGTCGAGATCGAGCTCCTCCGCAGCACCGGTGCGGGCGAAGTGGCGCAGACGCCGGAGCGCGATGCGCATGTTGCGCACGCCGAGCTCGACCGTGTCGTCGAGGTCCTTGAACTCGCGCTTGTCCCACACCTTCACGGCGCGGAAGTTGCGGTTGCCGTCCTGTCCGATGCGGATGCCTTCGGGGTTGTAGCCGTAGGCGCCGTAAGGCGAGGTGCCGGCGGTGCCGATCCACTTCGAGCCGCCCTGGTGGCGCCCCTTCTGCTCTTTGAGCCGTTCCTTCAGGGTCTCGAGGAGCTTGTCCCAGCCCATCGCCTCGATCTGCTTCTTCTCCTCCTCGGTGAGATACTTCTCGGCGAGCTTCTTCAGCCACTCCTCCGGGATCTCGGCCTTCTCCAGCGCCTGCCCGAGGTTTTCCAGGCCCTTGAACACGTGCCCGAAGACCCGGTCGAACTTGTCGAGGTTGCGCTCGTCCTTCACGAGGCAGGCGCGTGAGAGATAATAGAAGTCCTCGACTTTCTTCTCCGCGAGATCCTGGTCGAGGGCTTCGAGCAGGGTCAGGTACTCCCGCAGGGTCACCGGGACCTTGGCGGCGCGCAGCTCGGCGAAGAAGGTCAGGAACATGGCGCCCAATGTCGGAGGCGAGGGCGGAAGGTCAAGCGGGTGCGCCAACCTCGGCGGCGAGCCCTTCAGTCCGCGGCACTGCGGCCAGCGAGCTCTTGCTCCAGGCGTGCAATCGTCTCCTGCTGCCGGACGATGGTTTTGAGGCGCGCCTCGCGATCCGTATTGCATTCATCCAGCAGCTGCTGGAGTTTGAGAATCGTATCCTGCTGCTCGACGATCGCCTTGAGACGGTCTTCCCGGTCGGCGTTCGCCGCCTCCAACTGCGCCTGATACTCGCGCAAGAGCGCCTCGAGCTTGCCGATCGCCTCCGCTTGACGCGTGAGGGCTTCGAGCCGCGCATCGCGGTCGTCGTTGACCTCCTGAAGCGCGCTCTGGAAATCGCCTGCCTGCCGCTCGAAGCGCTCCTCGAACTCGCGAATCTGGAGGTCGCAGCGCCGAAGCTGCTCCTGCTGATCCGAGATCACTTGCAGGCGCGCGTCGCGGTCGGCGTTGACCTCCTGAAGCGCCCTCTCGAAATCTCTTGCCTGCCGCTCGAAGCGCTCCTCGAACTCGCGAATCTGCAGGCCGCAGCGCCGAAGCTGCTCCTGCTGGTCCGAAATCGCTTGCAGGCGCGCGTCACGGTCGGCGTTGACCTCCTGAAGCGCTTTCCGGAAATCCCTCTCCTGCCGCTCGAAGCGCTGCTCGAACTCGCGAATCTGAAGGCCGCAGCGCCGAAGCTGCTCCTGCTGATCCGAAATCGCTTGCAGGCGCGCGTCCCGGTCGGCGTTCAGCTCCCCGGCGCGCGTGCGCTCGGCGGCAAGCTCCTGCTTGACCTGCAGAAACGCTTCCCGGAGCCCCGGAACGGGCTGGTGCGGCGGCCGGGCGAAATCGTATCGCGCCATCGTGGGCCCGTGCAGGGCCCAGAACAGCTCCGCCGCGGTGCCGCGCAGCTCTTCGATGTTGGCCTCGTCGCTCCCGGACCGGAAAAAGTAGGGATCGCGCCTGTTCAGCTCGGAGAAGTCATGGACGAAGGTCGGCGCGAGCGGCTCAAGCCCCAGGAACGCCGATATCTTCCTGATCACATCCTCGTCGCCGCGCACGACGTCCTGGTAGTGGAGCAGGAGCGTATCCGGCCGGTTCTCGGGGTCCCAGGCCTCGAGGTGCTCGCTCCAGGACCCGAGGTGCACCCGCCCGAGCACGGTGTCCTCCAGCGAGGCGGGCGGGCCCGGGACCGTCTTCAAGTAGTGGAAATACGAGACCGTCGCGGAGCGGCCGTCCCTCACCACGTAGATCGCCGGCGAGCCGTCGAGCGGCGGCTCGTGCGTCTTGATGAAATACCGGCGGGGCTTGTCCTTCGCCAGACTGTAGAGGCGCTCGGGAGTCAACCGGTGCTGGAGATGCCCGTAGTCCCGCTTCGCATGCCTCAGCGCCCGAGGCGACATCGGCGTCTGGTGGAGGTCCAGCGTCCGGATGCCGAAGACCTGCCGCAACAGCATCCGGAGGAGGGTGTTTCCGGAGCGAGGATAAGAGGCCAGCCAGGTGATCATGGAGACGTAAGTAGGACACAATGGAGCGCTTGACGGCCGTTCCGCCCGCCTATATCGGCCCCCATCCCGGCGAGCAATGGAGGGGTCAAATCTTACGGAAAATCCTGGTGATGGGCCTTCCGGGGGCGGGCAAGACCACCCTTGCAAGAATCCTGGCCTCGCGTTTGAACGCGGTGCTGTTCAATGCCGACGAGGTCCGCGCCAACATCAACAAGGACCTCGGGTTCAGCCTGCCCGACCGGATCGAGCAGGCCCGCCGCATGGGCTGGCTCTGCGACCAGGTCGTGCGCACGGGCGGCTTCGCGGTCGCGGACTTCGTCTGCCCGACGCTCGAGACGCGCGAGGCCTTCTTGAGCGGCGGGCCCGCCTTCGTCGTGTGGGTGAACCGGATCGAGGCCGGGCGTTTCCCCGACACCAACCAGATGTTCATCCCGCCGCATGCGCCCGACGTCGAAGTCAAGGGCGACGGAACGCCGGAGTATTGGGCGGAGCAGATATGCCAAGCCGTGCGTCCCGTGTTCGACACGAAGAAGCCGACGGCGCTCTTCGTCGGGCGCTACCAGCCCTTCCACGACGGCCACAAGGCGCTCATCGTCGAGGGAATCCGCCGGGTCGGGCAGGTCTGCATTGCCGTGCGCGAGGTGAGCGGGCCGAACAACCCCTTCAACTTCGAATACGTCCGCGCGCGCATCGACCACGGGCTTCGGGAGTTCGAGGGCCGCTTCATCGTCGTCCCGATCCCGAACGTGACGAACATCTTCTATGGCCGGGACGTCGGATACTCCGTGGAAAGGATCGACCTCGACGAGGGCATCCACTCCATCTCCGCGACGGATATGAGACGCCGGGAGGGGCACGTCTCACGCTGATCCGGGTTCACGCGCGCGTCCTGCGCCGTCCGCGGAACTGCGGCTCGCGCACCTCACCGGAGGCGCGGTCGACGCGCTTCAGGGTCTTGCGGAACTCGTCGCGGCGCTCGTGCACTGAGGCGATGACGAGGCCCATGGGGACGCCGATGTCGACGAGGACGGCCTCGGAGAGCTGCAGGCTCGCCTCGAAGTTCTCCGGCACCGCGTCGTCGACGCCCAGATCGTAGAGGGCGGTGGCGTGGCGGGCGTCGCGGGCGCGGGCCACGATCGTGAGGACGGGACGCTCGTCGCGCGCCGCCGCCACCACGGCCTCGATGCCGCGTGGCCCGTCGAGGGTGACGACGAGGGCGCGGGCGCTCTCGATGCCGCAGCGGCGCAGGAACTCCGGGTTCGCCGAATCGCCGAAGTAGACCGGCTTGCCGGCTTCCCGCTGCCCGCGCACGAGGGCGGGGTTCTGGTCGATGGCGAGATAGGGCACGCCGTGGCGGGCGAGCATGTCGCCGACGAGTTGGCCGACGCGCCCGAAGCCCGCGACGATCACCCGGCCCTTCTCGGGCGCCGGCAGGGGCTCGGCGTCGGCCTCGTCCCGGCGGGCTTCGAGGCGCCGGCCGAAGCTGCGCCCGATCCGGGCGAGCCCGGGGATCGCGATCATCGACACCGTCGTGACCACAAGCGCCGGTTGGCCGAGCACGTCGGGGACGAGCCCGGCCGCCATGGCACCGCCGAGGAGCACGAAGGCGAACTCGCCGCCGGGGCCGAGGAGCAGGGCGCTCTCGATCGCGACCGGGCGGGCGAGGCGGAATACAAGCGCGAGGCCCGCCACGAGCGCGGCCTTCACGGCGACGAGGGCGAGGACGCCGGCGAGGATCGTGCCCGGGTTGCGGGCAAGCTGCGTCACGTCGAGGCCCATGCCGACCGAGACGAAGAACACGCCGAGGAGCAGCCCCTTGAACGGGTCGATCATCGCCTCGATGGCCCGGCGATACTCTGTCTCGGCCAGGAGCAGGCCCGCGATGAAGGCGCCGAGCGCCATCGAGAGGCCGCTCACGGCGGTGATGAGCCCGGTCGCGAGCACGACCAGGAGGCTCGCCGCCATGAACAGCTCCGTGCTCTTCGTCGCGGCGACGAGCCCGAACAGGGGGCGCAGCGCGAGCCGTCCGACCCCGACGATCACCACGATCGCGATCGCGGCTTGCGCAAGCGCGAGGATGAAGGCCATCCCGAACCCGCCGCTCTGGCGCGCCCCGAGCACCCCGATGGTGAACAGCACCGGGGCGACGGCGAGGTCCTGGAACAGCAGCACCGAGAATGTCGCGCGCCCGGTCGGGGCGTTGAGCCGCCTCTCGCCGGCGAGCACCGGCACCACGATCGCGGTCGAGGAGAGGGCGAGCGCGACGCCGATCAGCGCCGCGGCGGCGGGCTCCGCCCCGAGGACATACGCGAGCGCGCCAAGCGCTGCCGCGCAGGCGACGACCTGGAGCGAGCCGAAGCCGAACACGAGCCGCCGCAGGGTCCACAGGCGCTCGAACGACAGCTCGATGCCGATCATGAACAGCAGGAACACGACGCCGAACTCGGCAAGGTGGGCCATCTCCTCGCGGTTCGCGATGGTGATCCAGGACAGCCACGGCGCGTCGCCGACGAAGCGGCCGAGGCCGAAGGGCCCGAGCAGCACGCCGGCCCCGAGGAAGCCGAGCACGGGGCTGATTCGCAGGCGCAGGAACAGCGGCACCACCACGCCGGCGGTGGCGAGGAAGAGGATCACCTCCTTGTAGGATTCGGGTGAAGCGGGAGCTGCCATGTGATTCCGTGCTGGTATGTGGGGAGTATGGGGCACGGGCATGATGCGTGCCAGGGCGCCTTCACCTCTCCCCGCTTGCGGGGAGAGGGCCGAGCCCCCTTGTAGGGGCGAGGCGAGCGGAGCCGAAGGCGGAGCGAGGGTGAGGGGCTGGGGGCGCACCACCCGGCCCCTCACCCGCTCGCGGAGCCTGTCCCTTGGGCTTTGCCGAAGGCAAGACCCGAGGGCCGAGTCGGCCTCTCCCCGCAAAGCGGGGAGAGGTGAACACCTCAACCCACCTGCGCCAGCGCCTGCGTCAGGTCCGCGACGATGTCGTCCGGGTGCTCGATGCCGATGGAGAGGCGGATTGTGGCGTCGGAGACGCCGATGCGGTCGCGCACCTCCTTCGGGACGCCGGAGTGCGTCGTCGAGGCCGGGTGCGAGGCGAGCGACTCGGTGCCGCCGAGGCTGACCGCGAGCTTGAAGATCCGCAGCGCGTTGAGGAACCGGAAGGCCTCCGCCTCGCCGCCCTTGACGTCGAAGGAGAAGGTCGTGCCGGCGGCGGTGCACTGGGCCGCAAACGTGCGCCGCGTCGCGCTGCCGTACGGCAGGAAGGGCGGGAAATAGACCTTCTGGACCCGCCGGTCGAGGGAGAGGTAGCGCGCCGCGATCTCGGCGTTGCGGCAGGCGGCGTTCATGCGCAACGCCAGGGTCTCGAGCGAGCGGGCGATCATCCAGGCCGAGTGCGGGTCGAGCTGCGTGCCGATGGCGCCGCGCAGCATCTTCACCGGCCGCACGAGCTCGCGCGGGCCGACCACCGCCCCGGCGACGAGGTCCGAGTGGCCGCCGACGTACTTCGTCAGCGAGTAGAGCGACAGGTCCGCCCCATGGGCGAGGGGCTTCTGGTGGATTGGCCCCAGAAGCGTGTTGTCGCAGGCAACGACCGGGCGGTGGCTCTGCCGCGCGCCGATCTCGTCGGCGATGCGGCGCACGAGGGCGATGTCGACGAGGGTATTGAGCGGGTTCGAGGGCGTCTCGATCATCACGACCGAGACCCGCCCCTTGCCGGCCGCCTCCTCGGCAGCGGCGCGGACCGAATCTTCGCTCGTCCCGTCCGCGAAACCGACCGCCGCGATCCCGAAGGGTTGAAGGGTTTTGGTCAAGAGCGTCTCGGTGCCGCCGTAGAGCGGCTGCGAGTGCAGGACCACGTCGCCCGGGCGCGCGAAGGCGAGGAGCGTGGTCGCGATCGCGGCCATGCCGCTGGCGAAGATCGCGCCGGCCTCGGCCTCCTCGTAAACCGCGAGGCGGTCCTCGACGATCTCGCTGTTCGGGTGGTTGAAGCGCGAATAGACGAGCCCGGCGGGCGTGCCGGCCGGCGGCTCGCGGCGGCCCGCGACGTAGTCGAAGAACTCCTTGCCGTGCTCGGCCGAGCGGAACGCGAAAGTCGAGGTCAGGAACACCGGCGGCTTGACGGCGCCCTCCGACAGGGCCGGGTCGTAGCCGTAGCCGAGCATCAGCGTCTCGGGATTGAGCCGGCGGTTCCCGAGCCGATCCTTGCGGTAGCCGTCGTCGGACATCTTTGGGGCCTCCTCCAGCCCGCACGCTTTCGCATCGGGAGGGGCAATGCAAGCTACTTACGCCGTTTCTCGGACCTTGGTTGGCGTCTTTCGGCTCGCCCGGCAACCCGTGCCGAAGCTTCCGGAGCTTCGCCATGGGCAGAGGTTGGGCTGACGCTGGCTGTCGTCATGATGGAATGCGTCGTCCTATCGACCGGGATCCGGGGGGCTTCCGATGACGACCGGCTGTCGATCATGATGAAGATGCGGCGTGTTCCGACCAGTACCGGCCTGCATTGCCGGCTTTCCTTCCAGCTCCTATGTAGCGCCCCGTTGAAGAGGGCCCACGCATGCGCTTCCACGGCACCGAGAGCTACGTCGCCACCGAAGACCTGAAGGTCGCGGTCAACGCCGCGATCGTGCTCGAGCGGCCGCTCCTCGTGAAGGGCGAGCCCGGCACCGGCAAGACGGTGCTGGCCGAGGAGATCGCGAAGGCATTAAGCGCGCCGCTCCTCACCTGGCACGTCAAGTCGACCACGAAGGCGCAGCAGGGGCTCTACGAGTACGACGCGGTCTCGCGCCTCAGGGACAGCCAGCTCGGCGACCCGCGCGTCTCGGACATCCGCAACTACATCCGCCGCGGCAAGCTCTGGGACGCCTTCGCGGCGGAGGCGCGCCCGGTGCTCCTCATCGACGAGATCGACAAGGCCGACATCGAGTTCCCGAACGACCTCCTGCTCGAGCTCGACCGCATGGAGTTCCACGTCTACGAGACCGGCGAGATGGTGCGCGCGAACAAGCGCCCGATCGTGGTCATCACCTCCAACAACGAGAAGGAGCTGCCCGACGCTTTCCTGCGGCGCTGCTTCTTCCACTACATCCGGTTCCCGGACGCCGAGACGATGAACCGCATCGTCGAGGTGCATTACCCGGGCATCAAGCGCCGCCTCGTCGAGGAGGCGCTGCGCATCTTCTTCGAGGTCCGCGAGGTGCCGGGCCTCAAGAAGAAGCCCTCGACCTCCGAGCTCCTCGATTGGCTGAAGCTCCTCCTCTCCGAGGACATCGGCCCCGAGCAGTTGCGCGAGCGCGACCCGCGCAAGCTGATCCCGCCGCTGCACGGCGCCCTCCTCAAGAACGAGCAGGACGTGCACCTGTTCGAGAAGCTCGCCTTCATGGCGCGGCGGGAGGGGCGGTAGCGCCTCACCCTTCGCGAGGCCGCTCCATCGAAGCGAGCCAGAATGCCACCGCCCCCACGGCCGTGATCGACACGAGCAGCCACAGCGCCGCATCGTAGCGTCCCTGCGCCTCCCACACGGCCGCGACGGCGAGCGGCGCCGCGGTGCGCGGGACCATGAGGACGAGGTTCATGGCGCCGGAGATCGCGCCGTAGCCGCGGGCGCCCAAAATCTCGGCGATGCCGGTCGCCCGCACGATGGTGATGATGCCGTTCGCGGTCCCGAACACCAGGGCGAAGAGGGCGAGGCCGGGAAGCCCGAAGGGCGCCATGGTGAGGAGCAGCACCATGGCGAGCGGCATCAGCGGCACGACCGCGCGCCCGAGAAAGCGCGCCGAAGCCCGTTTCCCGAACACCATCAGGGCCGCGCGCCCGATGACCTGCGCCGGGCCGATCAGCGCCATCGCGGCGACGATCGCGTCGAGCGACAGCCCGCGCTCGGTCAAAAGCGGGATCATGTGGAAGGTGAGCCCGGTGAAGGCGAAGGTCTGCGCGCCGAAGCAGAGCGACAGGCCCCAGAACGCCGGCCGCTTGAGCGCGGCTTTCAGCGGCGAGCCGCCGAGGGCTTCGCCCTGCGCCGTCCGCTCGTCCGTGCGGCTGCCGCGCAGGCCGGGCAGGAGCACGAGATAGAGCGCCGCCGGCAAGAGCTGAAGGACCGCAAGAACCTGCAGCGCGTCGCGCCAGCCGAACCCCTCGATGAGAACCTTGGTCAGGGGATAGAACACCGTCGAGGAGAGGCCGCCCAAGAGCAGGATCGAGGCGATGGCGCGGCGGTAGTCGGCGATGTTGGCGGACGCGATGGCGTAGGGCAGGTCCTGCACGGTCGCGGCAGTCGCGAGCCCGATCCCGACCCAGACGCCGTAGAAGGCGAGCGGCGTCGAGACCTGCGACCATAAGGCGAGGGACAGCGCCCCAAGCAGCGCCCCCGCTGTCATCAGGAGGCGCGGCCCGTAGCGGTCCATCCACCACCCGAACGGGATCGAGGCGAGGCCGGTCGACAGGAGGCCGACGGTGAGCGCGCCGTTGAGGTCGGCTCGCGACCACCCGAGCTCCGCCTCCATGGGCGCCACGAACAGGGCGAAGGCGAAGTACAGCGTGCCCCAGCCGACGAGCTGGCCGAGCGCAAGTCCCCACACGAGCACGCCGGACGCGGAATGGACGCGCGGCGCCTCCCGCGCGGGATCGGACATTTTTGTCGAGGCTCCGGCAGGACCGCGCCGGACGGCGCGAAGAGCGAGGCTTACCCCGTAGCCGGAGCCGTCACAACGGCGGGGTGTGCATGGCTCCGCGCAGCCGTCGCGGGCTGGTGGCATAAGCGGAAGCGCGATACCTGATCCGTCGCGCAACGAGACGAGGGAAGAGGGACGGGCAATGGCGTTGAGGATCGCGGTCGGCGGGTTCATGCACGAGACCAACACCTTCGTGCGGCGGCCGACCCCGTGGGACGACTTCGTCGAGGCCGGCCCCTGGCCGACCGTCACCGTCGGCGACGCGGTGCTCTCGACCTTCCGCGGCATCAACCTCGCCGTCGCGTATTTCATGGAGGCGGCCGAGAAGGCCGGCCACACCATGGTGCCGCTCGCCTGGGGCTGCGCCATGCCGTCGGGCAAGGTCACGACGGACGCCTTCGAGCGCATGGCCGGGATCACGGTCGAGGGCCTTCGCCGCGAGCGCCCGGACGCGGTTTTTTTGGAGCTGCACGGCGCCATGGTGGCGGAGCGCCACGACGACGGCGAGGGCGAGCTTCTGGCCCGCGTCCGCGCGGCCGTCGGGCCGGACGTGCCGATCCTCGCATCCCTCGACCTCCACGCCAACGTCTCGCCCGAGATGGTGGAGCACGCGGACTTCATCTCGTCCTATCGCACCTACCCGCACGTCGACTGGGGCCTCTCGGGCGCGCGCTGCGCCGAATGGCTCGACCGGGTGCTCTCCTGGAAGCCGCGCCCGGCCCGGGCGCTGCGGCAGGCGCCGTTCCTCGTGCCGGTGACGACCGGCTGCACCTACGTCGAGCCGTCGAAGGGACTCTACGAGGAGCTCGCCCGCATCGAGGCCGAGACCGGCGTGCACCTCTCCCTCAACATGGGTTTCCCGCCGGCCGACATCCGCGACGTGGGTCCCAGCGTCACCGCCTACGGGCCGGACCAGGCGCACGTCGACGCCGCCGCCGACCGGCTCTTCGCTTCACTGCTTGCGGCTGAGTCCGGCTTCGCCGCCCATCGCCCGCTGCCGGCCGCGGAGGCGGTGCGCGAGGCTCTGCGGATCGCGACGGATGCGGCGCGGCCGGTGGTCATCGCCGACACCCAGGACAACCCCGGCGCCGGCGCGCCCTCGAACACCACCGGCCTCATCGCCGAGCTTCTCGGCCAAGGCGCCGAGCGCGCCGTCGTCGGCATCGTGCACGACCCGAAGGCGGCCGCCGCGGCCCACGCGGCGGGGATCGGCGGCACCGTCGCGACGCTGGGCGGGGGAGGGGAGGGGCCGGGCCAGGAACCGCTCCCCGGCCCCTGGCGCGTCGCCGCCCTGAGCGACGGCCGCTTCCGCGGCACCTCGCCGATGCTGCGCGCCGCGACCGCCACTATGGGGCCGACCGCGCTCCTCGCGAAGAACGGCGTCGAGGTGCTCGCCGCGACGATCCGCCAGCAGCCGGTCCACAAGGAGACCTTCTCGCACCTCGGCGTCGACCTGAACTCGCGGGCGATCATCGCGGTCAAGAGCTCGGCTCACTTCCGCTCCGGCTTCCAGGACATCGCCGAGCGGGTGATCGTCTGCCTCGCCCCAGGCGTGAACCTCGAAGACCCGGCGAGCTTCGCTTTCACGAAGATCCGGCCTGGGGTGCGGCTCCGGCCGGGCGGCTGAGGCTCACAGCTTCACGCCCTCGATGTAGCCGCGGTTCCAGGTCGGGCTCATCAGGATCTCGTTCATGCAGACGGTCACGGGGAGCCGTGCCACGAAGAGGATGGTCTCGGCGAGGTCCTCGGACTGCAGCATGCGGGCCTTGTCCTCGGCCGTCACCGGCACAGGGCGCTTGTCGAGGATCGGGGTCGCGACCTCGCCGGGGCAGATGCAGCAGGAGCGGATGCCGTGCCGGCACTCCTCCTGGTTCAGGCTCTCGGAGAGCGCCACGAGCCCGTGCTTCGCCGCGCAGTAGGCGGGCCCCGTGAGCCGCGACACGTAGCGCCCGGCCCAGGACGAGATGTGGATGATGAGCCCGCCCTTCCGGGCGCGCATCATCGGCAGCACCGCCGAGGAGGCATAGAAGGGGCCCGAGAGGTCGGCCTCGACCACCGAGTCGAAGGCCTCCGGGTCGACCTCGCGCCAGCTGCGGTTCTTGACGTTGAGGCCGGCGCTGTTGACGAGGATGTCGCAGCGGCCGAACTCGTCTTCGATCCGCTTCGCGACCGCGCGCACCTGTCCGGCGTCGCGCATGTCGGCGGGCGCGACGAGGGCCGTGCCGCCCGCTTCGCGCACCAGGCCGGCGGTCTCCTCCAGCGGCTCGACGCGGCGGCCGCTCAACACCACCTTGGCGCCGGCCTTGGCCAGGAAAACCGCACCGGCCTGCCCGATGCCGGAGCCGGCTCCCGTGACCCAGGCGACCTCGCCGGCGATGGAACGGAACATGACGCCTCCCTTCGTGTCCGGGCGCGCACCTTCGCGCGTCATGCCGGCTTTGTGAAGAAGGCCGCTTGCGCCCCGGCCGGAAAACCCCATCTTGCGCGGCGTCATCCGGGACTGCGCATGCGCCGCCTCATACTCCTGCGCCACGCCAAGGCCGCTCCCCCGGACGGGATGGTCGACATCGACCGCCCGCTCAGCGATCGCGGGCGGGAGGCGCTGCCCCGCGTCGCCGCGCATTTGGCCGACGAGCAGCTCATTCCCGATCTCGCCCTCGTCTCGACGGCGCGGCGCGCCCGCGAGACCTGGGAGGCCATCGCGCCGAGGCTCGGCGAGGTGCCGGCGCGCTTCGAGCCGCGCATCTACGAGGCGCCGGCAGACCAGCTTCTGAAGATCGTCCGCGAGGTCGGGCCCGAGGTCCGCACGCTGCTCATGGTCGGGCACAACCCGGGCTTCGAGGATCTGGCGAAGCTCCTGATCGGCCACGGCGACCGCTACGCCTTCGCCCGCATGGCCAGACGCTATCCGACCGCCGGGCTCGCGGTCCTCGATTTTACGGCCGAGGACTGGGGCGCGGTCGCGCCCGGCTCAGGGAGGCTCGACCGGTTCGTCACGCCGAAGTCGCTCGGGCAAGACGAGGACGACTAGGGGCTTCTCCTCTCCCGCGAAGCGGGGAGAGGCCGACTCGCGAAGCGAGCGGGTAAGGGGCCGGGTGAGCGAACTCCCCCAGCCCCTCACCCCAACCCTCTCCCCGCAAGCGGGGAGAGGGGGGAAGGCCGAACCGATCGGCGCGCCGTTCGTTTTCCAGGTTCGTGCGTGATCGCGTGCGTCGCGGCGCGCCAGGGGCTACACTCCGTCCAGGATCCGGTGACCCGTGCTCGACTTCCTGTTCTGGCCCAGTGCGCTTGCCCTCGCGGGCGGCCCGACGCTCGAGCGTTCGCTCGCCGAGGCGGCGGCGCTGAAGGCCCGCGCGGTCGCGGCGGCGGGCGAGAGCGCCGCGCCGGCGCCGGCCTACCGGGCCGCCGAGCGGGCGGTCAGCAACTGGCGCCTCGAGGCCGTGCAGGACCTCCAGCCCGCGCCGGTCTCGGCGCTCGCGGTGCTGCTCGGGGTCGAGCGGCCGGTGGTGACGCGGTGCGTCAAGCTCAACAACTACTGGTGCATCAAGCGGGCGCGCTGGAACGGCGAGATCGGCCACGACGACGAGGGCCACGTCGGCTTCTCGAGCGCCGACAAGGGCGCCGACGCCGCCGTGACGCTTCTGCGCCGCTACTACCTCGATTTCGGCCGCAAGTCCGCCCTCGACATCGTCCGCCGCTGGGCCCCGGCCGAGTGCCGCGGGGGCAGTGGGTCGATCTCGATTGCAAGCCTCGCCGTGCACGGCATCGGCCAGACGCTCCGGGCGCGCTGGCTCGCGGCCCAGCGCGCGAAGGTTTCTGCGAGACCCGCGCCGTCGGCGGCCGCCGTTGCATCATCGTCGGCATCGCCGGCGCGGCCGACGGCCGGGGCCGCGACGGCAGGCCGAAAGGCGAAGATTGCGAGCCCGCGCCCCGCGGCGCCGCAGGTGTCGCGGGTTCCGCTGCGCCCGCTGCCGACCTTTCGCGTGCCCGACATCGCGGTCGGCCTCGGCGAACGCAAGGTGGCGACGATCTCGGCCTCCCTCGCCCCGGCGCCGCGGCGGCGCCAGCCGACCCCGGCCTCGGTCGCGGCGGCGGGGCGGGCGAAGGACTCCCGCATCGTCCAGGCCACGCGACCGAAGCCGGTCGCGGCCACGCCCGTCCGGGTCGCGGCGGCAACCGCGACAGCCGCGACGGCGAGCATCCCGAGGCCCGCCGCCTGCACCGTCGACGAGGGCCGCATCCGCAACTACGCGGCCAGGATGGTGCAGGGCCTCGACCTCGGGCCGGCGGACGACCTCAAGCTCTTCGCGCCGGACGGCACGGCTCTGCCGAATCTTTCCCGCGTGATGCTCGCCATGTCGGCGGTCGAGCTCGGGGTGCTGCGCGCCAGCATGGAGCTGATCGAGGCGGCGATCGGGCGCGCCACGCCGCGCCCGCAGGCGAGCGCCGCCGCCCCCGCGCCCCCATCCCCGTCGGCGCCCTGAGCGTGTCGTTTCTCACCGGCATCGCGTCCCGGGCGGGCGCTGCGGCGCAAGGCCTGTGGGAGGCGGGAAACCAGCTCCTCCAGCCGTCGCTCCGCCTCGGCGTCACCGGCCTCGCCCGCTCCGGCAAGACCGTGTTCACGACCGCCCTCGTGCACCACCTCGTCGAGGGCCACACCTTGCCGGCGCTGCGCGCCTCTTCGCAGGGGCGCATCCGCCGCGCCCGCCTCGACCACCAGCCCGACGACGCCGTGCCGCGCTTCCCTTACGAGGAGCATGTTGCGGCGCTGACCGAGGCGCGGCGCTGGCCGCGCTCGACCGAGCGCATCGGCGAGCTTCGCCTCGACGTCGAGTACGAGCGCGCCTCCGGCTGGCGCCGCGGCCCGGCGACCCTCACCCTCGACATCGTCGACTACCCGGGCGAATGGCTCCTCGACCTCCCCCTCATCGAGGCCGGCTACCGCGACTGGTCGCGCCGCACCATCGAGGCGAGCCGCAGGCTCGCCCGCGCCGCCGCAGCGGCGCCTTGGCACGAAAGCTTTCGCGTCCTCGACCCCGCCGGCCCTGCCGACGAGGGGGTCGCGGCCCGCGCGAGCGACGCCTTCAAGGCCTACCTCGCGGCGCTCCGGGCCGGACCCGAGGCCGTCGCCACGACGCCGCCAGGACGCTTCCTCATGCCCGGCGACCTCGCCGGATCGCCGGCCCTGACCTTCGCGCCCCTCGACCTCGCGCCGGACCAGGCGATCGCGCCGCGCACGCTCGCGGCCCTCATGGAGCGGCGCTTCGAATCCTACAAGACGCACGTGGTGCGCCCGTTCTTCCGCGACCACTTCCAGCGCATCGACCGCCAGATCGTGCTGGTCGACGTGCTCGCCGCCGTCGACGCGGGCCCTGCGGCGCTGGCCGAGCTGGAGGAGGCTTTGGACCAGGTGCTCCTGACCTTCCGGGTCGGCCGCGGCGGGTATCTTGCACACCTGTTCTCTCCCCGCGCCGACCGGGTGCTCTTCGCCGCGACGAAGGCCGATCACGTCCACCACACGAGTCACGACCGGCTGGAGGCGCTGGTCCGCTTCCTCGTCGCCCGCGCGGTCCGCCGCACCGAGGCCGCCGGCGCGCGTGTCGGCACCGTGGCCCTCGCCTCCGTGCGCGCGACTCGCGAGACCGTCGTGCGCGAGGGCTGGGACACCCTCCAGGCCGTCGCCGGCACGCCGGAGGCGGGCGAGCGCGTCGGCGACGAAGTCTTCGACGGCGAGGCCGAGGCCGCGGTCTTCCCGGGCGAATTGCCGGAGCGCCCGGAAGCCGTGCTCGAAGGCGCGGTGCCGCCGGGGTCGCTCCGCTTCCCGCGCTTTCGCCCGCCGAAAGTCGGACGCGACGCCCTCGGGCGCCCCGGGCGGCTGCCGCACATCCGTCTCGACCGGGCGCTGGAGTTCCTGATCGGGGACCACCTCGCATGACCCGCGCCCCCCGCGCCTTCCGCCTCGACGATCCCAACGTCGCGACGGTCAAGCCCGACGAGCTCCCGCCGGAAGGGCGCGACATCGTGATCACCGAGGAGCCGCCGGAGGCGATCGAGGCTGCCGACGGGGCGCTGGTGCCTATCCCTAAGCGCCGCGGCCCGTCGTGGGGCGGCATCCTCCTCTCGGCGCTCGGCGGCCTCGTCATGCTCGCCATCGGCATCGGCCTCGAGCGGCTGATCCGCGACCTCTTCGCCGCCGCACCCTGGCTCGGCTGGGTCGCACTCGTGCTTGCTACGCTCGCCCTCATCGCCTTCCTCGCCATCGTCGGGCGCGAGCTTGCCGGCATGTTGCGCGAGCGCCGCATCGAGCGCCTGCGCGAGGCGGCGGCCGACGCCGTCGCGGTCCGCGACCACGCCGCCGCGAAGCGCGTCGTGCGCGACCTCATCGCCCTCTACGGCGAGCGCGCCCACACCGCCGCCGGCCGCAAGCGCCTCGCGGCGTGGTCGGAGGAGATCATCGAGGCCGACGACCGCATCGCCTTGGCCGAGCGCGAGCTCGTCGCGCCGCTCGATCTCGCCGCGAAGCGCGCCGTCGCGAACGCCGCGAAGCAGGTTTCTGTGGTGACCGCGGTCTCGCCCCGGGCCATCGTCGACGTCGCCTTCGTGGTCTTCGCGGCGGTGCGGCTGCTTCGCCGCATCTCCATGATCTACGGCGGCCGCCCGGGGCTCCTCGGCTTCCTGCGCCTCGCCCGCGCCGCCTTCGGGCACCTCGCCGTCACCGGCGGCGTCGCGGTCGGCGACAGCCTCGTCCAGCAGGTCGTGGGCCTCGGCCTTGCGGCGCGCATCTCGGCGAAGCTCGGCGAAGGCGTCCTCAACGGCCTCATGACGGCGAGATTCGGCCTCGCCGCGATCGCGGTCTGCCGCCCCCTGCCGTTCCTGCGCGAACCCCCGCCGAAGCTCGGCGACGTCGCCGGCGAGCTTTTGGGCGGGACGAGGGAGGAGGCGGCCCGGTAAGCGCGCCCACCTGTCATTCCGGGGCCTTGCGAAGCGAGGAGCCCGGAACCCATAAGCACCTGCGGCGCCGAACGCGCACGACCGCTTCAATCTCATCGGAAACGTCGTGTTTATGGGTTCCGGGCTCGCGCTCCGCGCGCCCCGGAATGACAGCGCCGCCCGGCAGGATTTGCCGGGCGGAGCGGCGGTTTTGGCCGGGTCAGGGCTCCTGGATGAAACGCCAACTTATTGACTGTCCTCGATAATTCCCATGGCACGGCAGTTGCCACACATCCCCCCGGACGATTGTGTCCGCGCGGTCGCGCGGCGTGGAGGGGCTCATGGGTATCTTCGGGGCAATGACGACGGCCGTGTCGGGCCTCAGGGCGCAGTCCTATGCGCTCGAGAACATCTCCGGCAACATCGCGAACTCGCAGACGACGGGCTACAAGCGCCTCGACACGAGCTTCGTCGACCTCATCCCGGAGCTGCCCTACAGGCACGAGCTCGCGGGCTCGGTGCTGGGCTTCTCGCGCCTCACCAACACCATCCAGGGCGACCTGCAGTCGACCGGCATCCCGACCAACATGGCGCTCAACGGCGAAGGCTACTTCATCGTCCAGGAGCGCTCGGGCACGGCCAACAACCGCCCGATCTTCGGCGGCGCCGACCTCTACACCCGGCGCGGCGACTTCACCATGGACAAGGACGGCTTCCTCGTGAACGGGGCCGGCTACTACCTCAAGGGCTCCTCCATCGACCCGATCACCGGCGAGGTCAGGGGCGCCGGCAACGGCATCATCCAGATCTCGACCGATCCCCTGCCGGCCCGCTCGACCACCGAGATCCTCTACCGCGCGAACCTGCCGTCGAGCCCGGCGACCTCGAGCGCCACGACCAATGCGGGCAACGGCTCGCAGATCCTCACAATGCCGACCACGCCACCCGGCTACGATCCCCGCGTGGCGCCGGACAAGCTGGCCGGGTCGGGTCTGGCCGTGCGCATGGACGACCAGGGCCGGTTCATGAGCCAGAGCATCAACGGCGGCGCCATCACGGTCTACAACCAGGTCGGCGCGCCGATCGACGTGCAGCTGCGCTGGGCCAAGGTCCAGAGCGCGGGCCCGGCCACCGCGACCGGGACGGCCCCAATCGGCGCCAGCTTCGCGATCTCCGCTCCCGGCGGCAATCTCACCATCGCCTCGGGGGCCGGCCTGCCCACCAACATTGCCCTGACGACGGGCGACGATATCACCGCCGTCCTGAACGCGATCAACAATGCGAGCGGCGCGACAGGCGTCACCGCGTCCCTCGATTCGTCGAACCGGCTCATCCTGACCAAGGACGACCAGACCACGCCGATCACCATCGGCGGCGATGCTTCCGTGCTGACCGACCTCCATCTCGCCGGCGGGACGGAAGACCCGACGACCGACATCTGGAACCTGTTCTACCTGCGCAACAGCAAGCCGGTCGTCGCCGGCGACGTGACCTGGCAGAACGTCGGCCAGATGATCAAGTTCGACTCCAGCGGCCAGATGACCACGGACACCAACAACGAGATCGTCGTCCCGGACCTCACCATCGACGGCAACGCCGTCGGCTCGATCACCTTCAACTTCGGCGGCTCAGGCCTCACCCAGTACGCCTCGGCGAGCGGCCTCGTGCAGGCCTCCACGATCCAGCAGGACGGCTATCCCTCCGGCACCCTCGACGCGGTCTCGGTGACCGGCGACGGGCGCATCTCGGGCAACTACTCGAACGGCCGCGTGGTCCCGGTCGCGGTGCTCTCCATCGCCCAGTTCAACGCCGACAACGCGCTGAAGCGCCGCGACGGCGGCGTCTACGAGCAGACGCTCGAGGCGGGGCTGCCGATCGTCGGCCTCAACGGCTCGACCATCATCGGCGGCAACGTCGAGGGCTCGAACACCGACATTGCCGAGGAGTTCTCGAAGATGATCGTGACGCAGCAGGCCTACTCGGCGAACACCCGCGTGGTCTCGACCTCGCAGCAGATGCTCTCCGACGTCCTCAACATGCTCCGCTGACCATCATGAACAAGGGGCGCCTCATGATGACGGACAACGGCGGTCCCGATGAGGGATGAGGCGATCATGATGATCGAGGGGTGCGCGGATTAAGCCATGAGCCTCCTGTCCGCCCTCAACGCGGCGACCTCCGGCCTGCGGGTGACGCAGGCCGGCATCGACGTCGTCTCCCAGAACGTCGCCAACGCCGACACGGCGGGCTACTCGCGCCGGCGCGTCGCGCAGGTGCAGCAGCTCGCGGGCGAGCGCACCTCCGGCGTGCGGACGGGCGAGATCGAGCGCGTCATCGACCTCGTGGCGCAGCGCCAGCTCAGGCTCGAGACCTCGGGCGCCGCCTACACGGCGCTTTCCGCGCGCTTCGCCGCCGAGATCGACCGGCTGTTCGGGCAGCCCGGCGGCGCGGGCTCCCTCGACGGCGCCATGAACGAGTTTACGGCGGCGCTGCAGACGCTCGCCTCCGACCCTTCGTCGTTCTCGGGCCGCTCCGGCGTGCTCGACGCCGCGGGCGCGCTGGCAAGCCGCATCGGCGCGGTCGCGATCGGCATCCAGGGGCTTCGCACCGACGCCGAGAACCGCATCGCCTCCGCCGTCTCGCGCGCGAACGAGCTCCTCTCCGGAATCGCCGCCATCAATTCGAAGGTCGTTGCCTCGGGGACGACCGCCCCCGCGCCGGGGCTCCTCGACGAGCGCGACCGGCTGATCAACGACCTCTCCGGCCTCATGGACGTGCAGGTCGTGCCTGGCCAGGGCGGCTCCGTCACGCTCCTGACGTCGAGCGGGCTGATGCTGTTCGACGGCTCCTCCGCCGTGAAGCTCGCCTTCGACGGGCGCGGGATGCTCGACGCGAACGCGCTCTATTCCACGGACCCCACGCAGCGCGGTGTCGGCACCATCGCGGCGACGACGATCCAGGGCGCCTCCTTCGACGCCGTCGCGAACGGCATGTTCCGCTCGGGCGAGATCGCGGCGGCGCTGCGGCTTCGCGACGAGGTCCTGCCGCAGGCGCAGCGCCAGCTCGACGAGCTCGCGGCCGGCCTCTCACGCGCCATCTCCGACCGGCAGGTCGCCGGCACGGCGGTCGCGAACGGCTTCCAGATCGACCTTGCCGGCCTCAAGGCCGGCAACGCGGTGACGCTGGACTACACCGTCGGCGGGGCGGCGCGGCGCATCATCCTGATGCCTACGAACGGCGGCGCGCCGGCGACGATCCCGCCCGCCGACGCCGGCGACCTCAACGCCACGGTCATCCCGGTCAACATCGCGGGCGGGCTGACCGCCGCCTCGGTCTTCACCTCGATCAACGCCGCCTTCGCGGCGAAGGGCATCAACCTCACGGCCGATTCGCCCGCCGCCAACGCCTGGCGCTTCGTGGCGCCCGCGGCGAGCGGCACCGTCGTGACCGGGGTGTCGGCCGGCATCACCGTCGACACCTTCGGGAGCGGCGCCCCGCAACTCCCGCTGTTCGTGGACAAGGGCTACGGCGGCACGGCCTTCACGGGCTCCTTCGAGGGCGGCTCGCACCTCACGGGCTTCGCCCAGCGCATCGCCGTCAACCCGGCGGTGCTCGCCGACCGCGCGAAGCTCGTGGTCTTTGACCCCGGCGTGCTCCAGGGCGACGCCACGCGGCCGCAGTTCATCCTCGACGCGATCACCAAGGCCGACCGCGCCTTCTCAGGCATGACCGGGGTCGCGGGCGGCGCAGCCTTCGCGGCGCCGGTCGCCGAGTTTGCCCGCCGCATCGTCGAGGCTCAAGGGGCCGCCGCCGAGAGCGCCGAGCGCCTCGACCAGGGCCAGCAGGTCGCCCTCTCGGCGATCCAGTCGCGCTTTGCCGACTACTCCGGCGTCAACGTCGACCAGGAGATGGCGATGCTGGTGCAGCTCCAGACCGCCTACGGGGCGAACGCCCGCATCATGACCGCGGTGCGCGACATGCTCGACATGCTGCTGCGGATCTGAGGGGCGCCATGGCGATATCACCCTACGCGACCCCGTTCTCGGCCGGTTCGCTTGCGGCCCGGCGCTCGGGCGACCTCTTCGTCGGCATGCGGCGCGAGCTCGACGAGCTCCAGCGCCGGCTTGCCACGGGACAGCGCTCGGAGACCTTCGGCGGCTTGGGGCTCGAGCGCCGCACGAGCCTCGACTTCCGCGGCCGGCTCGCGATGCTCGACGGCTATCTCGCGACCGTGAAGGACGCGCAGTTCCGGATCGGCCTCATGACCGACGGGCTCTCGCGCCTCGACGCCCTCGCCGGGACGACGAAGAGCGAGCTTTCGCCGCCGAAGTTCGATCCTGGCGCCGACGGGCGCACGACCGTGCAGAAGAGCGTCGAGGAGCGCCTCAAGCTCGCGATCGACGTGCTCAACACGGAGATCAACGGCCGCCATATCTTCGCCGGCCGGGCGAGCGACAGGCCGCCGGTCCTTGATGCCAAGACCATCCTGGACGGCGACGGGCTGCGGATCGGCCTCAGGGCCATGATCCCCGAGCGCGTCACCGCCGACCGGGCCGGCGACGGCCTCGGCCACGCGACCCTTGCCTCGGCGAGCGCGGCCGGCGTCGAGTCGCTGTCGATCTCGACCGCGGACGCGGCGCGGCTCGGCCTCAAGATCGTGGGCTTGGCCGAAAATATGACCAACGTCGCCCTGCCGGGCACGGCGAACGCCGCCGGCGTGACGGCGGCGGCCGGCACCACGACGGCGCAGCTCGACTTCACCGGCCTGCCCGCCGCCGGCGAGGGTTTCCAGATCCAGGTGCAGCTTCCGGACGGGACGCTGGCCTCTTTGTCCTTTACGGCGGTTGCGCCGCCCGGCTCGGGCCAGCCGGGCACTTTCGTGATCGGCGCCGATGCCGCGGCGACCCGCACCAATGCTCTGAACGCGATCCAGGCCTCGATTACGGCCCTGATGCAGGGCGACGACGCGAAGACCGCCTCGTCCATCGCCGCCGCCCGGGAGTTCTTCGGGCAGACGGCCGCGAACCCGCTGCCCGCCGGCGCCTACTCGCAGCCGGTGGTGCAATGGTACGCCGGCGACGACGACCTCGCCTCCATCCCGAACGGGCGTGACACGGCGCCCGTGCGCGTCGACGAGAGCACGGTGATCGGCACCGGCGCCCGCGCCAACGAGGCGCCGATCCGCAACGTGCTCGCGAACCTCGGCGTGCTTGCGGCCGAGAGCTTTTCGAACACCGGCCCGGAGCGCCTGCGCTACGAGGCGCTCGCCGACAAGGTGCGCCGGAACCTCTCGCCGGCGGACCCGGCCGAGCGAATCGATTCGATGGTCTCGGACCTCGGCTCCGCGACGGCCGCGATGAACGCCGCCAAGGAGCGCCACCAGGCGACCGGGGCGGTCGTGCGGGACATGCTGACCAGGAACGAGGAGGCGAGCCCCGAGGAGGTCGCGGCCTCGATCCTCGCCCTCCAGACCCGCCTCCAGGCAAGCTACCAGACCACCTCGATCCTCGCCCGCCTGTCGATCGTGAATTATCTCTGACCGCCTCTCCCTCCGGAAATTCCTGCGAAACCCTCTCTGTCATGATGAAAGTGCACCATCATCATGAGCGAGGGACTCTGGAATCACACGAGAATCCGAGTCGGTCATGATGACGATGCGCTTCATAGAGAGGAGGGCGATATAGCCTTCCGTAGCGGAATGCGCTAAGAGGACTCAACCAAGAAGCGGGGTCTCCCATGCTGTTTCGCGCCGCTCTCGCGGGGGCTCTGATCCTCGCCCTCCCGGCCTTCGCGGCCGAGCGCCCTTCCGCCGCGCGTCCGAAACCTTGCGCCCATCACGGGCCGGGCTTCGCGCCGGTTCCCGGCACCGACACCTGCGTGCGGGTGAGCGGACGGGTGCGCAGCGAGGTCGACGTCGGCTCCGCGCGCTCGATCGGCGGCTACGGCGGCGGAAACGGGGCGCGGCTCAACGCCGAGGCCCGCGCCGCCCTCGACGCCCGCACCGAGACCGACGCCGGGCCGCTGCGCACGGTCGTGCGCGTCCGCGCCCGCCGCGGCGAGCCTGCCCCGCGCTGAGACTCTTCAGGCCGCCTCGGCCGGCTGCGTCCGCAGGCCCGCGGCGATCTCCCGGTTGATGGTGATCAGGATGCCGAGCCGCTCGGGCGCCGGCTGCGTCATCACCGCGAGGGTGTGGTTGAAGATGAAGATGCCGAGGTTCGCGAGGTTCTGCTTGATCGGCAGCGGCAGAGGGTTTTCCTCCTCGGTCGCCGACGAGACCAAGATCGTCCAGAGCTTGCGGTTGTAGGTCAGGGCGTCGAAGAGCTCGGGCCGCTTCCCGTCCCAGTCGTCCCGGATCGCCTGGAGCTTCGTCGCGGCCTTCATCAGGATGGCCGCCTCGAGCTCACGGGGCGACTGGGTGGCCTGGGCTACCTTCGAATACGCGGTCGCCGCCTGTTGCATGGGCGATCAGCTCCTGTTCATAGGCAATCAGCGATTTTACGGCCTTGAGGGCCTTGTAGAGGTCGCCGGCGAGGATCCGGCTGTTGACCTCGGCGATGAGCGGCAGCGCGCTCGGCGCCGCCGCGAGGAAGTCCTGCACGAGGGGGAAGTAGAACTCGTGGTGGGCCGAGAGGTCGCCCGAGAGGTACATGAGCTGCACGGCGAGGTAGATCTTCTTCGCCGGGCTGTCGGCCGTCGCCGGCGTCAGGATGTCCTTCTCGCGCAGGATCGGCGCGTCGCCCTCGATGTGGAGGCGGGCGCGGGCGTCGCCGTTGCGGATGACCGCGGTGCCGACGATGATCCGCTCGCCGGGCTTGAGCTCGACCTTGAGGGTCATGGGGCGCCTCCTGCGGCCTTGCTTCCGCCTTAGCCGAACAGCCGCAGCACGGCCTGGGAGGCCTGCGCCGCGAGCGAGAGCGCGGTCTGTGAGAGTTGCTGGCGGGTGTTGAGGGCCAAGAGGTTCGCACCCTCCTCGTTGGTGTCGGCGAGGGTGAGGTTGTCGGCCCCGGTCTGGAGCGTGTTGATCATCGTCTTGGTGAAGTCCTGCCGGATCTGCACCGTCGCGAGGCTCGAGCCGAAGGACGAAGCCTGCGTCTGCACCACCGTGAGGGCATCGCCGAGCCGGTCGAGGCGCGTGTCGAGCGCCGCGTCGTCGCTGAACTCGGCCGCGTCGGCGGCGTAGATGTTCAGCGAGGTCGAGTCCGTGCTGATGCCCCGGGGCGTGCCGTTCACGTCCTGGGCCTGGATGTCCAGGACGCTGGTGGCGCTCTCGTTGAAGATGACCTTGAGCCGGTCGGCCCGCAGGAGGTTGACGCCGTTGTAGCCGGCGTCGCCCGCGAGCTTGTCGAGCTGCTTCCTCAGCTCGTTGAACTGGGTGATGAGGTTCTTGCGGACGTCGTTGCCCGAGACGGTCTGGGTGTTGGAGAGGCCGGTGCCGCCGTTGACGTCGGAGGAGGTGGCGCCGACGACCGTCAGGGCCTCGGTCGAGAGGTTCTCGATCCGCAGCTTGCCGCCGTCGTTCGAGGCCTTGACCTTGCCGGTCAGGCTCGAATTGCCGTTGATCGCGGTGACGAGCTGGTCGACGGTC
>DASVVU010000305.1:0-15744 GCA_036386395.1 Beijerinckiaceae bacterium | reverse complement strand
GCTCCGACCTCTCCCCCTGCAACCGCCACCACCTCGAGCTCGCGAAGCGCGTGCGCGAAGGGATCGTGGCGGCGGGCGGCGTCGCCTTCGAGTTCCCGACCCATCCGATCCAGGAGACCGGCAAGCGCCCGACCGCCTGCCTCGACCGCAATCTCACCTACCTCTCCCTCGTCGAGCTGCTCTACGGCTACTTCCTCGACGGGGTGGTGCTGCTCACCGGCTGCGACAAGACCATGCCGGCCTGCCTCATGGCGGCCGCGACCGTGAACATCCCGGCGATCTCGCTCAACGTCGGTCCGATGCTGAACGGCTGGAGCCAGAACGAGCGGCTCGGCTCCGGCACGGTGGTGTGGAAGGCCCGCGAGCGCCACGCCGCCGGCGACATCGACTACCAGCAGTTCATCGACATCGTGGCGGGCTCGGCCCCCTCCGTCGGCCACTGCAACACCATGGGCACGGCCTCGACCATGAACGCGCTGGCCGAGGCGCTCGGCATGTCGCTCCCCGGCTCCGCCGCGATCCCGGCGCCTTACCGCGAGCGCGGGCAGACGGCCTACGAGACGGGGAAGCGCATTGTCGACATGGTGTGGGAGGACCTGCGGCCCTCCGACATCATGACCCGCGAGGCGTTCGAGAACGTCATCGTGGCGAACACCGCGATCGGCGGCTCGACCAACGCGCCGATCCACATCAACGCCATCGCCCGCCACATCGGCGTGAGCCTCACCTGCGACGACTGGGAGAAGGTCGGGTTCGACGTGCCGCTCCTCGTCAACATGCAGCCGGCGGGCTTCTACCTCGGCGAGGAGTATTTCAGGGCCGGCGGCCTGCCGGCGGTGATCGCCGAGCTGATCGAGGCCGGCCGCATCCACGAGGGCTGCATCACGGCGAACGGCAGGACCATCGGCGACAACTGCCGCGGCCGGTTCTCGTGGGACCGCGAGGTGATCAAGCCGTACAAGGAGCCGCTCAAGCAGAACGCCGGCTTCCTCAACCTGAAGGGGACCCTGTTCGAGAGCGCGATCATGAAGACGAGCGTGATCTCCGAGGAATTCCAGAAGCGCTACCTCGACAACCCGGACGACCCGAACGCCTTCGAGGGGCCGGTCGTCGTCTTCGACGGCCCGGAGGACTACCACCACCGCCTCGACGATCCGGCGCTCGGCATCGACGAGCACACCATCCTGATCATGCGCGGGGCGGGGCCGATCGGCTATCCCGGCGCCGCCGAGGTCGTGAACATGCAGCCGCCCGGCGCCCTCATCAAGCGCGGCGTGCTCTCGCTGCCCTGCATCGGCGACGGGCGCCAATCGGGCACGTCCGGCACGCCCTCGATCCTCAACGCCTCGCCGGAGGCGGCGGCGGGCGGCGGTCTCGCCCTGCTGCAAAGCGGCGACCGCATCCGCATCGACCTCAACAAGCGCTCGGCCAACATCCTCCTCTCTCCGGAGGAGATCGAGCGGCGGCGGCGCGACCTCGAGGCCCGCGGCGGCTACGCCTATCCGGCGAGCCAGACCCCCTGGCAGGAGATCCAGCGCGCCATGGTCGACCAGCTCTCCGAGGGCATGGTCCTGAAACCCGCCGTCAAGTACCAGAAGGTGGCGCAGGCCTCCGTGCCGCGGGACAACCACTAGGGGGCGCTTTAAGCCATGGACCTGAGCACGCAGACCATCGTCCTCGTGTCGGTCCTGACGCTGGCCGGCGCCGTCCTCGGCGGCGCCGTCGGGCACTGGAAGCGCGGCGGCCCCTACATCGCGACCGGTGCCGTCATCGGCGGCCTGTCGATGTTCATCTTCGGGTTCGTGGCGACGGTCTATGCCGGCGTGATCGGGGCGATGGCCCTCGTCATCGTCGTCGGCTTCCTCGCCTGGAACTTCCTGTTCGGGTGACGACCATGGCCGACATCGAGGACCGCCGCGCCGCCTTCCAGGCCCTCCACGAGAGCGGCTGCTTCGTGATCCCGAACCCGTGGGACGCGGGCTCGGCGCGCTACCTGCGCCGGCTCGGCTTCAAGGCGCTCGCCACGACGAGCTCGGGCTTCTCCTTCTCGAAGGCGCTGCCCGACACCGACTGGGCCGTGCCCCTCGACATGGCGCTTGCCCACATCGCCGAGATCGTCGAGGTGACGGAACTCCCGGTGAACGCCGACTTCGAGTCAGGGTACGCCCACGAGCCCGAGGGCGTCGCCGAGAACGTCAGGCGCTGCATCGAGACCGGGGTCGCCGGCCTGTCGATCGAGGATTCGACCGGCGACAAGGACAAGCCCCTCTACGACCTCGCCCTCGGGATCGAGCGCATGAAGGCCGCCCGCGCTGCCATCGACGCGAGCGGCGCTGGCGTGCTGCTGACCGGGCGGGCCGAATGCTACCTCGTCGGCCACGAGGACCCGCTCAAAGAATCGATCCGCCGCCTTCAGGCCTACGCCGAGGCCGGCGCCGACGTGCTCTACGCGCCCGGCCCGCGCAAGCGCGACGAGATCAAGGCTATCGTGGCGGCCGTCGCCCCAAAGCCCGTCAACGTCCTGATGAGCTCGAACGTGGGGCTGAAGGTGTCCGACCTCGCCGAGCTTGGGGTGCGCCGGATCAGCGTCGGCTCGTCGCTCGCCCGCGCCGCCTGGACCGGCTTCATCCGGGCCGCGAAGCTGATGGCCGACGAGGGCAGCTTCGCCGGCTTCGACGGCACGGTGTCGTTCGCCGAGCTCAACGGCTTCTTCCGCGAGGACCTGAAGGAGCGTTCCGCCGAAGAGCGCTCCCGGTGAACGCCCTCGCCGACTGGACTCCGCGGCCCCGGCCGGAGCGCCGCGTCCACGAGGGGCGCTATCTCCGCCTCGAGCCCCTCGACGCCCGCCACCGCGACGACCTCTTCGCGGCCGGCTCCGGCGAGGAGGCGGAGGCCCTGTGGCGCTACCTGCCGAACGACCTCACCGAGCGCGCCGCCTTCGACGCCTGGCTCGACGGAGCCGCCGGCTCCGAGGACCCGCTGTTCTTCGCCGCCGTCGACAAGGAGACAGGCCGGACGGAAGGCCGGCTCTCGCTCATGCGGATCGATTCGGGAAACGGCGTGATCGAGACCGGGCACCTCCTCTTCGGCCCGCGCCTGTCCCGCACGCGCGGTGCAACGGAGACCATTTATCTCCTCGCCCGGCACATCTTCGACGACCTCGGCTATCGCCGCTTCGAGTGGAAGTGCAACGACTTGAACGAGCCCTCGAAGCGCGCCGCCCTCCGCTTCGGCTTCACCTTCGAGGGCGTGTTCCGCCAGCACATGGTGGTGAAGGGCGAGAACCGCGACACGGCGTGGTACTCGATCACCGACGGCGAGTGGCCGGCGCGCCGGCGCGCCTTCGAGCGCTGGCTCGACCTCGAGAACTTTTCGCAGGACGGGCGCCAGCGCCTGAGTCTTTCCGCACTCAATGCCGAGGCGTTCGAGACCGGCGACATCGGCCTATCCTTGCGCCAGGCGACCCCCGAGGACTTGGGCGCCCTCGCGGAGCTGCAGCGCGCGGCTTACGCCTCCAACCGCGCGATCCTCGGCGTCGAGCCGATCCCGCTCCTCTTTGACTACGACACAGTCCTCGGGGTCTACGAGACCTGGATTGCCGATGGAGAGGGCGGACCCGCCGGCGCCCTCATCCTCGACCCCCGTCCCGACCACCTCCTCGTCTGGAGCCTCGCGACGGCGCCCGGCGCACAGCGGCAGGGCCTCGGCGGGCGGCTGCTTGCGGCGGCGGAGGCGCGGGCGCGCTCCCTCGGCCTGTCGACGCTGCGCCTCTACACCGGCGAGAAGCTGACCCAGAACGTGCGCTGGTATCGGCGGCACGGCTATGCCATTGAGCGCGTCGAGGAGCTGGACGACCGCCGGCTCGTCCACATGGTCAAGAGCATCGCTTGAGGGGAGCCGGCAATGGCGGGGCGGCTGACAGGCAAGACGGCGCTGGTGACGGCGGCGGGACAGGGCATCGGGCGCGCCATCGCCGAGGCCTTCGTCGCCGAGGGCGCGAAGGTCTGGGCGACGGACCTCGACTTGGCGAAGCTCGACGGCCTTAACGGCGCCGAGCGGCGCAGGCTCGACGTCCTGTCGAACGATGCCGTGGAAGCGCTCGCCCGCGAGACCGGCCCAGTCGACGTCCTCGTCAACGCCGCCGGCTACGTCCACCACGGCACGGTGCTCGACACTTCGGACCGCGACTGGGACTTCTCGTTCGACCTCAACGTCAAGTCCATGCACCGCACCGTCAAGGCCTACGTCCCCGGCATGCTCGACAAGGGCGCGGGCTCGATCGTCAACATCGCCTCCGGCGCGGGCTCGGTGCGCGGCATCCCGAACCGCTACGCCTACGGCGCGACGAAGGCCGCGGTCATCGGCCTGACCAAGGCGGTCGCGGCCGACTACATCAAGCGCGGCGTCCGGGCGAACGCCATCTGCCCCGGCACGATCCAGTCGCCGTCGCTGGACGAGCGCATCGCGGCGCAGGCGAAGGCGTCCGGCCAGAGCCTCGAGGCCGTGCGCCAGGCCTTCGTCGACCGCCAGCCCATGGGCCGCCTCGGCAACGCCGAGGAGATCGCCTGGCTCGCCGTCTACCTCGCCTCCGACGAGTCGAGCTACACCACGGGGCAGATCCATCTCGCGGACGGGGGTTTTGCCCTATAGGGTTAAGCCTTGGCAGAGCGTGTGATGTCGCCTTCCAAGACCCAGATCAGGAGCCGGCCCAACTACATGGGCGGCTGGCCATGTGTCGGCGACACGCGCGTCCCGGCCATGACCATCGTCGCCGAGATCAGGGGCGGCTTGACAGAGGCCGAAATCTTAGACGGCTATCCAAGCCTTCCTCCCGACGCGATCGACGTCGTCAAGGCATGGGCGGCCGCGAACGGCATCTCGCTCGATCCCGAAGCGACCGACAACCCTTTTGGAAACGGCGAAGACGAGTGAGCCATCGGCTCGCGTCCTATAAAGGAAGCATCATGCACATCCTCATCTTCGGCGCGGCCGGCATGGTCGGGCGCAAGCTCATCGAGCGGCTGGCGAAGGACGGAGCGCTCGGCGGCAAGGCCATCGCGAAGGCGACCCTGCACGACGTGGTCGAGCCGCAGGCGCCGGCGGGCGCGCCGTTCAAGGTCCGCACCGTCTCGTCGGACTTCGCCGAGGAGGGCGAGGCGGAAAAGCTCGTGGCCGAGCGGCCGGACGTGATCTTTCATCTCGCCGCGATCGTCTCCGGCGAAGCGGAGGCCGACTTCGACAAGGGCTACCGCATCAACCTCGACGGCACGCGCCGCCTCTTCGACGCCGTGCGCCTCGTCGGCGGCGGCTACCGGCCCCGCCTCGTCTTCACCTCCTCGATCGCCGTGTTCGGGGCGCCGTTCCCGGAGGCGATCCACGACGAGTTCTTCACGACGCCGCTGACGAGCTACGGCGCCCAGAAGGCGATCGGCGAGCTGCTGCTCGCCGACTACTCCCGCCGCGGCTTCTTCGACGGCGTCGGCATCCGCCTGCCGACGATCTGCGTGCGGCCTGGCAAGCCCAACAAGGCCGCGTCCGGGTTCTTCTCAGGGATCATCCGCGAGCCGCTCGCCGGGCAGGAGGCGGTGCTGCCCGTCGCCGAGGACGTGCGCCACTGGCACGCCTCGCCGCGCTCAGCCGTGGGCTTCCTGATCCACGCCGCCACCATGGACACCGCGCGCCTCGGCGCGCGGCGCAACCTCACCATGCCGGGTATCGCCGCGACCGTCGCGGAGCAGATCGAGGCCCTGCGGCGGGTTGCGGGCGACAAGGTCGCGGCGCGCATCCGGCGCGAGCCCGACGAGACCATCATAAAAATCGTTGCGGGCTGGCCGCGCAACTTCGACGCCAGCCGGGCCGAGAGCCTGGGCTTCAAGGCCGAGAAGAGCTTCGACGACATCATCCGCGTCCACATCGAGGACGAGCTCGGGGGGACCTGGGCGCGGTAAATTGCGCCTGCGTTCTCACAGGCCGGAAACCAGTCGGAGCTTAGCGGCCAAAGGCCGGGCAGCGTGACAGCCTGATGGTTTGCCCCTAGGCAGGCTTCGCCCTTCGCCCGAGACCCGATGCCCCTCCGCCCCGACACGCTCGGCATGACCGTGATGCTGGCGCTGCTTGCGGCGCTCGGCCCGCTCTCGACCGACATGTACCTCCCCTCGCTCCCGGCGATCGCCCGGGAGCTCTCGGCGACGACGGCTGAGACGCAGGCCACGCTCTCGGCCTTCCTCCTCGGCTTCGCGGTCGGGCAGTTCGCCTACGGGCCGGTCTCGGACAAGGCCGGGCGGCGGCCGGCGCTGCTCGCGGGCCTCGGCATCTTCCTCGTCGGCAGCGCCGCCTGCGCCTTCGCCCCGACCATCGCGACGCTGATCGCCGGCCGCTTCCTCCAGGCAGTCGGGGCCGCGGGGCCGATCGTCCTCGCCCGCGCCATGGTCCGCGACCTCTACGAGGGGCCCCGCGCCGGGCGGGAGCTGTCGCGCATGGGCATGATCATGGGGCTCGTGCCGGCGCTCGCGCCGATCCTCGGCGGGGTCTTGCAAGGCCTGTTCGGCTGGCGGGCGAATTTTTGGGCCACGATCCTGTGCGGGATCGGCCTCGTCCTTGCGGTGCTCGCGGCCCTGCCCGAGACCTTGCCGGCGCGGCAGGTGGGGCCACTCTCCTTCGCGGCGATGCTGCGGAGCTTCGCCGTGCTCCTGCGCCATCCCGCCTACCGGGTCTACGTCGGGCTCGCCGGCCTCGCCTACGGCGGGCTCTTCGCCTTCATCTCAGGCTCCTCCTTCGTGCTCCAGGGCGTCTATGGCCTGACCGAGCTCGGCTTCGCCTTCTCCTTCGCCTTCACGGTGCTCGGCTACATCGCCGGCACGGTGCTGGCCCAGAAGCTCGTCGGCTCGCGCGGTCTCGACGGCGCCATCGCGATCGGGGTCGCCCTTCTCGCCGTCGGCGGCGTCCTGATGCTGGCCCTCGTGCTCCTGCGCGTGCCGTCCGCCGCGGCGGTCGTCGGGCCGATGGCGCTCTACACGGCGGGCGTCGGCTTGGCGTTGCCGTCGTCCCAGGCCTCGGCCATGACGCCGTTCCCGGAGCGGGCGGGCGCGGCCTCCTCGCTCCTCGGCATCGTCCAGATGAGCTTCGCGGCCCTCGTCGGCATCGCGCTCGGCCACGCGCTCGGAGGCGAGGCGTGGCCCCTGCCGCTCGCCGTCGCGGCCGCCGGCCTCGCGGCGTTTACCCTGTTCCGCGGAACCCGCCGGGCGCGGGTCGGGTAGGGCGAGTTCTTTCGCCGAAACTTCTGGTATAAGGGCGCCCGGGACCGACGGAAGATCGGGCCGGCGAAGGCCAGGGGGCTCGCGTGATGGAGAGCCGAATGAAGAAAGTTTTGCTTCTTGCCGCCTCGGTCCTGATGCTGACGGCGTTCCTGCCCGAGGAAGCCGACGCCCAGGGGCGCGGCGTCCGCGGCGCCCGCGGCGTCCGAGGCGGGGTCGTGGTCGGTCCACGAGGCGGCGTCGCGGTGCGCCGCGGCTACGGCTACCGGCCGGGCTACGCCTATCGCCGCGGCTACGGCTGGGGTCCGGCGGCGGCGGTCGGCGTGCTCGGCGCCGCGGCGCTTGGTGCGGCGGTGGCCGCGCCTGCCTACGGCTACGATCCCTGCCTGCGCCAGCAGCAGGTGATCGACCCCTACACCGGCTACGCCACCTGGCAATACGTGCGGGTCTGCTGACGCCGCGAAGGGCGGCCTGAACCCCGGCCCACGGTCTCGGCGACCGTGGGTCCTAGTTGCCGAACAGGCGGCTCAAGAGGCCGCGGTCCTCCCGGCTCGGCGGCGTCCAGCCGCTCTCGGGACGGGGGAGCGCGGCACGGGCGGTGCGGTCGGGGCGCGGCTCGGCCGCCGCGACCTCGGCCGGGCGGCCCCAGCCGGAGCCGCCGGGGAGCGAGGCCGGACGCTGGCCGGCAAGGGCCGTCTTCATGAAGCGGACCCAGGTCTCGACCGGCAGGTTGCCGCCGGACACTCTTTTGGTCGGTTCGCCGTCGTCGTTGCCGAGCCAGACGCCGGCGACGAGGGTCGCCGTGTAGCCGACGAACCAGGCGTCGCGGAAATCTTGGCTCGTGCCGGTCTTGCCGGCCGTGTCCCAGCCGGGGATCGCGCCCGCGCGGGCGGTGCCGATCGTGAAGGTCTCGCGCATCATGGCGTTCATGGCCGCGACCGCGGCGGGGTCGATCACCTGCCCGAGGCCGCCTGCCTCGCGCCGGTAGAGCACCTTGCCGGCGCCGGTCTTCACCTCGGCGATGACGTACGGGATCGCACCGCGCCCGCCGTTGGCGAAGGCCGCGTAGGCGCCAACGAGCTCCAAGGGCGTCACCTCGGAGGTGCCGAGCGCGATCGAGGCGTTGGCCTGGAGCGGCGACGATACGCCGAGGCGCTGCGCCGTCTGCACCACCGCCTTCGGGCCGACCTCCATCCCGAGCCGCACCGCGACGGTGTTGAGGGAGAGGGCGAGCGCCTCCTTGAGCGTCACCGGGCCGCGGTAGTCCCGCGAGTAGTTCTCGGGCGCCCAGCCGCGGATCGACACGGGCGAATCCTCGCGCACGGTGTCGGGGGTGAGGCCGCGCTCGACGGCCGCGAGGAAGACGAAGGGCTTGAAGGCCGAGCCCGGCTGGCGCTTCGCGGTGGTCGCCCGGTTGAACTGGCTCTCGGCGTAGTTCTTTCCGCCGACGAGGGCCTTCACGGCCCCGTCCGGGCGCATGGCGACGAGCGCTCCTTGTCCGACGTTGTAGCGCTGGCCCTTGGCGGAGAGCTCGTCCACGAGGGCGCGCTCGGCGGCCGTCTGGAGACCCAAGTCGATGGTGGTTGACACCACGATGTCGGTCTCGATCGTGCCGACGAAGTCGTCGAGCACGTCCATGACCCAGTCGGCGGCGTAGTTCGCGGTGCCCGCGCCTTGCGGCCGCACGGCCTTCGCCGGGCTCGCGGCCGCGACCTTCATCTGCGCCGGGGTCACGAACCCGAGCTCGCCCATGGCGGCGAGCACGAGGGCGCCGCGGGCGCGGGCGGCGTCCGGGTTGCGGTTGGGGGCGAGCCGCGACGGCGCCTGGACGAGGCCGGCGAGCACCGCGGCCTCGGCGAGCGTGACCTCGCGGGCGGGCTTCGAGAAGTAGCGCTGCGCCGCGGCCTCGACGCCGTAGGCGCCGGCGCCGAAATAGACCCGGTTGAGATAGAGCTCGAGGATCTGGTCCTTGGAGTAGTTGCGCTCGAGCCAGAAGGCGAGGATCGCCTCCTGGATCTTTCTGGAGGCGGTGCGCTCCTGGGTCAGAAAGAGATTCTTGGCGAGCTGCTGGCTCAGGGTCGAGCCGCCCTGGGCGACACCCCGCGAGGTGAGATTGCGGACGAGCGCGCGGGCGATGCCGACCGGGTCGACCCCGAAGTGGTCGTAGAAGCGCCGGTCCTCGATGGCGACGAAGGCCTTCGGCAGGTACGGCGGCAGCTCCTTGAGCGACACGGTTCGCCCGCCGGTCTCGCCGCGGTTGGCGAGAAGCGTGCCGTCGGCGGCGACGATGGCGATGTTCGGCGGCCGCTTCGGCACCGAGAGCTGGTCGATGGGCGGCAACTGCGCGGCATGCCAGGCGATGAGCCCCGCGAGCCCGATCACGGCCCAGATGCCGAGGACGACCGTGCCATAGATCAGGCGCCCGAGGATCGAGCGGCGCTTGCGGCGCGGCGGCTTCGCGCCCGACGCTCCCCCGGCCCGCTCCTTCTTCGGGCGCTCGCCCCGCGCTTTCGGCATCGCTCCCCCGGCCCGATCCTCGCGCGACAGGCGCAGGTCCAGCGCGGACGCGTCATGGCGCGCCTCGAACCTCGGTTCGCGCCGGGCACGGCCGTCCGCCATCCTCAGAACATCCCCACGGGCCTTGGAAAGGGCCGGTCCCGGCCTTCGAAGGCGCCGAACCTGACGCTAAATGTGGCGCGTTTAAGGGGGGTTAAGGATTGCCGGGCCGCGCCGCCGCGCCGTCCTTCTCGCCGGTCAGCGTCTCCAGGAAGGCGACGAGGTCGGCCCGGTCCTGCTCGGTGAGGTCGAGGGGGAAGATCGACGGAGAGCGGCTCGGGCGGTCGATGCCGCCGCGCTCGTAGAGGCGGATCACGTCGGCAAGGGTCGCGGCGGAGCCGTCGTGCAGGTAGGGCGGGCGGAGGGCGACGGAGCGGAGCGTCGGGGTCTTGAAGGCGTGCCGCATAAGCGGGTCGTCCTTGACCTCCCGGCCGCGCCCCAAGTCGTGGTCGAGCCGATGTCGTGGAAGCCGTCGTCGGTGAAGCGCCAGCCGCTGTGGCAGGCGACGCAGGCGGCCTTGCCGTTGAAGAGGGCGAAGCCGCGCTTCGCGGCCTCCGGGATCGCGCCCTCGTCGCCCTCGACCCAAGCGTCGAACGGCGCCGGCCCCGGCTCGATGGTGCGCTCGTAGGCGGCGATCGCCTCGACGATCGTGTCGAGGGTGATGGGCCTGCCCGGCAGCGCCGCCTCGAATTTTTGGGCGTACTCGGGCACGGCGCGGATGCGCGCCTCGATGACCTCGACCTTCACCGGCGTCTCGGTCTCGCGCATGGACATGGAGCCCGTCGCGACCGAGGCCTTGGCCTGCGCCTCCAGCGTCGGGTTGCGCCCGTCCCAGCCGTTGAGGGGCGTCGCGGCGTGGCCGAGGCCGATGACCGGCTGCGACTTGCGCGAGGTGAGCTTGCCTGAGTCGTTGCGGCTCTTCGCGTCCTTCGTGGCCCAGGCGAGGTCGGGGAGGTGGCAGCTCCCGCAGGACGTCTTGCCCGAGGCCGAGACGCGCGGGTCCCAGAACAGGGCCTTGCCGAGGTCGGCCAAGGCCGGATTCTCGACCGGCCGCGCCGGCGGACGCCTGTAGAGCTCCTTCAGGGCCCCGATCTCGGCGTCCGCCGGACTCTGGGCCGCAGCGGCCGGTACGCCTGACATGGCGAGGAGCGCGCACAACGCTGTCCGGACCATCGGGACCTCCCGAAATCCATGAATCGGACAGACGAGGTTAGCCGAACGGGCGCCGGCGCGCACCTATTGCGCCACGACCCGCCCCCGCGGATGGTCCGCCGCGATCTCGCGGACCTGTTCGAGATCGGCGACGAACTGGCGGTAGGCGAGGGCCTTGGCGTCGCGGTCGGGAATGCGCAGGAGGTAGGAGGGGTGGACGGTGACGTAGCCGTCGTAGCCGTCCGGGAAGTGCGCCGGGCCGCGGGCCCGCACGACCGGGATGCTTTTTCCCGCAAGCGCCAGGACGGCGGTGCCGCCCAGCGCCACGACGAGCTTCGGCCGGATCAGCTCCAGCTCCTTCTCCAGCCACCAGCGGTAATGCTTGACCTCGCCCGCCGTCGGCTTGCCGTGGATGCGCCGGTGCCCCCGCTGCTCGAACTTGAAGTGCTTGACCGCATTCGTCAGGTACAGCTCGCGGCGGTCGAGCCCGGCGTCCCCGAGCGCCCGGTCGAGGAGCTTGCCGGCCGGCCCGACGAAGGGCCGCCCCTGGAGGTCCTCCTGGTCGCCCGGCTGCTCGCCGACGAGGACGATCTCCGCATCCTGAGGCCCCTCCCCCGGCACGGCCCTGGTGGCGCCCTTGACCAGGGGCTCCGAGGCGAGGAGCAGCTTGTTCAGGGCCGCGAGCGAGGTGATCTTGCGGCCCTGCGCAACATCCGGCTCGACCAGGGTCTGTCCCGTCGGCATGATCGGCTCCTCGTGTCTCTCCAGCAGGTCGCGAAGGAAATGTTGCAAAGGGGGAACGCACGAAGCCCCGCTTCGGGTCGCGACCGTGGACTGGTTGCATCCTAAGGATGCAATACAGTAGCCTTACAACGACCAAGGAGAACTTAGCGTGCGCGGCTCAGAGTTCGTCGAGGCGGTGCAAAAGCGACTTTCTGATCGAAAGGGCGCAAAGGCCACCTATGCTGAGGTCGCAAGGTATCTTGGCATAACTGTTACGGCTCTGGGGTACTGGCGAGATCAACGCTCGATTACGTCGAGACAGGTGAGTAGCCTATTATTCCGAATTGAGAAACGCGCCGTTGAAGAAGCTGAACGGAATGCGATTCGTCCAATAGTCGAATTTTACCCGATCAAGAAAGTCAAATCGCGAAAACAAGCACAATGGGATATTTTTTCACCTTCTGACCAAAATGGAAAAGGCAAACATCCATATACAGCAGGGCTGCGCGAGCAACTCGATACTAAGCATGGAATTTATGTATTTTATGACAGTCGCGGGCGAGCGCTCTATGTTGGTAAAACTACGCAACAGTCTTTATGGCGCGAAATGAATTCGGCATTCAACAGAGAACGCACAGTTCAACAAATTAGACGTGTTGACCATCCCGAGAAACGCGTTGTGTTTAGAACGTCCGATGAGAAGCGACGACAAATAAGACTACGATCCGTAAAACTACATCATCTTGCAATGTACTTTAGCGCGTATTGTGTATCTGATCGGTTAATAGGTGAATTAGAATCATTGCTAATTCGTAGCTTTCCAAATGATCTACTAAATAGTCGTATGGAAAATCTCGGCTGGATGGATAAAGGGTGAAATTTTATACAGAGTAGAGCCAGACGCCAAGCGCACATCTAAATCGTCTGCGCATTTGTCCTTCTCAACACCGCCTCCGCCTTTCATCCGCCTTGCCCCTCACCCGGCCACCCTCTTAAGGTTGCGGCATAGGGCTTGCGTTCGACGACGCTTCGGCCCGCGCCGCGGCTGTCCGGCTCAAAGACGGCGAGGGGGCTCACATCCGCATGATCCGGCGTTTCCTCGACGCGCTCTACCTCGCGGCCGGTTGGCTCGCGGGCCTCTTCCTCGTCGCGATCTTCGTCCTGATGATGGCGCTGTCGATCGGGCGCGAAGTCAGCCTCAACATCCCGGCCGGGGACGACTTCGCGTCGTGGTGCATGGCCGCGATGGCCTTCCTCGGCCTCGCCCACACCTTCAAGTCGGGCGAGATGATCCGGGTCGGGCTCCTCGTCGACCGCTTCCGCGGACGCACGCGCTGGTGGTTCGAGATGTTCTCCCTCGTGCTCGGCGTCGGCTTCGTCGGGTTCTTCGCCTGGCACGCGGTGCGGCTCACCTACGACTCCTGGCGCTTCAACGACATGGCCCAGGGCGTCGTCGCGATGCCGCTGTGGATCCCGCAGCTCGGCTACTCCGGCGGCCTCGTGATCCTCTTCATCGCCTTCGTCGACGAGCTCGTGCACGTCGCTCAAGGCGGGGAGCCGCGCTACGAGAAGCCGCCGCCGGCCTCCGCCGAGGAGGTCGTCGAGCGCGCGATCCAGAGCGGGGTCTGACCGATGGACATGATCGAGATCGCGGTCCTGATCCTGCTCCTCCTCACCGTGCTGCTCGCCGGCGGCGTGTGGATCGCGATCAGCCTCATGGCCTGCGGCTGGGTCGGCATGCAGTTCGTCGGCGGCAACATCCCGGCGGGCTCCGTGCTGGCGACCACGATCTGGGGCAACTCGGCGTCGTGGACGCTCGCGGCCCTGCCGCTGTTCATCTGGATGGGCGAGATTCTTTTTCGCACGCGGCTGTCGGAGGAGATGTTCCGCGGCCTCGCGCCGTGGCTGAACTGGCTGCCCGGCCGGCTCATGCACGTGAACGTGCTCGCCTGCGGCATCTTCGGCTCGGTCTCGGGCTCCTCGGCCGCGACCTGCGCCACCGTCGCCAAGATCGCCCTGCCGGAGCTGAAGAAGCGCGGCTACGACGACATGGTGAGCCTCGGCAGCCTCGCCGGCGCCGGCACGCTCGGCATCCTGATCCCGCCGTCCATCACCATGGTGGTCTACGCCGTCGCCGCGAACGTCTCGATCATCCAGGTCTTCCTGGCCGGCTTCCTGCCGGGCCTCCTCGTGATGGCGCTCTACTCGGGCTACATCGTCGTCTGGTCGCTGCTGAATCCGGAGAAGCAGCCCCCGCCCGAGCCGCCGATGCCGCTACGCGAGAAGCTGCGGGAGTCGGCGAACCTCATCCCGTGCACGCTCCTCATCCTGCTCGTGTTCGTGTCGCTCCTCATGGGCTGGGCGACGGCGACCGAGTGCGCCGCATGGGGGGTGCTCGGCTCGTTCGGGATCGCCTGGTGGTCGGGCGGCCTGACCTGGGAGGCGTTCTGGCAGAGCGTCATGGGGACGACGCGGATCACCTGCATGATCATGCTGATCCTCGCCGGCGCCTCGTTCATGTCGACCTCGATGGCCTACACCGGCATCCCGCTCGCGCTCGCCGCCTGGGTCGACAGCCTGCACCTCTCGCCCTACGCCCTCATCGCGGCGTTGACCGTGATGTACATCATCCTCGGCACGGCCCTCGACGGCATCTCGATGATCGTGCTGACGACGGCCGTGGTCATCCCGATGATCAAGCAGGCGGGCTTCGACCTCGTCTGGTTCGGCATCTTCCTGGTGCTGGTCGTCGAGATGGCCGAGGTCTCGCCGCCCGTCGGCTTCAACCTCTTCGTGCTGCAGACCATGAGCGGCAAGGACTCGAACACCGTGGCGCTCGCCTCGCTGCCGTTCTTCTTCCTCCTCGTCGCGGCGGTCGCCATCATCACGGTCTGGCCCTCGATCGTGATGGTCCTCCCCAGGCTCGCCTTTCCGGACTAATGTGGCCCCACGACAACCCATAGGGAGACCCCAACCGATGAAGCATGCGACCCGCCTCGCCCTTGGCCTCGCCGGCGCGCTCGCGCTGGCAATGCCCGCCGCGGCCCAGACCAAGTGGAACCTGCCGGCGGCCTATCCGGCCGACAACCCGCACTCGGAGAACCTGACGCTCTTCGCCAAGGACGTGGCGGACGCGACCGGCGGCAAGCTCCAGATCGCGGTCCACGCCAACGCCTCCCTGTTCAAGGCGCCGGAGATCAAGCGCGCCGTGCAGACCGGGCAGGCGCAGATGGGCGAGGTCCTGATCTCGCTGCACGAGAACGAGGACCCGATCTACGGCCTCGACGTGGTGCCCTTCCTCGCCACCTCCTTCGAGCAGGCGAAGAAGCTCTGGGAGGTGCAGAAGCCCGCGGTCGAGAAGAAGCTCGCCTCGCAGGGCATCATGCTGCTCTTCGCGGTGCCGTGGGCGCCGCAGGGCATCTACGCCAAGAAGGACCTCAATTCGATCGAGGACATGAGGGGCCTCAAGTGGCGGGCCTACAACGTCGGCACCTCGCGCATCGGCGAGCTCGTCGGCGCCCAGGCCGTGACGATCCAGGCGGCGGAGCTGCCGCAGGCGCTCGCGACCGGCGTCGTCAACTCCTTCATGTCGTCCGGCGGCACCGGCTACGACTCCAAGGTGTGGGAGTCGCTCACCCACTTCTACGACACCCAGGCCTGGATCCCGAAGAACGTCACCTTCGTCAACAAGGCGGCCTTCGACGCCCTCGACAAGCCCACGCAGGAGGCCGTCCTCAAGGCCGCCAAGACCGCCGAGGAGCGCGGCTGGAAGATGTGGCAGGAGAAGTCCGGCTGGTACCTCGACCAGCTCAAGGCCAAGGGCATGAAGGTCCAGCCGCCGAGCCCTGAGCTCGCGGCGGGCTTCCGCAAGATCGGCGAGCAGCTCACCGCCGACTGGCTGAAGAAAGCCGGCGCCGACGGGCAGGCGGTCGTCGACGCCTACCGCAAGTCGATCGGAACGAACTGAGAGCTCGGAACACGCCAGCCTCTCCCGAGGGAGAGACCTCTGTGAAAGGGGGCGCGCTTCCCTCCCCCTTGCGGGGAGGGTCGACTCGGCCGA
>DASVVU010000304.1:0-11900 GCA_036386395.1 Beijerinckiaceae bacterium | reverse complement strand
CGCGGACGGCGCCGTCGACACCGTCATCACCAACGCCGTCGTGCTCGATCATTGGGGCATCGTGAAGTGCGACGTCGGCCTCAAAGACGGTCGCATCGAGAGGCTCGGCAAGGCCGGCAATCCCGACGTGCAGCCCGGTGTCGACATCGTCGTCGGACCCGGGACTGAGGTGATCGCCGGCGAAGGAAAAATCCTCACTGCTGGTGGCTTCGACTCGCACATCCACTTCATCTGTCCGCAGCAGATCGAGGAGGCGCTGATGTCGGGCGTCACCTCGATGCTCGGCGGCGGCACGGGACCTGCGACCGGCACGAAGGCGACCACCTGCACGCCCGGCCCGTGGCACCTCGCTCGCATGATCGAGGCGGCGGATGCGTTTCCGATGAACCTCGGCTTCGCCGGCAAAGGCAACGCGTCCCGGCCCGATGCGCTCGAGGAGATGGTCCGCGCCGGCGCCTGTGCGCTCAAGCTGCACGAGGATTGGGGCACGACGCCCGCCGCCATCGACTGCTGCCTCTCGGTCGCCGATGCGTTCGACGTGCAGGTCATGATCCACACGGACACGCTGAACGAGTCGGGGTTCGTCGAGGACACCATCGCGGCCTTCAAGGGCCGCACCATCCACGCCTTCCACACGGAGGGCGCGGGCGGCGGGCACGCGCCCGACATCATCAGGGTGGCGGGCCTGCCGAACGTGCTGCCCTCGTCGACCAACCCGACGCGGCCGTTCACGGTGAACACCCTCGACGAGCATCTCGACATGCTCATGGTGTGCCATCATCTGAGCCCGTCGATCCCCGAGGACCTTGCCTTCGCCGAGAGCCGCATCCGCAAGGAGACGATCGCGGCCGAGGACATCCTGCACGACCTCGGTGCGCTCTCGATGATGTCGTCGGACAGCCAGGCCATGGGCCGCATCGGCGAGGTGATCCTGCGGACCTGGCAGACGGCGCACAAGATGAAGGTCCAGCGCGGCCCGCTGCCCGAAGACCGGGGCACGGGCAACGACAACTTCCGGGTCAAGCGCTACCTTGCGAAGTACACCATCAACCCGGCGATCGCGCACGGCGTCTCCCGCCACGTCGGCTCGGTCGAGGCCGGCAAGCTCGCCGATCTCGTCCTGTGGTCGCCGGCGTTCTTCGGCGTGAAGCCCGACCTCGTCATCAAGGGCGGCGCGATCGCGGCGGCGCCGATGGGCGATCCCAACGCCTCGATCCCGACGCCCCAGCCGGTGCACTACCGGCCGATGTTCGGCGCCTTCGGCAAGGCCAGGACTGCGACCTCCCTCACCTTCGTGTCGAAGGCCGCGCTCGCGAAGGGGCTCAAGGCGCGCCTCGGGCTCGAGAAGGACCTCGTCGCGGTCGAGAACGTGCGCGGCAGCCTCTCCAAGGCGTCGATGGTCCACAACGACGCGACGCCGGACATCCAGGTCGATCCCGAGACCTACCGCGTCACGGTCGACGGCGAGCTCCTGGTGTGCGAGCCAGCCAAGGTGCTGCCGATGGCGCAGCGGTATTTCCTGTTCTAGGCTGGCGCGAGATAGGGAGGCCTGTATGGACCAGCCCTCGGGAACGCCCCCCGGCAACGCGTCATATGAGCGGGATTTCTATGCCTGGACGCAGGATCAGGCGAAGGCGATCGAGGAGGGGCGGTGGTCGGAGGTCGACGGCGCCAACCTCGCCGAAGAGGTGCGGTCGCTCGGGCGCCGCCTCGTGGAGGAAGTCGACGATCGATTGGAGATCCTCCTCGCCCATCTTCTGAAATGGCGTCACCTCGCCGAGTATCGAGGCATGGCCTGGAGGGAGAACATCGATCGACAGCGTGACGAGATTGCTCAGATTGCCAGCGAGAATCCGAGCTTCGTGAATGATATCCGGAGCGCGGTCGTGCGTGTTTACGAAGATGCTCGGCGGCGACTTGAGTACGATACCTACTATTTTCCGAACGACTTCCCCGCGACCTGCCCCTTCACCGTCGATCAGGTCCTCGATCCCCACTTCTACCCCGAAGATCTCGACGGTCCGGCGGCTGGACATCTCCCGAATGCACAATCGATGGCATGAAGCGTGGTCGGTGGCTCGCATGTACGGTCCCTTGAGAGCCGCCTCGTGATCGTGATCGTTCACCTGCTGAAATGGCGATACCAGCCCGTTCGCCGTGGTTCGAGCTGGCGCCGGACTATCCTGGAGCAGCGCCGCAGGATCGGGATGATCCTGACGCGCTCACCGAGCCTGCGCCCGTATCCCTCCGAGCACCTGGCGCACCTCTACGAGCTTGCTCGGCGCGCCGCCGCCCAACAGACCCGCCTTCCTCTCTCGACTTTTCCGGCCACCTGCCCGTTCACGGTCGAAGAGGTCTTGGATCCCGCGTTCTTCCCGAAAGCCAAGACGGATTGAACCCCATGCTCCGCGCCACCGCCGTCGTCCGCAAGGCCGCCGTGAAGTCCGACCGGGTCGCCGACACGGTCGTCCTCGACCACGAGGGGCGCCACCGGCGCCGCGTGGCCCTGAAGGGGGAGGGCGGGCTCGACTTCCTCCTCGACCTCGACAAGGCGGTGGCCCTCGACGACGGCGACGCCGTGCGGCTCGAGGACGGGCGCCTTGTCCAGGTCAAGGCCGCGCCCCAGAGGCTCCTCGAGATCAGGGCCGAGAACCCGCTGCGGCTGATGCGGGTCGCCTGGCACATCGGCAACCGGCACACCCCGGCCGAGATCGGCACCGACGCGATCTGGATCGAGGACGACCACGTCCTCGCCGAGATGGTCCGCGGCCAGGGCTGCACGGCGACGCCGGTCGAGCGCCCGTTCCGCCCCGAGCGCGGCGCCTACGACCACGCCTGCGGCCACGACCATGGGCACCATCACCACGGCCACGGACACCACCACCACGCTCACGATGATGCGCATCATCGGAACGATGACGTGCATCATCACGATCCCGCCGCTCGTCACGAGCACGGGCCGGGCTGCGGGCACGCGCACCACGGCCACGATCACAAGCATGAGCACCGATGAGCGGCGCGCATCTTCCCTTGATGGTCTGGCTGTCGCCGGCCTTCCCGGTCGGCGCCTTCGCCTATTCGCACGGGCTCGAATGGGCGCACGAGGCGGGGGACGTCGCGGACGCGGCGAGCCTCGAAGGGTGGCTGTCCGATCTCCTCTCGTACGGCGCCGCGCGCAACGACGCGATCCTCTTCGCCGCAGCCTGGCGCGCCGCCGGCGCGGGCGACGGCCCGGCGCTGGCGGAAGTCGCGGAGCTTGCCCTCGCGCTTGCCGGCTCGGAGGAGCGGCGGCTCGAAACCACGACCCAAGGCGATGCCTTCGCGGCCGCGATCGCCCGCTCCTGGCCTTGCGGCGCCGTCGACCTCTTCAAGGAGGCGTGGGACGGGCCGATCGCCTATCCGGTCGCGGTCGCGGCCGCGGCGGCGGGGCACGGTATCCCGTTGCCCGAGGCGCTCGAGGGCTTAGCCCTCGCCTTCGTCTCGAATCTCGTCTCGGCGGCGGTGCGGCTCGGGGCCGTCGGGCAGACCGATGGCCAGCGCGTGATCGCGGCGCTCGTCCCGCAGGTCCGGGAGCTTGCGGGGCTTGCGCGGGACTCAAGGCTTGACGACCTCGGCGCCTGCGCCTTCCGCTCCGACCTCGTGGCCCTCGCCCACGAGACGCAGTACACGAGACTGTTCCGCTCATGACGAAGTCCCCCCACGGCCCGCTCCGGGTCGGCATCGGCGGGCCGGTCGGCTCCGGCAAGACCGCGCTCATGGAAGCGCTGTGCAAGCGCTTCCGCGGGGCTTACGAGCTCTGCGCCATCACCAACGACATCTACACCAAGGAGGACGCGCGCCTCCTCACGGTCGCGGGCGCCCTGCCGGAGGAGCGCATCATGGGCGTCGAGACCGGCGGCTGCCCCCACACGGCGATCCGCGAGGACTGCTCGATCAACCTCGCCGCCATCGACGCGATGACCCGGCGCTTCCCCGCCCTCGACCTGATCCTCATCGAGTCCGGCGGCGACAACCTCGCGGCGACGTTCTCGCCCGAGCTCGCGGACCTCACCCTCTACGTCATCGACGTGTCGGGCGGCGAGAAGATCCCGCGCAAAGGGGGACCCGGCATCACCCGCTCCGACCTCCTCGTCATCAACAAGATCGACCTCGCGCCGCACGTCGGCGCGAGCCTTGCCGTGATGGAGGAGGACGCCCGGCGGATGCGCCGCGCCCGCCCTTTCGTGTTCACCAACGTGCGCTCGGGCGAGGGGGTCGAGACGGTCGCGCGCTTCGTCGAGGAGGCCGGCGGCCTTGCCGCCAGAGCCGCGTGACGACCTGAAAGTTGCTTCGTCGATCTGGAAGGCAATCGGGGGATCGCATGATGGTCTTGAGGACGGCGCTCGGGCTCCTCGCCGTCGCAATCGCGACGCCCGCGCTTGCGCATACGGCCGATGCGGCGCACGGCTTCGCGGCGGGCTTCGTCCATCCGTTCTCGGGCACCGACCACGTGCTCGCGATGGGCGCGGTCGGGCTCTGGGCCCAACTCGTGGGTGGGCGCGCGCTGTGGGCTTGGCCTCTCGCCTTCGTATCCGTGACGGCGCTCGGCGCGGTCCTCGGCCTCCAAGGACACGGGCTCCCCGGGGCGGAGGCCGCGGTCGCGCTCTCGGTCGTGGCGCTCGGCCTTACGGTGAGCACGAGGCTCCCACTCACCGTTGCGGCCGGCGCCGCCGTCTGCGGCGCCTTCGCGCTGGTCCACGGCTTCTCCCACGGCGCCGAGCTGCCGGCCGGAGCGGATGCCGCCGGCACCATACTCGGGTTCGGCGTCGCGACCGCGCTGCTCCACGCCCTCGGTATCGGCTTTGGTGTCGCGATCTCCCGTCCGGAACGGATATGGCTGCCGCGGGCCGCCGGCGCCGCAGTTGCCGCGACCGGACTGGTCATTCTCCTCGGCTGAGGTTTTTCTCACCCGAGTGTGCGCCGGCGCACATCGCCCTGGCGCCGCCCTCGCCATTCTCCCCGTCAACAGGCCGATGAGCCTCGGGGAGATTCCAGATGACCGCCGAAGAGACCTTTCAGCCGGCCCCTTCCTTCAAGCGCGCGGCCTTCGGTTTCCTCACCTCGACCGCCTGCCTCTGCCTCGCCATGCTGGCGCTGAGCAGCTTCTGACGAACGGCGGGTTAGAGACGATTTTGCAAAACTTTCTACAACTCCACCTACGCGTTACAGACGCGAACCGCTCGTTGCGTCTGTAACCGGCGCGTTGCGCCGAAGGAGACCCGTCGTTATCTCCCCTCCATGGTTACCCCGCTGACCCCCGAAAAGATCCGCTTCTCGGTCGCGCCGATGATGGATTGGACGGACCGGCATTGCCGGTACTTCCATCGCCTCCTGTCGCGCCGGGCGCGGCTCTACACCGAGATGGTCACGACGGGGGCGGTGATCCATGGGCCCCGCGAGCGCCTCCTCGGCTTCGATGCGGCCGAGCATCCGGTCGCGGTCCAGCTCGGCGGGTCCGATCCGCGGGACCTCGCGCAGGCGGCGCGGATCGCGGCGGACCTCGGCTACGCCGAGGTCAATCTCAACGTCGGCTGCCCGTCGGACCGGGTCCAGGAGGGGCGCTTCGGCGCCTGCCTCATGCGCGAGCCGGCCCTCGTCGGCGACTGCGTCGCGGCCATGAAGGCCGCCGTTCCCGTGCCGGTCACGGTGAAGAGCCGCATCGGCGTCGACGAGCAGGACCCGGAGATGGCCGTCGACGCGCTGGCCGACGCCGTGGTTGCGGCCGGCGCCGACGCCCTCTTCGTTCACGCCCGCAAGGCCTGGCTCGAGGGCCTGTCGCCGAAGGAGAACCGGGACGTGCCGCCCCTCGACTACGGCCGCGTCTACCGGCTGAAAGCGACCCACCCCGCGCTGCCGGTCGCCGTCAACGGCGGCGTGAAGACTGTCGATGAGGCGAAGGCGCACCTCGCCCATGTGGACGGGGTGATGATGGGACGCGCCGCCTACCAGGATCCGGAGCTTCTCCTGCGGGTCGATCCGGAGCTTTTCGGCGAGGCGCCGCCCGTCGCCGACGCCTTCGAGGCGCTGGAAGCCTTCGAGCCTTATGTGGCGGCGCGGCTCGCCGAGGGCGTGCGCCTCAACCAGATGACGCGCCACGTCCTCGGCCTCTTTACCGGGCGCCCCGGCGCGCACGCTTGGCGGCGTCACCTCGCGACCGAGGCCGTGAAGCCGGGCGCGGGACTTGCGACGCTCCGCGCCGCGGTCGACCACGTGCGCCGCGCCTCGGGCGATTTCCGGACCGCGGCGTGAGCGCCTTCACTCCGAAAGCCGCGAACTTCGAGGAGCGCGTGCGGTCGAGCTTCGACCGCCAGCCGATGATGCACACCATCGGCGCCTCGCTTGCGCGCGTCGCGCCGGGGGAGGTCGAGATCGCGATGCCGGTCCGGCCGCAACTCTGTCAGCAGCACGGCTTCGTCCACGCCGGCGTCGTCTCGACGCTCGGCGACACGGCCTGCGGCTACGCCGCATTCTCGCTCATGCCGGAAAGCGCCGGCGTGCTCACGACCGAGTTCAAGGTGAATCTGTTGGCCCCCGCGGCCGGCGAGCGGCTGGTCGCGGTCGGCCGCGTCGTGAAGCCGGGGCGCACCCTCACGGTCGCGCAAGCCGAGGTCTTCGCCGAGACCGGCGGCGAGCGGAGAATCGTGGCGCTCCTCACCGCGACGCTGATGGCGATCGAAGGCCGGGACGACGTGCGGGATTGAGCACTGTCATCCCGGCGAGCCGTAGCGGGGCGCAGGCGAGGGAAGGGGATCCATCCCTGGCAGTCCTGGGTCCCCTTCCCGGCGCTTCGCGCCGCCGGGGACGACAGTGGACTACTCCGCCGCGATGGCCGGCGCCTCGGCGGGCTCGATCCGCGCCGCGCAGAACTTGAACTCCGGGATCTTGCCGAAGGGGTCGAGCTGCGGGTTCGTGAGCACGTTAGCGGCCGCTTCCGCGTAGGCGAAGGGGATGAAGATCATGCCGGGCGGGATCGCCCCGTCGACGCGGGCCTTGAGCTCGATCGAGCCGCGCCGGGTCGTGACCCGCATCCAGTCGCCGGCCTTGAGGCCGAGCCGGCGCAGGTCGGCGGCCGACACGGCGGCAACCGCCTCGGGCTCGAGGTCGTCGAGGACGCTCGCGCGCCGCGTCATCGAGCCCGTGTGCCAGTGCTCGAGCTGGCGGCCCGTGGTGAGCACGAAGGGGTATTCGGCGTCGGGCTCCTCGGCCGGCGGCACGATCCGGGCCGGCACGAACTTGCCGCGCCCGGAGGCCGTCGGGAAGCCGTCGCCGAAGACGATGTCGTGACCGGGCTCGTCCGGCGAATCGACCGGATAGGTCACCGAGTCTTCGCGCTCGAGCCGCTCCCAGGTGATGTTGGCAAGCGACGGCATCGCCTGCGTCATCTCGGCGAAGACCTCGCTGACGTGGCCGTAGGTCCAGGGCAGGCCGAGGCGCTTCGCGAGGTCGATGATGATGTCGAGATCGGGCCGCGCCTCTCCCGGCAGCGGCAGCGCCTTGCGGCCGATCTGCACCTGGCGGTTGGTGTTCGTGACCGTGCCGTCCTTCTCGGGCCAGGCCGAGGCCGGCAGCACCACGTCGGCGTATTTCGCGGTCTCGGTCAGGAAGATGTCCTGGACGACGAGGTGCTCGAGCTTGGCGAGGGCCTCGCGGGCGTGCTGCACATCCGGGTCGGACATCGCCGGGTTCTCGCCCATGATGTACATGCCGCGGATCTTGTCCGCGTGCACCGCGTCCATGATCTCGACCACGGTGAGTCCGCGCTTCGGGTCGAGCTTTGCCCCCCACAGGTCCTCGTAGAAGGCGCGCGTCTCCGGGTCCTCGACCGACTTGTAGTCGGGGAAGAACATCGGGATCAGGCCGGCGTCGGAGGCGCCCTGCACGTTGTTCTGGCCGCGAAGCGGATGGAGCCCCGTGCCCGGACGGCCGATCTGGCCCGTGCACAGGGCGAGCGCGATGAGGCAGCGGGTGTTGTCGGTGCCGTGCACGTGCTGGGACACGCCCATGCCCCAGAAGATGATCGCGGCCTCGGCGCGGGCGTAGAGCCGGGCGACCTCGCGGAGCGTCGCGGCCGGGATGCCGCAGACCTCGGCCATGGCCTCGGGCGGGAAGTCGCGGACGTTCTCCGCGAGCTTCTCGAAGTCCTCGGTGTTGGCCTGCACGTACTGACGGTCGTAGAGCCCTTCCTCGACGATCGTATGCAGCATGGCATTGAGCATCGCCACGTCTCGGCCCGGCTTGAACTGCAGCATGTGGGTCGCGTGGCGCATCAGCGCCGTGCCGCGCGGGTCCATGACGACGAGCTTCGCGCCGCGCTCGGCGGCGTTCTTGAAGAAAGTCGCGGCGACCGGGTGGTTCTCGATCGGGTTCGCGCCGATGACGACGATCACGTCCGCGTCCTTGGCGGCCATGAACGGCGCCGAGACCGCGCCGGAGCCGACGCCCTCCAGGAGACCCGCGACGGACGAGGCATGGCAGAGCCGCGTGCAGTGGTCGACGTTGTTGGTGCCGAAGCCTGCGCGCACGAGCTTCTGGAAGAGGTAGGCCTCTTCGTTCGAGCCCTTGGCCGAGCCGAAGCCGGCGAGCGCCCCGCCGCCGTGCTGGTCGCGGATGCTCTTCAGGCCGCCGGCGGCGCGGTCGAGCGCCTCCTCCCAGGTCGCCTCGCGGAAATGCGTCCAAGGGTTCGAGGGGTCGATCACGGTGTCGTGTTTGGAGACGCCCTCCTTGCGGATCATCGGCTTCGTCAGCCGGTCCGAGTGGGCGACGTAGTCGAAGCCGAAGCGGCCCTTGACGCAGAGCCGGTTCTGGTTCGCCGGCCCGTCGCGCCCCTGCACCGCGACAATGCGGTCGTCCTTGATCTGGTACGTGAGCTGGCAGCCGACGCCGCAGTAGGGACAGACGCTGTCGACCTCGCGCTCGGGCGCGTTCGCGGCGTCGAAGACGCCGGCCTCGTCGACGAGGCTCTTCTCCATCAGCGCCCCGGTCGGGCAGGCCTGGACGCACTCGCCGCAGGCGACGCAGGTGGAGCCGCCCATCGGGTCGTCGAAGTCGAACACGATCTTTTCGAGATGCCCCCGCGCCGCCATGCCGATGACGTCGTTGACCTGGACCTCGCGGCAGGCGCGAACGCACAGGCCGCAATGGATGCAGGCGTCGAGCTGCACCGCCATCGCCGGATGGCTGAAGTCGTCGGCCTTGTTCGGACGCTCGATCGCCGGGAAGCGGCTCTCCGTCACGGCGATCCGGTCGGCCCAGCGCCAGAACGCCGAGTCCGGGTCGTGCGCGGCCGCGCGCTCGGGCTGGTCGGCGACGAGGAGCTCGAACACGAGCGCGCGCGAGGCCACCGCCCGCTCGCTCGCCGTGTTGACCTTCATGCCGGGCGTCGGCCGGCGCACGCAGGAGGCGGCGAGCACGCGCTCGCCCTCGATCTCGACCATGCAGGCGCGGCAGTTGCCGTCCGGCCGGTAGCCCGGGGCAGGGGAGTAGCACAGGTGCGGGATGTCGGTGCCGTGCCGGCTCGCCACCTGCCAGATGGTCTCCCCCGGCCGCGCCTCGACCTCCCGCCCGTCGAGGAGGAACTTGACGCCTTCGATGATCGGCAGTCCGTCGGACATGGGTTCGTCCTATCTACGCGCGTCATGCCCGGCCTTGGGCCGGGCATCCACGCCTTTGGCGTGGGAAGGCGTGGATGGCCGGGCCAAGCCCGGCCATGACGGTGGTTGGGGTCTATTTCGCAAGATCGTCCCTGAAATGCTTCAGCACCTGCTTCACCGGGTTCATGGCCGCCTGCCCCAGGCCGCAGATCGAGGCGTCGGTCATCACCTTGGTCAACTCGTTCAGGAGCGTTTCGTCCCAACGGGGCTGCCCCATGATGTGGACCGCCTTCTCGGTGCCGACGCGGCAGGGCGTGCACTGGCCGCAGCTCTCGTCCTCGAAGAATTTCAGGAGGTTGAGCGCGACCTCGCGCATGTCGTCCTTGTCCGAGAGGATCACGACCGCCGCCGAGCCGATGAAGCAGCCGTGCGGCTCCAGCGTCCCGAAGTCGAGGGGGATGTCGTCCATCGAGGCCGGCAGGATGCCGCCCGAGGCGCCGCCGGGAAGGTAGCCCTTGAAGGCGTGGCCCTCGGCCATGCCGCCGCAGTGCTCGTCGATGAGCTCGCGCACCGTGATGCCGGCGGGGGCGAGCTTGACGCCGGGGTTCCTGACGCGGCCTGAGACCGAGAAGGTGCGCAGGCCCTTGCGGCCGTTGCGGCCGTGGCCCGAGAACGACTCCGGCCCCTTCTCGACGATGTCGCGCACCCACCAAAGGGTCTCGACGTTGTTGATGAGGGTCGGGCGCCCGAACAGGCCGACCTGGGACGGGAACGGCGGCTTGTGCCGCGGCAGGCCCCGCTTGCCCTCGATCGATTCGAGCATCGCCGACTCTTCGCCGCAGATGTAGGCGCCGGCGCCGCGGCGCAGATGGATTTTCGTCTTCCGCGACAGGCCGGCGGCTTCCACCTTCGCGATTTCGCGCAGGAGGATTTCTCGGCACTGCGGGTACTCGTCGCGGAGATAAATGTAGACGTCCGCGGCCTCGACGGCCCAGGCGCCGATCAGCATGCCTTCGAGGAAGCGGTGCGGGTCGGTCTCGAGGTAGTGCCGGTCCTTGAAGGTGCCGGGCTCGCCCTCGTCGGCGTTGACGGCCATGAGGCGCGGTCCAGGCTCGGCGCGGACGAAGCGCCACTTGCGCCCCGCCGGGAAACCAGCGCCGCCGAGGCCGCGCAGGTTCGAGTCCTCAAGCGTCTTGATCACATCCTCGACCGCGCGCCGGCCTTCGAGGCAGTCGGCGAGAAGCTTGTAGCCGCCCTCGGCGCAGTAGCGGTCGAAGCCGATGGTGTCCGGGACGTGCGGGTGCGTCTCGCCGGCCGCGACCGCCTTCGTGACGCTCGCCACGGTCGCATGCTCGTGCAGGGCGTGGCCGATGGCCGTCACGGGGGCGTTGTGGCAGCCGCCCATGCAGGGCGCGCGCACGACGCGCACGTCCGGCTCGAGCGCCCCCTTGAGCTCGGCGAGGAGGCGCTCGGTCCCCATCATGGCGCAGGTGAGGCTGTCGCAGACCCGCACGGTGACCGGCGGCGGGGCCGGCTCGCCGTCCATGACGATGTCGAAATGGGCGTAGAATGAGGCGACCTCGTAGACCTCGACGAGGGCGAGCCGCATCTCGTTCGCGAGCGCGACGAGGTGGCGGGCGTGGAGGCAGCCGTACTTGTCCTGGAGTAGGTGCAGGTGCTCGATCAGGAGATCGGCCCGGGGCGGGCGCTCGGCCAGGAGGGCGCGCACCTCGTCGAGGGCCTGCGGGTCGACCTGCCGCCCCTTCGGCGTCTCGCGCGTGCGGCGCCGCCCGGAGCCGGGGTGGATGCTGCGCGCCGGCACGCCGCCGTTCGGCTTCGCGGCCTTAGGGTCGTGGATGTTCACAGCCGCGTGCTTACAGCAGCCCCGCGCCGCGGGCCCACTTGTACTTGGCGCCGAGCACCGCGACCGGGATCTCGGTCGAGTAGGCGTAGGCCGGGATGCCGTGCTGGTAGAGGTACTCGGCCGCCTCCTCGACCTGCACGTCGCCGGCAAGCGAGGCGACGACGGGCTTCACCTTGCCCTTCTTCCGCATCTCCTCGACGACCTCGGCCATCAGCGTCGCGAACACCATCGGCGGCGTGACGATCGTGTGCCAGTAGCCGAGGATGAGCGCGTCGATGCGGTCGTCCTCGAGGCCGAGCTTCACCGTGTTCTGATAGGTCTTCGGCGGCTCGCCGCCGGTGATGTCGACCGGGTTGCCGGAGGCGCCGAAGGGCGGGATGAACTTCTTGAAGGCCTCGTCGAGATCG
>DASVVU010000303.1:0-6063 GCA_036386395.1 Beijerinckiaceae bacterium | reverse complement strand
CGTCATGCCGATGTTCCACTCGCAGACCGCGATCGCCTACAACGCCGACCTCGTGAAGAGCCCGCCCAACTCCTACCCGGAACTCGTGGACTGGGTGAAGAAGAACCCGAAGCAGTTCGGCTACAACGGCATCAAGGGCGGCATGTCCGGCGTCGCCTTCGTGTCGGGCTGGGTCGCGGCGTTCGGCGGCGGCGACCCCGCGCGGCTCGAGAAGGGCCCCTACGACCCCGCGGCCAAGGCCGCCTGGGACAAGGCCCTCGCCGACCTCAAGGAGTTCAACAAGAACGCCGTCATCACCCCCGGCAACGCCGGCACCCTCGACATGCTCAACCGCGGCGAGATCGCCATGGGGCCGGTCTGGGTCGACATGTTCTACACCTGGATGGCGGACGGGAAGCTGCCGCCGAACATGAAGCTGAAGCTCGTCGCGCCGGGCATGCCGGGCCAGCCGATGTACTACGCCGTGCCGGCGAAGGCGAACGCCAAGCTCGCGCAGGACTTCATCGCGCTCGCGACAAGCCCGGAGGTGCAGGCCGAGGGCATCGTCAAGCGCTTCAACTGGTACCCCGGCATCGACGCCAAGAACCTCGAGGGCAAGCTCGACGAGGCCGCCTGGAAGAAGCTCTTCGCCGACATCTCGCCGGAGGACCTCCAGGCCAAGGGCCGCCCGTTCCCGATCGCGCCCTACTTCAACGACATCCTGGAGGCCTACGAGCGGAAGGTGGCCAATTGACGTTTGCGCGGCCAAGCCGCGCAAACGTCATCCTCGGGCGAAGCCGAAGGCGAAGACCCGAGGATCTCGTGGGGATGAGGGCGCCCTCTCGTCACGAGGTCCTCGGGTCGCCCTGCGGGCGCCCGAGGATGACGCGGTGTGATGACGGGCTGAACCCATGACCCGCCCCTCGCCCCTCGCTCTCCTTCTCGTCGCGCCGGCGCTCGCGCTCGTCGCGGCGCTGTTCCTCTATCCCTTAGGCTTCTCCCTCGTCGCCGCCTTCACGGCCGACGGGACCTTCACCCTGAGGCACTTCGAGAAGGCTTTCGAGCTCTATTCCGGCGACATCCGCTTCACGGTCTTCATCGTCCTCCTCTCGACCGTGCTCATCGCGCTGATCTCCATCGCCATCGCGGGCGTCCTGACCCTGTCGGAGACCCCGTGGCTCGTGGCGGCCCTGCGCTGGCTCTACCGCTGGCCGCTGTTCATCCCCTTCATCGTGGCGGCGCAGTGCATGCGCACGTTCCTCGCCAAGAACGGGCTCATGAACAACACCCTCGTCGCGGCAGGCGTCCTGGAGCCGATCCAGGCTGCGAGCTTCCTCGACTGGCGCGGCATCGTCATCACCTTCGTGTGGAAGCAGGTGCCGTTCGTGACGCTCATGCTCGCCGGCGCCATGGCGTCGCTGGACCGCGCCACCATCGAGGCCGGGCGCAACCTCGGCGCCTCGCGCCTGCGCGTCCTCGTCGAGATCGTGCTGCCGCAGGTCGCGCAGACGCTCCTCGTCGGCCTCGTCCTGTCCTTCGTCACGATGCTGTCCGTGCTCTCCGTGCCGATGATGGTGGCGGGCTCGCAGCCGACCATGCTCACCGTCGACATGGCCTTCCGCATCAACGCCTACGGCGACTACGCCACCGCCAATGCGCTCGGCGTGATCTCCTACGCCATGACCGCCGTGGTGGCCTGGATCTACCTCCGCCACCAAGTGCGACGGGAGGCGGGGACGTGACCCCGCGCGCGGTCGCCGCGACGGCCGCGAAGGCGGTGGCTCTTGCGCTGTTCGCCTTCGCCCTGTTCGGGCCGCTCGCGAACCTCGTGCTGTGGTCGGTGGCGGAGCGGTGGTACGCGCCGTTCAAGCTGCCCGTCAGTTACGGCCTACGCTACTGGGAAATCGTGTTCCGCCCGACCGGCGACGCCATGTCGTCGCTGGCGACGAGCGTCGCGATCGCGGGCCTCACCGTCCTCGTCGCGCTCCTCGTCTCGGTGCCGGCGGGTTACGCGCTCGCGCGCCTCAAGCTCCCGGCTCGGACGTTCATCATGATCGCGTTCCTGCTGCCGCAGGCCTTCCCCTCGGTCGCGATCTACATCAACGTCGCCCGCATCTTCTACCAGCTCGGGCTTGCCGGCACGGTGACGGGCGTGGTCCTCGTGCACGCGGCGCACGGGCTGGTCTATTCCGTGTGGATCGCCGCCGCCGCCTTCGCGGCCGTCGACCGCGACCTCGAGCTCGCCGCCCGCAACATGGGCGCTTCGGGCCTTCGCACCTTCGCGACCATCACCCTGCCGCTCGCCGCGCCCGGCATCATGGCGAGCGCGATCTTCGTGTTCCTCGAGTCCCTCGACGAGTTCACCGGCACCTTCTTCGTCGGCGTGCCGCAGGTCACGACCCTGCCGCTCCTGCTCTACTCGGCCTCCATGGGCGGCAACTACCAGATCGCCTCGATCACCGCGCTCATCCTCCTCGTACCCTCGGTGCTGTTCATGATGGTCATCGAGCGCTTCCTGCGCGCCGACGTCCTGAGTAAGGTCGGGCAATAAGCTGACCGTCCCTTCACAGGCAGACGGCGGGGGGAGCATGGCGGACGTGAGCCTGAGCGGGGTGATGAAGGGCTTCGGCGGCGCGCCCGCCGTCGACCGCGTGAGCTTTTCCGCGCGCCCGGGCTCCCTCGTTGCGCTTCTCGGCCCCTCCGGCTGCGGCAAGTCGACGACGCTCCGCCTCATCGCCGGGCTCGAGACCGCCGACGCCGGGCGCATCGTCATCGCGAGCCGCGAGGTGACGGAGCTTCCGCCGGCGAAGCGCGGGGTCTCGATGGTGTTCCAATCTTATGCCCTCTTCCCGCACCTCTCGGTCGCCGAGAACATCGTCTTCGGCCTGAAAGTGCGGAACGTGCCGGGCTCTGAGCGCGAGGCGCGGCTGAAGCGCGCCGCCGACGTGCTCGGCCTCCAACAACTCCTCGACCGCAAGCCGTCGCAGCTTTCGGGCGGGCAGCAGCAGCGGGTGGCGCTCGGGCGCGCCATCGTCGCCGAGACTCCCGTGTGCCTCATGGACGAGCCGCTGTCGAACCTCGACGCGCAGCTCCGGGTCGAGATGCGCCGCGAGATCCGCGCCCTGCAGCGGCGGCTGGGCATGACCATGCTCTACGTCACCCATGACCAGGTCGAGGCCATGACCATGGCGGACCAGGTCGTGCTGATGCGGAACGGCCGCGTCGAGCAGGACGCGGAGCCGGACGCGCTATACGAGCGGCCGGCCAGCATCTTCGCGGCCCGCTTCGTTGGAACGCCGCCCATGAACGTGCTGCCGGCGACGCTCATCATAAGCGGACCCGGCGGCACTTCCATCATGACGGGCGCGCCCGCCCGCGATCCCGCGACCCTCGCGGTCGGCGTCCGGCCCGAGGCCGTGCGCCTCGGCGAGGCGGGCGTGCCCGCGACTGTCGTGGCGGTCGAGTATCTCGGCGCCGACACCCTGATCGAGACCCGCGTCGTGGGCGAGCCTTTCGTGGTCCGCGTCTCCGGGCGCGCCGCCGCCACGGCCGGCGAGACCGTGCATCTCGCCTGGGACCCCGCCGCCGTACACTGGTTCGACCTGTCGTCGGAACGTCGCATAAACTGAAGCACAAAAGACCAGCCACAAGGGAGGAAACCATGGCCCGCAGACACTGGAATCGGAGAGAAGTTCTCGCCGGCGCCGCCGCGCTCGCCACCGGCACGCTCGCCAAGCCCGCGCTCGCGCAGGGGGCGACGGAGGTGTCGTTCTTCTATCCGATCGCCGTCGGCGGCCCGATCACGAAGCTCATCGACGCCTTCGCGGCCGACTTCGAAAAAGAAAATCCATCGATCAAGATCAAGCCCATCTACGCCGGCACCTACCAGGAGAGCATCACCAAGGCGCTCACCGCCCACAAGAGCGGCACGCCGCCGGTGACCTCGGTGCTGCTCTCGACCGACATGTTCACCCTCATCGACGAGGAGGCGATCGTCCCGATCGACGGCTTCGTCAGGACCGACGAGGACAAGAAGTGGCTTGCGAGCTTCTTCCCGGGCTTCATGCTCAACAGCCAGACGCCGGGCAAAACCTGGGGCGTGCCGTTCCAGCGCTCGACCATCGTGCTCTACTGGAACAAGGAGCTCTTCCGGGAAGCCGGCCTCGACCCCGAGAAAGGGCCGGACACGTGGCAGGAGCAGGTCGCCTTCGCCGAGAAGCTGACGAAGCGCGACGGCTCCGGCAATGCTACGCAATGGGGCGTGCAGGTGCCCTCCTCGGGTTTCCCCTACTGGCTGTTCCAGGGCTTCACGACGCCGGCCGGCGCGATCCTCATGAACCCGGAGGGCGACCGCACCTTCTACGACAAGCCCGAGGTGATCGAGGCGCTCCAGTACTGGGTCGACCTCTCGCGCAAGCATAAAGTGCACCCGCCCGGCATCGTCGAGTGGGGCACGACGCCGAAGGACTTCTTCGAGCGCAAGGCCGCGATGATCTGGACCACCACCGGCAATCTCACGAACGTGCGCACCAACGCCAAATTCCCCTTCGGGGTCGCGATGCTGCCGGCGCACAAGCGCCGCGGCAGCCCGACCGGGGGCGGCAACTTCTACATCTCGAAGAAGGCGAGCCCGGCCGAGCAGGAGGCGGCGTTCCGCTTCATCCGCTGGATCACCACCCCCGAGCGCGCCGCGCAGTGGAGCATCGACACCGGCTACGTGGCGGTCCGCCCCGACGCCTACGAGACGCCGGCCATGAAGAAGTACGTCGCCGAGTTCCCGCAGGCCGCGGTCGCCCGCGACCAACTCCAGCACGCCGTCGCCGAGCTTTCGACGCACGAGAACCAGCGCGTCACCAAGGCCCTCAACGACGGCCTCCAGGCGGCGCTCACGGGGACGAAGACGCCGGAGCAGGCGATGAAGGATTCGCAAGGAGAGGCGGAGCGGATCCTGAAGGCGTATCGGTAGGGTGCCCCCTCTCTCCGCTTGCGGGGAGAGGGTTGGGGTGAGGGGCCGGGGGAGTTCGCTCACCCAGGCCCCCCATACGCCCCCGGCCCCTCACCCGCTCGCTTCGCGAGTCGGCCTCTCCCCGCAAGCGGAGAGAGGTGTTTGCACGAGCACCCCACCACGATGACTCCCCGCCTCTCCGCCACGGTCCACGGCTGGCTCCTCGTCCTGCCGGCGATGGCGCTGCTTGCCCTGTTCACGCACTGGCCCGCGGTCGCGACCTTCGTCGATTCGTTCTATTCAACCCCGCGGCCGCGCCGGCCGTCGCGCTTCGTCGGCCTCGACAACTACGCCCAGATCCTCTCCGATCCGGTGTTCTGGCAGTCGCTCTCGAACAACCTCCTCTTCGCGCTCGGCACCATCCCGGTGTCGATCGCGCTCGCGATGGTGATGGCGCTCTGGGTCAACGACCGCATCAGTGGGCGCACCCTCGTGCGCATGGCCTACTTCACCCCGACCGTGCTGCCGATGATCGCGGTCGCGAACATCTGGCTGTTCTTCTACACGCCGCAGTACGGGCTCCTCGAGCAGGTCACCGCGCTGTTCGGCGGCACGCCGCGGAACTGGCTCGGCTCGAAGGAGACGGCGCTCGCCGCCGTCACCGTCGTCGCGGTCTGGAAGGAGGCCGGCTTCTTCATGATCTTCTATCTCGCGGCGCTCCAGGGCATCTCGCCGTCGCTCGCCGAGGCCGCGGCCCTCGAGGGCGCCTCGCGCTGGACCTTCTTCCGCCGGGTGCAGTTCCCGCTGCTCATGCCGACGACCCTGTTCGTCCTCGTCAACGCGGTCATCAACGCCTTCCGCATGGTCGACCACATCGTGGTCATGACCAAGGGCGGGCCCGACAACGCGACCTCCCTGCTGCTGTTCTACGTCTGGCAGGTCGGCTTCAACTTCTGGGACACGGCCTACGCGGCGGCGCTGACCACCGTGCTCCTCGTGCTCCTCGCGGCGATCGCCTTCGTGCAGGTCGGCTGGCTCGAGCGCAGGGTGCATTACCGGTGAGCGCGGCGCGTCCCGACCCTTACGCCCCCGCCGGCGTCTGGCGCGTCGTCGAGACCGCCGCGGCGTGGTGGCTCGCC
>DASVVU010000302.1:0-17214 GCA_036386395.1 Beijerinckiaceae bacterium | reverse complement strand
CCGACGAGCCGACGACGGCGCTCGACGTGACGACGCAGGCGCAGATCCTCGCCCTCGTCAAGGACCTCCAGCGCCGGCGCGGCACCGGCGTCCTCTTCATCACCCACGATTTCGGCGTCGTCGCCGAGATCGCCGACCGGGTCGTCGTGATGCAGCACGGCCGCGTCGTCGAGGAGGGCGCGGCCGAGGAGGTGCTGCGCCGCCCGCGCCACTCCTACACCCGCATGCTGATCGCCGCCGTGCCGAGCCTCGACCCGAAGCCGCGCGAGGCCAGGACCGGCCCGGTCGCGGTCGAGACCGAGAAGCTCACCAAGACCTACGGCGGGGCCGGGCTCTTCGGGAAGGGGCGCACCGTGCGGGCAGCCGAGGACGTGAACCTCAAGGTCCGCCGCGGCGAGACGCTCGGCATCGTCGGCGAGTCGGGCTCAGGGAAAACCACGGTCGCGCGCTGCATCGCCCGCCTCGTGCGGCCATCGAGCGGCGCGATCCGCCTTGAGGACGGCGCCGACATCGCGGCGCTGAACGAGCGCAGCCTGCGCCCGCTGCGGCGGCGCATCCAGGTGGTGTTCCAGGACCCCTACCGCTCGCTCAACCCGCGCCGCACCGTCGGCGCCTCGATCGTCGAGGGGCCGATGAACTTCGGCCTCTCGGAAGCCGACGCGCTCGCGCGGGCGCGCTCCCTCATGGGACTCGTCGGGCTCTCCCCGGACGCCCTCGACCGCTACCCGCACCAGTTCTCCGGCGGCCAGCGCCAGCGCATCGCCGTCGCCCGCGCGCTCGCCATGGAGCCCGAGGTGCTGATCGCCGACGAGGCGGTCTCGGCCCTCGACGTCTCGGTGCAGGCGCAGGTGCTCGACCTCCTCGACGACGTGCGCCGCCGCTTCGACCTCGCGCTCCTGTTCATCACCCATGATCTTCGCGTCGCGGCGCAGATCTGCGACCGCATCATGGTCATGGAGAAGGGCCTCGTCGTCGAGGAAGGCCCGACCCACCAGGTCTTCAACGCCCCGCAGCACCCCTACACCCGCGCCCTCCTCGACGCCGCCCCGGGGCGGCACTTCCGGTTCGGCGAGGCGGCTTGAAGCGGCGAGCCCTCCACTGTCATCGCCGGGCTTGACCCGGCGATCCAGGCGGACGGCGAGACAGTTCGGCGAGGGGGGCTGGATGGTCGGGTCAAGCCCGGCCATGACAGGGAAGGGGTTTCATAATCATTCATCACCCTGCCAGCCATGGCGCAGCCCGCCCGTCGCAATCCGCGAGGGTCACGCCGAGGCGGGCCGCGATGCTGGGAGCGAGGTCCTCGAGATCGAGGGTGGGAAGGGTCGTGCGGGACGGCAGGCCGGGGCCGGCGGCCAGCAGAAGCCCGTCGGGGCGGTGGTCGCCGGAGCGCCAGTGGGTGTAGGGGGCGTGCACGAGGCCGACCTTCGGAGACCACACGGTCTCGATCGGGGCCGAGCGCTCCCAGTCGATGAAGAGGTCCGGCATGCGGTCGCCCTTCGAGCGGCTGTAGCGGCGGTCCGAGCGCTCGACGGCGCGGATCACCGGGCCGCCGGTGTCGACGTTGACGAGGGCCAGAAGGTCCTTGGTCAGGCGCCGGCAGACGGCGTCGACCTCGTCCGGCCGCACGCAGCCGGAAGGCTCGCGGCCCGCGAGGTTGAGGCGCACGCCGCCGAAGACGTAATTGTTCGGCTCGAGGAAGAAGCGCCGCCGCGCCCGCTCCTCGGGCTCGGCGAACTCCGGGAAGGGCGGGAACTCGGCACCGGCGATGCGGCGGCGGATCGCCGGCACGGCGAAGGCCGTGACCCGCCGCTGAAGGGCCGCCGGCAGCGTCCGCGCGGCGCGCTTCGCGAGCGCCCGGGGCGAGGTGTCGAGGGGCGTCTCCTCGTCGAAGAGGTCGAGGCGCCTGAGGATCTCCTCGAGAAGGTGGGTGCCGTCGTTGTGCGGCCCCATGCCGTGGCTGAGGAGCACGAGCACGGTCGCGTCGTCCCCGGCCTTGTCGAGGAGGTCGCCGAGCGACGCGTCGAGCGCCCGGTAGGCCGCGACCACCGGGTCGCCGCCGAGCATCGCCGTGGTGGCGGCGTCGAAGCGGGGGTGGGCGGGGTCGTGCAGGTGCCACTGCTGGTGCCCGACGGCGTGGCTCTCGCCGAACACCGTCAGGAACAGGTCCCAGCCGCCCTCGGCGAGGAGCGTCGAGGAGAGCCGGCCCTTGCGGCCGAGCCCCTGGAGGAGCCCCTGCGCGAGGGCGTGCTCCTCCTCGGGGGTGCGGCGCTGCCCTTCGCGGAAGATGTAGTCGTCGGGGGCGAACTCGCGTTTTGCGTAGGCGTCGACACCGAACACCGGGTGCAGGCCGAAGGCGGCCTCGATGCCGGCCGCGGCCTTCGGCGGCCAGGTGTGGAAGCCGAAATGGCGATCGTGGCAGCCCCACTCGACGACGTTGATACCGTTCACCGGCGCGCGCGCCTCGGCGTGCGGCACGTCGATGACGGCGACGCGGCGGCCGGCGTCGCTGAGCGCCTGCCAGAACGGCGGGTGCTCGACGACGGGCGGCCCGACCATGCGCCGCCGGTAGGTCTCGACGTCGATCTCGTCCCAGGAATGGAAGAAGTGGCGGTCGGGTCGTAAGCCCGTCGCGAAGGTCATCCACAGGGCGCCGACGAAGAGGCCGAAGGGATTGCGCACCCGGCACCGGGCCGCGTGCCCGAACAGGCGCCCGAGCGCCGGCAATTGTCCTTGCTCGGCAAGAGCTTGCGCGATCGCGGGGTCGCAGGCGTCGAGGCCGACGAGGAGGACGGGGCTGCGGCTCATCGGGTTCTGGCCTGGAATTACCGCGGATTCTTGGCGCGCACCGCCGCGGCGTCGGCCTCGTAGGTCGGGCCGTAGCTCAGACGGTTCGGGGCGTCGGTGGTGTAGAAGCAGGCGATGGCCGGCAGCGCCAGCGGCGGCGCCTCGCGGGTGAGGCGGAGCAGCAGGTCCCAGTCGCCCATCTCGCGCAAACTCTCGTCGAAGCGGGCCTCGGGCAGCCCGGCCCGGTGGGCGATGCAGCCGATGTCGGCGACGTTGTTCCTTGCCAGCCCGGCGTGGTCGTAGGCGCCGAAGTAGAGGAGGGGCAGCGCGCCGCTGCCGCGCCCGTTCGCCCGCAAGGGGTCGTCGACGAGGACGGCGCCGTAGAGCACGTCCGTCGCGGGCCGCTGCTCGAAGCCCCACACGACGGACTTGAGCCAGTCCGGATGCATGACGTTGTCGTCGTCGAGATAGGCGACGAGCTCGCCCCGCGCCTCCTTCAGCGCGACGTTGCGGGCGGCGCAGACGCCGCTTCCTGAGCCCCGCAGGGCGCGCACGCGCCCGTGGCGGAGGCCGGCCAGGAAAGCCTGCGTGTCGTCCCGGCTCGCGTCGTCGACGACGAGGAGCTCCCACTCGCCGTAGCTCTGCGCCATGACCGACTCCACGGCGCGGGCGAGGTAGGTGCGGCGGTCGCGGGTCGGCAGCACCACCGAGACGAGGGGCCGCGCGCGCGGGCCGACGTGGGCGATCCACGCCATGACGTCCCGGACCTGGGCATGGCGGCGCTCTTCGTCGAGGGACCGCTCCAGGGCGCTGATCCGCTCGAAGGCGGAAATCGGGCTTTCGTCGATGACGGCCTCCCTGGCACGCTTTTCCGCCGGACCACGTCATGGACCGGGCGACAGGAGGCGACCCTTACCGCAAGTGCGCGCGGGTCGAAAATAGGCCGAACACGCCGAGACCTACGAGCCTTCCTTCTTGCCCCACAGCTCCTCGAGCCGCGCGTCGCGGCCGCAGCCCCAGCGGTAGTAGCGGTACTTGACCGGGTTCTTGAGGTAATAGTCCTGGTGGTAGTCCTCGGCGACCCAGAACTCCTTCGCCGGCTCGACCGCGACGGCGATCGGCTGCTTGAAGCGTCCGCTCGCTGAGAGCGCCGCCTTCGAGGCTTCCGCGGCCCGGCGCTGCTCGTCGTCGTGGACGAAGATCGCCGGGCGGTACTCCGCGCCCCGGTCGCAGAACTGGCCGCCGCCGTCGAGGGGGTCGACGTTGTGCCAGTACACGTCGAGGAGCTTGTCGTAGGAAACCTTCGCCGGGTCGAAGACGACCCGCACCGCCTCCGTGTGCCCGGTGCCGCCGGCCCCGACCTGCCGGTAGGTCGCGCCCGCGACCGTGCCGCCGGTGTATCCCGAGGTCGTCGAGACCACGCCCTCGGTCTTGTCGAAGGGCGGCTCCACGCACCAGAAGCACCCCGCCGCGAAGGTCGCGACGGCAAGGCCCGCGGGCGGCGGCGGAGCCAGCTTCGTCGGCTCGTCGGCGGAGGCAGCGGCGAGGCCGACGGTCAGCACAAGGGCGGCGAAGGCGAGACGGATCATCGTATTTGTCCTCGTACGGAGGGCGGGCGCCCGCCTCTCCCGGAGGGAGAGGCCGAGTCGGCGTCAGCCGACCGGGTGAGGATTACGGTCTAACCGGGTGAGGGCGTAACCCCTCACCCGGTTCGCGCCTCCGGCGCGACTCGACCTCTCCCTCCGGGAGAGGTTTACGCCCCCTCGGTGGGGCGGAACTTCATGGCGACGCCGTTCATGCAGTAGCGCAGGCCGGTGGGCTTCGGGCCGTCCTCGAAGACGTGGCCGAGATGGCCGCCGCAGTTGGCGCAATGCACCTCGGTGCGGCGCATGAAGAAGGTGTTGTCCTCGCTCGTCTCGACCTTGCCGGGGATCGGCTGGAAGAAGCTCGGCCAGCCGGTGCCGGAGTCGAACTTCGCGTCCGACGTGAAGAGGTCCTGGCCGCAGCCGGCGCAGACGAAGGTGCCTTTGCGCTTCTCGCGGTCGAGGGGGCTCGTGCCGGCGCGCTCGGTGCCATGCTGGCGCAGGACGTAGTACTGCTCGGGGGTGAGCGTCTTGCGCCACTCCTCGTCCGGGCGCGACACGGGAAAGACCCTCGCGGCCTGCCCGGCGGCCTCGGAGGAGCCGCCCAGGATCTTCGACAGCCCGGCGGCGGCCGCCGCCCCGACCGCGCCCAAGCCGACGCTGCGTCTCGTCATCATGGTCCCTCCGGATGCTTGTGCTTGAGCCGCAATATGGGGCCGCGCGGGAGCCCGCGCCAATCACGGGCGATCACGAAGGCGTTGGAAGTCAGTGCCCGCCCTGCGAGGTGCGGGCGTCGGGCGGGCTGTTGAGGATCTCGAGGAGACTCTGGGCGATGTGGCGGGCTTCCTCGTCCTTGAGGCGCAGCATGAACGGCGGCAAGGGCCCGGCCTGGAGGGCGAGCACCGCCTGGCCGGCCTCGTCGAGGCCGATGTCGATCGAGGGGGAGGTCACGTCGACGAGCTCGCCCTCGATCTCGTCGCCTTCCTCGCCGCCCATAGCGCTCAGCATCTGCCCGAGCGCCTGGAACAGCCCCTGGGCGGTGCGCTGGTCCATAAGCACGGCCGTGTTCTGGTCGCCCTTCTGGAACGAAAGCTGGATGTTCGACCCCTCGAGGGTCAGGGAAATGCCGGCCATGGTCGTCCTGAACTCGCTTCAACGGCCGATATAAGCCTCGAAAGCCGATGGCGCGAGGGCAGAGCCTAGATCTCCAACAGGGCGTAAGGCCGCCCCGTCGGCTTCTCGATCTGCTTCGCCACGTTGTAGACCGGGGCGCCGCCGGGGGTGCGGCCCTCGTAGGCGCCGCGGTGGGCATGGCCGTGCACCACCGCCGAGACCTTGAAGCGGTCGATGGTCTCGGCGAGGCGCGAGGAGCCGAGGAACGGGAAGATCTCCAAAGGCTCTCCCGCCACGGTTTCGGGAATGGGCGCGTAGTGCAGCACCACGACCGAGCGCTCGGTGCGGACCGAGCGCATGGCGTTCTCGAGCCGCATCGCCTCGTTGGTGCTCTCCTGGACCATGGTCTTGATGGCGGGCTCGCCGAAGGCGCCGAGCATGCGCCGGCCGAAGCCGCCGACGAAGCCCTTCACGCCGACGAAGCCGACGCCCTCGATCTCGCACGACGAGCCGTCGAGGAGGCGCACCCCGGCCGAGCGGATGATCCTCGAGACCTCCTCGACGCAGCCGCACTCGTAGTCGTGGTTGCCGAGCACGGCGACGACCGGGATCGCGCAGGCGCGCAGGTCCTCGGCCAGGATCTCGGCCTCCTTCGGCTTGCCGAGATCGGTGAGGTCACCGGTCAAGACCAGCACGTCGGCGGCCTTGGAAATCTCGGCCAGGAGGTCGCGGTAGGGTGCCGCCTGGTCCTCCTTGACGTGCAGGTCGCCGAGCGCCGCGACCTTCAGGGTGCCGTTGCCTTCAGCCATGGGAGACCTCTGCCCATATGCCCAACACTGTCGTCCCCGGCGGGCCGCGCAGCGGCCCGGGAAGGGGACCCAGGGGCCGACGTTCCGGCGCGTGGGCCCCTGGGCCCCCTTCCCTCGCTTCGCTCGCCGGGGACGACAGTGGAACCTCAGTCATTGCGCCACTCGCCCTCGCCGCCGACGTCGGCGAAGCCCCATTCCTTGACGTCGATCTCGTAGTCGATCCGGGAGAACATGCGGCCGCGGCAGACCTTCATCTGCGGCGGCGGCAGCTCGAGCTGGGCGGTGAGGCGCTCCAGGAGCTCGTCCATGAGCCAGCGCGGGACCTTGTCGCGCTCGGTCGGGTAGATCCAGCGGAAGTTCAGGAGATGCATGAGCAGCACCTCCCAGTGCACCTCCATGTAGGCGAGGAGCCGGCGCCAGTCGATCTCATTGTGCGCCTTGAGGATCACGTGCGCGACGTCCGCGCCGTCGTAGCGGTGGCGGAGCTGGATGAAGCACTTCGACCACACGAGCTCGGTCGGGCCGACGATGCGCACCGGCGTGCCGAAGACCTCGATCTGGCGGGCGTTCTCGAACCACTCGTCGCCGACCGGCATGGTGCCGTTCGAGGAGGCGAAGATCACGTCGAAGAAGTGCGGCCCCTTGAACACTTTTCCGAGCCAGCGCTCGTCCTCGATCTCGATGGCGTGGCCGCGCTCCTTGAAGTGCGAGAGGATGCGCGGGTAGTCGCCCGCCTTGCAGAACACATCGAGGTCCTTCGTCGCCCGACTGATGCCGGTGTAGGCCGCGACCGCGTAGGTGCCGGCGAGCAGGAAGGGGATGCCGAGGTCCGAGAGCTCGCGCAGAGCCTCGGTGTAGAAGGCCTCCGCCTCGGGATTCTTCAGCGTCGGCTCGGCCCTGGCGTCGAAGGCCTGGACCGGGTAGGCGGCCGGGCTCTTGGGGGGATCGTGGAGGGTCATCCGTGAGGGCCGCCTTCAAGCGTGGCCGCTCGCCGGCCGCCCTTCCTCAACAAGCCTGAGGCGGGCCGGGTTCCCCGGCGGGAACGTGCCGGCACATGCGCCGTTGACTTCGTCCGATGGCGAAAGCTGCGCGAGGAGGCGAGCGTGACGAAGCATGCCAAGACCAACATCGGCGCCCACGGCCAGGACCGGGACCTCAAGGGCAACCCCGGGATCGGCACGTCGAAAGGCACGCGCGCCACGGGCGAGGACCCGCGCGCCGCCGCAGGCGAGAGCACGGTCGAGGGCGACGTCATGAACGACACCACCCCTCAGGGCGGCTTCGACCCGGACCGGCGCGGGCGGACGAACAAGTAGCCAGTCGAGAAGGAGCGTTACCCCTGCGGCGTCCTGACCGGGAAGGTCATGGCGAAGGTGGTGCCCTGGTGGCGGTCGAAGCTGAAGGTGGCGTCGAGCTGCTGGGCGAGGCTCTGGACGAGCCTGAGGCCGAAGCCGCGTCCGTCGACCTCCGGGTTGAAGCCGAAGCCGTCGTCGTGGACCGTCAGGCGGACGACGCCCTCGTCCTCGGACAAGGCGATGGCGATCGTGCCGCGCCGCTCCTTGAAGGCGTGCCGGATGGCGTTCGTGACGACCTCCGAGAGGATAAGCGCGAAGGGCATCGCCCGGTCGAGGGCGACCGAGACCGGGCGCAAGTCGAGCGCGAAGGCGATGCCGTGGGCGGGCCCTGCCCGCAGCGCCTCGACGAGGCGCTTCGCATAGGCCGCGAGGTCGACGCCCGCGAACTCCCCTTGCGTGTAGATGAGGTCGTGCACGAGGGCCATCGCCTGCACGCGCCGGATGGTCTCCTCGGACGAGGTCCCGACCCGCTCCTGCATGCGGATCAGGCTCGAGATGATCTGCATGTTGTTCTTGACCCGGTGGTGCACCTCCTTGAGGAGCTGCTCGCGCTCCGCCACCGCCCCCTGCAGCTCCCGGGTGCGGGCCTCGACCGTGCCGGCGAGGTCGTCGTGGGCGCGCCAGGCGTAGAACGCGAGGATCACGAGCCCGAGCGCCGCCGGGAGGAAGTACATCTCGACGTTGCGCCAATCGCGGGTTGCCGCGAGGCCGTAGAGGAGGACCGGGATGACGACGGAAGCGACGAGGAAGAAGTAGAACGCGATCCGGGACCGGCGCCGGGCAGGGGAGGCCGCATGCGCCGGCGCGGCGACGCGCGCCGCATCGGCGCGCGCGGGCGCGGGCGGGGTCTCGTCGAGACGTCGCAGCACCGGTCCCCATCCCTTGTTGCCCCATGTTGCGCGTTGATCCCCAGGATGGCAACGGCGTAGGTGTTCCGGGCGATTCATCGAGGGTAGGTTCCGAGGTTCCCGATGCGCGAGCCGAACGCGATCGACTTCTGGCGAGGCCTCGCGCTCGTCACGATCTTCGTCAACCACATGCCGGGCAACGTGTTCGAGCCCTTCATGTACTCGCGCTACACGGTCTCGGACGCGACCGAGCTGTTCGTGTTCCTGGCCGGGTGGTCGCTGGCGCTCGCGACGAGCCAGGACCCGCCGAGTCATGTCGTCCTGCGCCTCGCCTCGCGGGTCGTCGAGGTGTACCGGGCGCAGCTCGTCATCACGGCGCTCGCCTTCGCCATGATCGCGGCGGCGGCGCTATGGTTCGACAATCCGCTGCTGCTCGAATGGCACGGCGCCGGCGCCTTCTTCAACGCCCCGATCCCGTCGATCATCGGCTGGGTCGCGCTGACCTACCAGCTCGGCTATTTCAACATCCTGCCCCTCTACGTGGTGCTGCTGATGCTGGCGCCGGTCTTCATCCTGATCGCCCGCATCAGCCGCTGGGCGGCGCTCGCCGCCTCCTTCGCCCTCTACGCCGCCTGTCTTGTCTTCGAGGTCACACTGCCGAGCTGGCCGGCCGAGGGGGCGTGGAACTACAACCCGCTCGCCTGGCAGTTCCTGCTCGTGCTCGGCTTCGTCGGCGCCGAATGGGCGAGGGAGAGCCCGGCCTTCAGGGCCTGGGCCTGGCGGCTCATGCCTCTCGGCGCCCTGGGCGTCGCCCTCGGGCTCGTCGCCTATTTCACGGACTGGAAGCCCGATCCGCTGGTCGTCCCGGAGCCGCGGCTTGTGTTTATCATGGATAAGCCGTTCTTTTCGCCGTTAAGGTTGCTGCATTTCCTGGCGCTGGCGCTGGCCTTTCAGCGTCTGTTCAGGTTCATTAGGCCTAGGCTCGGATGGATAACCAGGCAGCTGACCGCGCTCGGGCGCAATTCCCTCGCCGTCTTCTCGGTGGGGTCCTTGGCGAGCCTTGGCGGGCAGCTGTTAAGATTCTTCACCGGAGGCGGTATCATCGTCGATGCCTTCGCCCTATCTATAGGGCTTGGCATCATGATCTTCACGGCATGGTTCGTCGAATGGCGTCAGCGTTCCAAACGGCCCTCATCGCTCTCCTCCTGACCGCCGCGGCAGGGGTGGGGAGCGCTTGCGCCCAGACGGCGGCGCAGGCCGCGGTGCCGGCGGCGCCTGCGCCCGAGACCGTCGACACGAGCCTGTCGCCGGAGTGCCGGGTGCCCGGCTCGAAGCTCTACACGCTCGCTCCCCTGCGCTCCGTGAAGCGGGCCCTGAAGGAGAGCCGGGCCATCCACGTGCTCGCCATCGGCTCGTCCTCGACGGTCGGGATCGGGGCGACCTCGCCGGCCTCCGCCTATCCGGTGCGCCTCGAGGGCGAATTGGAAAAGCTCTTCCCCGGCATCGAGATCGAGGTCACGAACCGCGGCCTCTCGGGCGAGATCGCGGCCGGCGCCGCCGAGCGCATCCGCAACACCATCGCCGAGGTCGAGCCCGACCTCGTGATCTGGCAGGTCGGGACGAACGACGCGCTGGCCCGCGTCGACGTCGACAGCTTCGCGCAAGGGCTCGACGAGACCATCAAGTGGATCCAGTCGCACCGCATCGACGTGGTGCTGGTCGATCCGCAGTACACCGCGAGCCTCGCCCGGGACGACTACTACGGCCGCATCGTCAAGACGATCCAGGAGGTCGCCGGGCGCGACCGGGTGCCCCTCGTCCTGCGCTACGAGGCCATGCGCTGGCTCGCGAGCCAGAAGGGCAGCGGGATGCTCGCCCGCGACCAGTTCCACTTGAACGACCTCGGCTACCGCTGCATGGCCGAGCACGTCGCCCGCGCCATCACCCTTGCGGTCGTCGAGCCGGAGGCCGGCGCCTCAGGCGCCGGCGCCCCGGCGACAGGCGCGACCGCCGCCGTCCCGGCGCAATAGCGGCTTCTTCCGGTGGCCCGGAGGCGGAGGAGCCCCTGGGCGTTCGCGAGGACGCTGCGGGGCCATCCGCGACTTTTGATCTCGGTCGCGATCGCCGCCGCCACCGCCATCGTCATCGCGGTCTCCCCATGGCCGGACCTCGAGCGGTCGTCGCGGCCGCTCGTCGTCTGGAACGCCTTCGCACTCTCCTACCTCGTCCTCGCCTTCGTCATGATGGCGCGCTCGGACGTCGCGACCATGCGTCGGCGCGCCGCGGCTCAGGACGAGGGCGCGGTCTTCATCCTGCTCATCACGTCCCTTGCCGCCGTCGCCTCGCTTGCCGCGATCGCGATCGAGCTGCACGCCGCCCGCGACGCCGCCCCCGCCGGGAAGGCCCTGCGGGCCGGGCTCGCCGGCCTGACCGTCCTGCTCTCGTGGCTGTTCGTGCACACGAGCTTCGCCCTGCACTACGCGCATGAGTTCTACGGCGAGGGCCGCGACGCCGAGATCGGGGGCCTCAAGTTCCCGCGCAAGGACTACGAGCCCGACTACTGGGACTTCCTCTACTTTTCCGCGAATCTCGGCGCGGCGGCGCAGACCTCGGACGTGATGATCGCGAGCCCGGCCATGCGCCGCCTCGCGCTCGCCCACACCGTCCTGTCCTTCCTCTTCAACACCACGATCCTGGCGCTCGCCGTGAACGTCGGCGCGAGCCTTCTCGATAAGTCCTCCTGACCGCCTCGGCGGCGCCTTCGGGGCGCCGGCCCGCTTAAGCATCGGGAAACGCCGCCGCCCTAAAGTCCCTCGGCCGGCGCCGGGCCGGAGGGGATCGCGCATGTCGACGGCTGCCGCCGGGGCGCTCGGGACGGGGGATGCGCTCGAAGGGGCGCGCCGCGCCGGCGCCGCCGTCCTGGCGATCCGGATTGCAGCGGCGGGCCTCGCCTACGGCACGCAGGTGCTCATGGCGCGCCTCATGGGGGAGGGCGGCTACGGCGTCTTCGCGACCGCCTGGGTGTGGATCGCGCTCCTCGGCCACGCCTCGCTCTTCGGCCTGTCGCAGTCCATGAGCCGCTTCCTGCCGCAGTACCGGGTGCGGGGCGAGCTCGACCTCGCCCGCGGTTTCCTGGCCGGCGGCGCCGTGGCGACGCTCGCGGGCGCAACGGCAGCGGCGGCGCTTGGAGGCGTGCTCCTTTGGCTTGGGCGCGATGCCGTCGGCGACGGCCGGGTCCTGCCTTTCGCGCTTGCGCTCGCGACCGTGCCGGTCTTCGCGCTCCAGGACTACGTCCAGGCAGTCGCCCGCGCCCACAACTGGGCCGTCCTCGCCATCGCCCCGCCGTTCGTCCTGCGCCAGGGCCTCGTCGCGCTCGCCATGGTCGCGGCGGTCGCCTCGGGCGCCCCGGCGGAGCCCGCCGTCGCGGTCGGCTGCACGCTCCTTGCGACCGCCGCCGCGGTCGCGGTCCAGGCCGTCCTCGTCCTGCGGCGGCTCGAACCCGCGCTCATCGCCGGCGCGCGCGCCTACCGCCCGGTCGAATGGGCCGCCGCCACCTGGCCCATGGGTTTCTCCGACCTCACCCTCATCCTCTTCAACGCCGTCGACGTGATCCTCCTCGGGCTGTTCGTCCCGCCCGAGGCGGTCGGCGTCTATTTCGCCGCGACCCGCATCCTCCAGTTCGCGGCCTTCGCCCAGTACGCCGCGACCGCCGCGACCGCCCCGCGCTTCGCCGAGGCCTTCGCCCGCGGCGACCGGGAGGGCTTGCGCACGCTCATCCGCGGCACCGTGCGGACGACGGCCTGCGCGAGCCTCGCCATCGGGGCCGCGCTTCTTATCGCCGCCCCGTGGCTGCTTGCCGTCTTCGGCCCGGGCTTCGGGGCCGCCTATGGCGCGCTCGCGGTCCTTCTCGCCGGCGTCGCCGTCGCGAGCGCCTTCGGCCCGGCCGAGGACCTCCTGAACATGCTCGGCGCCGAGCGCGCCTGCGCCCGCCTGTCGCTCGCGGCCCTGCTGCTCGCCGTGGTGCTGAACCTCTGGCTCGTTCCGGCCTACGGGATCATGGGCGCCGCCGCCGCCATGGCGCTCGCGACCGCGGCGCGCGCCGCCGCCCTCGCGCTTGCCGCGAAGGCCCGGCTCGGCCTCCCGACCCATCTCCTCGCGTGAGCCGATGAACCTCGCCGTCCGCCCCGATGCCTTGCGATCCGCCGCGGCGCGCCTTGCCGGCGAGGTCGTGGACTTCGCGGCCTTGCGCGGGAGCGGGCCGGCGTACGACGCTCTCCTCGTCGGGGCGCTCCATGCCAATCCCTTCCACGGCCGCTCCGTCGTGGAGGCCCATGCGGCGGCGGGGCTCCTGCCGGAGCGGCTGCGCTTCCTCGCCGCGCGGGACGGCGGGCACCTCGATGCGCTCCTGCCGTTCGTGCCGAACGGGACGTTCCTGGGGTTCCGACGCGCCCACCGGGCCTGGACGCCGTTGCACTTCTCCGTCGACGGCACGCCGTTGCTCACAGCCGCTGGCGCCGTTGCTCTCGCCGAGGCCATGGCCGCCGCCGGCCCGCTGTGGCGCCTGCCCCTCGTCGCCGTCGACGGCGGTGCCGGGCGCGCCCTCATGGCCGCTTGCGCCGAGCGGGGCTTCGCCACCGAGGTCCTGTCCTCGTTCGATCGTCCCATCCTGGAGTGGCGCAGCGGCGGCTATGAGGCCTATGCCCGAGCGCACCTGAGCCGGAGCCGCCGCAAGGCGCTCGTCCGGCAATGGCGACGCCTCCACGAGGCCGGCCGCGCGGCCGTCGCGAGCTTCGCGGACGGGGAAGGGCTGCGGCATGCCGTCGAGTCCTTCCTCACCCTCGAGGCGCGCGGCTGGAAGGGGCGGCGCGGCACGGCGCTGGCGAGCCGCCCCGCGAGCGCCGCGCTCGCCCGCGCCCTCTTCACGTCCTCCGAAGGGCCGGTGCGGGGCCGCGCCGACGTGCTGACCCTCGACGGCCGCCCGATCGCGGCAAGCCTCGCCCTCGTCTCGCGCGGCACGGCCTACCTCCTCAAGACCGCTCACGACGAGACCCTGCGCGAGCTCTCGCCGGGCGTGCTCCTGGAGGACGCGATCCTGCGCGCCTTCCTGGAGGAGGGCTTCGCCCAAAAGCTCGATTCCGCGAGCCTGCCGGGCGGCGTCCTCGACGACCTCTACGCCGGCCGCGAGCGCATCGCCGACCTCGCCGTCGCGACCGACGCCGGCATCTCCCCGGCGGCGCTCGAGGCCATCGCCGCCCAGGAGCGCCGCCGCACGGCCGCCTTGGCGGCGCTCAAGGGCTGGTACTGGCGCGCAGTGGACTGGACGCATGCCATCCGACCGTCGCGTCCGGCCGCGAGTCCGTCGAGGCGAAGTAGGGCTTGAGGTCGAGGAGGGGCGTGCCGTCGAGGCAGTCGAGGCCGCGCACGGACAGGCGCGTGCCGTCGATGTCGAGGAGCGCCACGACCGAGAGGGCGATGGGGTTCGGCCGCGCCGGCGAGCGCAGGGCGAAGACGCCGCGCGCGACGCCGTAGTGCCGCGGCACCTGCCGCACGAGGTGCCGCGGCGCCCGGTCCATCCAGTAGAGCGCGATCAGGTGGCTGCAGGTTTCCAGGTCGGCGAGGCCGTCGGCGTAGCGAGGGTCGAGCTCGATCGTGCAGACGGCGTCCGCCTCGCCGCCGTTCTTCGGGCATGCCTCCCGCGTCGTCCACGGCGTGCGGATGCGGCCGATGAAGTACAGTCCCGCGTCGTACGCCTCCGGCAGCGCGACCGCGCTCTCGCCGTCCCGGATTCCGAACTCGTTCCCGCTCATCGCCCGCTCCGTCATGGCCGGACCCGCCTCCGGACTTGATCCGGGGTTGACCCGGCCATCCCGATTATAGAGGCACAATCCTCTCCTGGATTCTGTCGCTCTCCCTCAGGTGTCGCCCGTGCCGCTCGAACTCTCGATCGACGAACTCGTCCCGCGCTTCCCGCAGTTCCGCGTCGCCGCCGTGATGGCCGAAGATCTCACGTTGGCGGCCGGACGCCCGCCCGCCCTCGACGCGCTCGTCGCCGAGCGGGAAGCCGCCTGCCGCGCGCGCTGGGAGGGCAAGGAGCTGTCCGAGATCCCGGGCATCGCCGCCTGGCGCGCCGCCTACAAGGCCTTCGGCATCAAGAAGACGAGCTACCGCTCCTCCGTCGAGCGGCTGGTGAAGCGCGTGAAAGCCGGTGAGCGCCTGCCCGCCGTGAACACCCTCGTCGACGTCTACAACGCGGTCTCGCTTGAGCACGTGTTCTGCTGCGGCGCCGACGACCTCGACAAGGTTTCGGGGCCGCTCGCCTTCCGCTTCGCTAAGGCGGGCGACAGCTTCGTCGACATGGGGGTGGAGGCCGGCGAGGACCCGGACGACCCGCCGAAGGAGGGCGAAGTCGTCTACGCCGACGCCCGCCATGTGCTGTGCCGGCGCTGGAACTGGCGCCAGGACGCCCGCACCGGCATCTCCGCGGACACGCGCCGCGCCGTCGTCACGGTCCAGGCCAACGGCTCAGGCGACCTCGACGCCGCCGTCGCGGATCTCACGCGCCTTCTCCGGGAGTTCTGCGGCGCGACGGTCCGCACCGGTGTCGCCGACACCGCAAGCCCGCGGATCGTGGTCTGAGCGCGTGTCCCGCGAGACCCTCGGCCTCCTCGTCGGCTTCATCGGCGTCTGCATCTTCGCCGGCACGCTGCCGTTCACGCGCATCGCCGTCGAGGCGCTCGATCCGTGGTTCGTGACGGCGGGGCGGGCCTCGCTCTCAGGCGCCCTCGCCGGCGCGGTGCTGATGGCCTCACGCCGGCGGGTGCCGGACGCCAGGACCCTCAAGACGATCGCCTGGGCCTCGTTCTTCATCGTCGGCGGCTTCCCGGCGCTGACCGCGCTCGCCATGACGAGCGTCGAGGCCTCGCACGGCGGCGTCGTGCTCGGCATCCTGCCGCTCGCGACCGCCGGGATCAGCGCCTTCGTCACGGGCGAGCGCCCGTCCGCCCGCTTCTGGGCGGCGGCAATTGCGGGCGCGGCGCTCGTCGCCGGCTTCGCGCTCCGGGACGGGGGCGGGCGGTTCGAGGCCGGCGACCTGATGCTGGCCTTCGCCGTCGTCTCGGCGGCGATCGGCTACAACCTCTCGGGCCGGCTCGCCGAGAGCATGAGCGGCTGGGAGGTGATCTCCTGGATCCTCGTCGTGGCGCTGCCGGTCACGGTTCCGCTGACCCTGTGGCTCGCGCCCGAGAACCCCGCCGCCGTGCCGGCGCGGTGCTGGACCGCCTTCGCCTACGTGACCCTCATGAGCCAGTACGTCGGCTTCTTCGCCTGGAACGCCGGCCTCGCGCTCGGCGGCGTGACCCGCGTCAGCCAAGTCCAGCTCCTCCAGACCTTCGTGACCCTCGTCATTGCCGCGGCGCTCAACGGCGAGCGCATCGACGCCCTCACCTGGGCGGTCGCCGTGCTGGTGGTGGCCCTCGTCGTCGTCGGACGGCGGAGCCGGATCGTCGTGCGGGAGCGCCGGGCGTCCGGGTGAGGGTTCCTCACCCGGTCACGACGATTGGGCCCCTCCCAGGAAGCCGGGAGAGGCCGCCCTGCCGCTCAGCGGTGGGCGCGGTGGTGGCGCTTGCGGTAGGCCTTGCGGGTCGAGCCGGTCGACTGCGGCGCGCCGATGACGCCCTTCACCCCGCCGACGACGCCGCCGGTGACCCCGCCGACCACGCCGCCGACGGCTCCGCCGACCGGACCCGCGGCCCGGTTGCCGACCCGGGCGCCGTCCTGCGCCCCGCGCACGATCCCCTGCGCCTCGGCGACGGCCGGCAGGGCGAGGAGGGCGGCAGCCGCCGCCATGACGATACGCGCCTTCATGGAAGACCTCCTTCGTCGATTCCGATGCGAAACCGCGAGAAGGGCGGCGGGTTCCGCCGGCGGGACCCGCCGGCCTACCGCTCCCAGGCGCGCCGCGGCCCGGTGCGGCCCCAGAGCGTGCCGTCGAGGCTGAAGGCGCCGGGGCCCGTGAACACGAGGAGCAGGAACACGAAGCAGTAGAGGATCGCCGCGTCGCCGCCGTTGAGGATCGGATAGAAGTTGCGCGGGAAATGGGCGTACCAGTAGGCCACCGCCATCTCCCCCGAGAGAATGAAGGCGACCGGGCGGGTGAAGATCCCGAGGAGCAGGGCGAGGCCGCCGAAGACCTCCAGGACCGCGGCGAACCACGACAGCGTCATGGCGGCCGGCAACCCGGCCTGCGGCGCCGCCGGGAAGCCGAACAGTTTCTGGGTGCCGTGCTCGATGAAGATCAGGGCCGCCACGATGCGCAGGGCCGCAAGGGCATAGGGTGCGTACCGGTCGAGGGCGTCGAGGGATCGCATGACAGGTGCTCCGGCTGAACGGGAGGCAGAATAGGCCGCCGCCGCCGTTCGTTCCAGGCTGACCTGCCTGACCCGCCGTCCGCATTGCCTGCCGTCGCCCGAAAGCTGTAGTCCGGTCCATGCTCCCGCGCGATTTCGTCCTCCTTCTCGTCGTGTGCCTGGTCTGGGCGTCGAACTTCGTCGTCTCGAAGCTCGCCGTGAGCGCGTTGTCCGTGCCGCCCCTGTTCTTCTCGGCGGCGCGCCTCGGCGTCGTGCTCCTCTGCGTCCTGCCCCTGGCTCTTTCCGATGCCGCGCCCGCGCTGGCGCATGGTCGTGATCGGTCTCCTGATGGGAGCCGGCAGCTTCGGGCTGATGAA
>DASVVU010000301.1:0-14373 GCA_036386395.1 Beijerinckiaceae bacterium | reverse complement strand
CCCATCCGAGGGTCCAAGAGCGCCTCCGCCAAGCTCATCTGACGATCCGCCATCCCGCCCTCCGATTCACCCGCTAACAGCAGTGAATCAGACATCACCCCTCAAGGCGAGTTTCGCAGAAGTCTCCGGACGGGAGAGGGGCAGGGGTGAGGGTCCGCCCTCTCCATAGAAGGCGCGGACGGCACCGCCTACGCCGGCTCCGCCCCATACGGCCGTGCCCTCACCCGGTCGCGGCTCCGCCGCGACTCGACCTCTCCCGTCCCGGGAGAGGTGGGCTACCCTCGCACGAATCCCACAATGTCCTTCACGGCCCCGACCGTCTCTCGCGCGATGGCGCGGGCGCGCTCGGCGCCGTCGGCCAGCACCCGGTCGATGTGGCCGGGGTCGGCGGTGAGGCGCTTCATCTCGGTCGCGATGGGAGCGAGCTTCTCGACCGAGAGGTCGACGAGGGCGGCCTTGAAGGTCGAGAACTGGGCGCCGCCGAACTCGCGCAGCACCCCGGCCTTGTCCGTGCCGGAAAGGGCCGCGTGGATGCCGACGAGGTTGTCGGCCTCGGGACGGGCCTCCAGGCCCTTCTCCTCGGAGGGCAGGGGCTCGGGGTCGGTCTTCGCCTTGCGGATCTTCTGGGCGATGCTGTCCGCATCGTCGGTGAGGTTGATGCGCGAGTAGTCGGAAGGGTCCGACTTCGACATCTTCTTGGTGCCGTCGCGCAGCGACATGACGCGCGCCGCCGGGCCGCCGATGATCGGCTCGGTGAGCGGGAAGAAGGCGTCGCCGTGGCCGTGCTCGGCGATACTCTCGGCGAAGTCGTTGTTGAACTTCTGGGCGATGTCGCGGGTGAGCTCGAGGTGCTGCTTCTGGTCCTCGCCGACCGGCACGTGCGTCCCCTTGTAGGCCAGGATGTCGGCCGCCATGAGGGTCGGGTAGGCGAAGAGGCCGACGGAGGCGTTCTCACGGTCCTTGCCGGCCTTCTCCTTGAACTGGGTCATGCGGTTGAGCCAGCCCATGCGGGCAATGCAGTTGAACACCCAGGCGAGCTCGGCGTGCTCGGCGACCTGGCTCTGGTTGAACACGATGTGCTTTTGCGGATCGATCCCGGCCGCGATGAAGGCGGCCGTCACCTCGCGGGTCTGCGCCGCGAGCTCCTTCGGGTCCTGCCAGATCGTGATGGCGTGCATGTCGACGACGCAGTAGATGCAGTCGTAGGACTCCTGCAGGGCGACGAAGCGCTTGATCGCCCCGAGGTAGTTGCCGAGATGCAGGTTCCCGGTCGGCTGGACCCCGGAAAAGACCTGCTCCTTGAATGCCGCCATGGCGTGCTCCGCTGAACGGCGGCCTTATGGAAGGGCCTTCTCGGAAGCGCAAGCGCGGGCCGGGCGGCAGAACGCGGCGAGGTCGCCGCGGGCGGCGGCCCGGAAGGCGAAGGCGGCAGCGGCGTAGAGGACGAGGCCGCCGAGGCAGAGCGCCGCGAGGAGCCCGGCACGGGCGATGGCGCTGATCGTGGAAAGGTCGGGCAGGGCGCCGTTCGCGGCCGCGAGCCCCGCACCCATGACGGCGCTCGCCGCAACGGTCGCGAGGAAGCGGCGGCGCAGCCGGGCGTCGGGACGCCACAGGCCGGCGGCCTTGAGCGCCGCCGCGACGATGCCCGCATGCACCGCGAAGCCGAGGCTCGCCCCAAGAGCCACGCCGAGCACGCCGAAGGGGGCGGACAGCGCGAAGCCCGCCACCACGGTGATAATCAGGCCGAGCGCGAGGGCAAGGAGCGCCGGCCGCAGCTTTTCGAGGGCGAAGAGCGGCTGCGTCAGCACCTTCCCGGCAACTGCGAAGGGCAGCCCGATGGCAAGGCCCATGAGCGCCGCGGCGGTGCCGGCCGTGTCCTGCGCCGTGAAGGCGCCGCGCTCGAAGAGGACCTGCGCGATCGGGCGGGCGAGGACGAGGAGGGCCACCGCAGCCGGCATGGTGAGGAGGAGCGCTGCCTCGAGGGCCCGGTTCTGGGCCGCGGCGACGCCGTCGCGGTCGTGATCCAGGCGCGCCGCGATGTCGGGCAGGAGCACGAGGCCGACGCCCGATCCGACGAAGCCGAGGGGAAGCTGAAAAATGCGGTCGGCGTAGTAGAGCCACGACACGGCCGACGGCGTGAAGGACGCGACCTCGGTCGCCGCGACGATCATGAGCTGCGCCGCCCCGCTCGCCGCCACGGCGGGCGCGCCCGCGAAGAGGAGCCGCCTGACTGTCGGCGTGAGCCGCGGCCGCCCGAGCCGAATCGGGAGGCCCGCGCGCCGCACGGCGGCCGCCACGGTCGCAAGGTGGAGGAGGCCGGAGAGGGAGACCGCGGCGGCGAGCCACTGCGCCTGCCGCTCCGGCGTCAGGCCGCTCGCCTGGAGGACGAGGAGCGCCGCGATCAGCAGGGCGTTGACGGCGACGGGCGCGAGCGCCGCGGCGGCGAAGCGGCGCTCGGCGTTGAGCAGCGCCGACAGGAGCGCCGCGAGCGCGACGCTGAAGACGAAGGGGAAGGCGAGGCGGGTGCAGCGCGCCGCGAGCGCGAAGATTTCAGGGTCGTCGCGGTATCCGGCGGCGAGCGCCAGCACGGCCCCGCCGGCCGCAACCTCGATGAGGGCGACGACTGCGAGGAGGACGAGCGCGAGCCCCGAAAAGGCCTTGCCGGCAAAGCGCGCCGCCGCCTCGGGGCCGGCCTCGCCCTTCAGCCGTGCGTAGAGCGGCACGAAGCCGGCGTTGAGCCCGCCTTCGCCCAAGACACGCCGCGCAAGGCTCGGGATGCGGAAAGCGATGAGGAACGCGTCCGCCGCCGGCCCCGCTCCGAGGGCTCGGGCGATGAGGACGTCGCGCGCGAAGCCGAGCACGCGGGATGCGGCGGCGGCGAGGCCGACGAGGGCGGTGGAGCGGGCAAGCGACATCGGGGCGCTTATGGCGCGGACGGCGGGGTTTGTCGCGGGAGAGCGTTGGGCGTCATGGTCGGGTTGAGCCGACCGTCTCGTGGGGGAAGGGCGCCTGCGCGGCCTGAGGTCCTCGGGTCTCGCTACGCTCGCCCGAGGATGACGGGTGTAAGGTCAGCTCGGCGACTTCGGGTGACGGACCACGGTCGCCGGAGCGGGCTGTACGAGGCGGGGGCGGTCGGGGACCGTGATGGTCACCTGGTTGCCGCTGCGAGGGTCAAGGATCGTGAGGGTCATGGCCCAATCCTTTCGATTGAGCCGATCCTGCGCGCAAAAGATTAACGAGGCTGTGATGATCCGCACATGCCGCCCGCGGCGTCCCAGGATCACAGGATGAAGCGGGAGAGGTCGGCGTTCTGGGCGAGGGCCTCGACCTGGGCCCGCACGTAGGCGGCGTCGATGGTGAAGGTCTCGCCGGAGCGGTCGGGGGCGGTAAAAGAAATCTCGTCGAGGACGCGCTCGAGCACGGTCTGGAGCCGGCGCGCCCCGATGTTCTCGACCGAGTTGTTGACCTCGACCGCGACCTTCGCCAGCGCATCGATGGCGTCGTCGGTAAAGACCACCTCAAGCCCTTCGGTGCGCATCAGTGCCACCGTCTGCTTGATCAAGCTCGCCTCGGTCTCGGTCAGGATGCGCCTAAAATCCTCGACGGTCAGCGGCGAGAGCTCGACCCGGATCGGCAGCCGGCCCTGCAATTCGGGCAGGAGGTCCGAGGGCTTCGAGACGTGGAAGGCCCCGGACGCGATGAACAGGATGTGGTCCGTCTTCACCGGCCCGTGCTTCGTCGCGACCGTCGTGCCCTCGATGAGCGGCAGGAGGTCGCGCTGCACGCCCTCCCGGGACACGTCGGCGCCGACGCGCCCCTCGCGCCCGGCGATCTTGTCGATCTCGTCGAGGAAAACGATGCCGTTGTTCTCGACCTGCCGGATCGCTTCCTGCACGAGGGCGTCCTGGTCGAGGAGCTTGTCGGACTCTTCCTGGATCAGCGGCTCGTAGGCCTCGCGCACGGTGGTGCGCCGGCTCTTCGGCCGCCCGCCCCCAAAAGCCTTGCCGAGCATGTCGTTGAGGTTGATGGCGCCGACGGAGGCGCCGGGCATCCCCGGGATCTCGAACATCGGCAGCCCCCCGCCGCCGCCGGACTGGAATTCGATCTCGATCTCCTTGTCGTCGAGCTCGTTCGCCCTGAGCTTGCGGCGGAACGAGTCGCGGGTCGTGGCGCTCGCGCCCGGCCCGACGAGGGCGTCGAGAACGCGCTCCTCGGCGGCAAGATGCGCCCGCGCCTCGACCTGCCGGCGCTTCTCCTCCTTGACGAGGCCGATGCCGACCTCGACGAGGTCGCGCACGATCTGCTCGACGTCGCGCCCGACGTAGCCGACCTCGGTGAACTTCGTCGCCTCGACCTTCAGGAACGGCGCGCCGGCGAGCCTGGCGAGGCGGCGCGAGATCTCGGTCTTGCCGCAGCCGGTCGGGCCGATCATGAGGATGTTCTTCGGCAGCACCTCCTCCTTCATCGGGCCTTCGAGCTGCTGGCGCCGCCAGCGATTGCGCAGCGCGATCGCGACCGCGCGCTTGGCGTCGTTCTGCCCGACGATGTAGCGGTCGAGCTCGGAGACGATTTCGCGGGGGGAGAAGGTGGTCATTCCTCAGCGGTCTCTTGCATCGTCATGGCCGGCCTTGTGCCGACCATCCACGTCTTCCGCGCGACGGCGGGGCGAAGTCGTGGATGCCCGGCCCAAGGCCGGGCATGACGCAGTGTGTGTCAGGATTTCAAAATCATTGACGGCGTCTGCACTGGCATCGACGCCGATCTCGGTTGCGACAGAGTTCAAGATTCAGCGCCGTACTTGACCCTGTGCTTGGCGAGCACCGCAGCGATCTCCTCCTGCGACACGAACTCACCGCGATCGGCCTCGGCGAGACCGGCCTCGATCTCTGCAATATTCCATGTCTGGGCCGTGAGCCACTCCTCGACCGCAAGCTTGATGAGTTCGCTACGCGAAAGCTCCATGGAAGCCGCAAAGCCGTCGAGTACGGTCAGCTTCTCCTCGTCGAACTCGATCATGACGGGGACTGTCATCCACCAGTCTCTTTCTCACCGCCTCAACCTAGGCGCTGTTCCGCGCGGTTTCCAGCCGCGCCGCCCGCGGCGCCTCCCGCACCATCAACAGCACGGGCACGCCCTCCCAGTCCGGCGTCTCGCGCAGGGCGGTGAAGCCCGCCTTCTCGTAGGCCCGGATGGCGCGGGCGTTCGCCGGATCGGGGTCGGTGCCGACGGCGGGGGCGCCGGCGGCGAAGAGGCGGTCGGCGTGGGCGCGGATGAAGGCCTGCCCGTGGCCGCGGCCGAGCATGTCGGGCTCGCCGATGAACTGGTCGATCCCGCGCGAGCCGGGCGGCAGGTCGCCGAGGTGGTGCAGATCCCAGACGCGCGGGTCGTAATCCTGGATGTAGGCGAAGGGCCGGCCCTCGTGGGAGACGATCCACATGGCCATGCGCGGGTCGTCGAGGTCTTCCTCCAGAAGCGCCGCCTGCTCGTCCGGATCGCCCCACCAGCGCTGGACCTCGGGAGTTTCGAGCCACTGGCGCGCCATCGGCATATCGGCGGCCGTCATGGGCCGGAACACGTAAGCCGTCATCCGAGGGAACTGGCGCTCGGGTTGGGGAGGCGGCGGGCGAGCCCGGCCGGCAGGACTCGCAGGATCGCGGCCCGGAGCGGGCGCCATCCGGCGCTGAGCAGGAGCACGAAGGCGCCGAGCGCGAAGAGCGTCGAGGGCAGCGTCGCGTCGTCGAACCCGGCCTGACGGATCAGGGTCCCGAAGGCGATGCCCGCGTAGGTGAGCCCGGACACCAGCATGGCCCGGCGGTCGACCAGGACGGCGACGGCGCCGAGCGCCAGGAAGACGGCGAGCACGAGGACCGCCGTCGGCGTGTCGAGGGTCGTGCGGGCGCCGAGGAAGCCTGCGACGATCGGATGCACGATGAGCGGCGCCGCGAGGAGATGGAGCCAGAAGGCGATGTCCGTGCGACGGGTCAGGCGCAGCGGATCGGACATGTCGAAGCGCATGGCGGCGGCGAAGATCGAAACGCCGCAGGCGAGGAGGAGCGGGTTGATGAAGGCCGCCGTGAAGGCGGGCGCGAGCGCGAAGCTCAGGCCGAGCAGGGCCGCGGCGACGGCCGCCGCCCCGGCCGCTATGGTGATCGGCACCCGAAAGCGCCAGTAATGCAGCGCCGCGGCCGCGACCGTCGCCAGCGCCGCGCCGGCGATCGCGAACGGGCGCCCGCGGTTGAGGCCGAGCCAGCCGAGGGCCCAGTCGCTGCCGAGCCACCCGCGGTTGGTCGTCGCTCCAAGCCCATGCGCGAAGGCGAAGAAGGCCGCGACCGCGAAGACCACGAGGAGCACGATGCTCGGCAGCGCCATCCGGCGCACCCGGGTGAAGAACTCGGCCAAGCCCCAGGCCGCGACGGCGATGCCGGCCCACATGGCGGCGAGGCCGGCAGCCACATTGATGAAGTACCCGAGCGAGCCGATGAAAAGCCCAAGGCCGATCGTGACGAAGACGTCGCCGAAGCCGCTGACGAAGCGCAGCCGCTCCTCGTCCACCGGCTCGGCCCGGTCCGCGGCGGCGCGTTCGCTTGCGAGCGCGCGCAGGCGCTCGGCCTGCTCCGCCGAGATGACCTGCCGCTCGACGGCGAGACCGAGGACCTCGTCCGGGATCATGCCTCGAGGCTCTCGATGACCACGTTGGCGTTGGTGTAGACGCAGATCTCGGCCGCGATCGCGAGGGAGCGGCGCACGATCGCCTCGGCGTCGAGGTCGCCGTCGGAAAGCGCGCGGGCGGCGGCGAGGGCGTAGTTGCCGCCGGAACCGATCGCCATGACGCCGCCCTCGGGCTCCAGCACGTCGCCGCCGCCGGAAAGGAGGAGGCTCACCTCCTTGTCGGCGACGAGCATCATGGCCTCGAGGCGGCGCAGATAGCGGTCCGTGCGCCAGTCCTTGGTCAGCTCGACGCAGGCGCGGGTGAGCTGGCCCGGATACTGCTCGAGCTTGCCCTCGAGGCGCTCGAACAGGGTGAAGGCGTCGGCGGTCGCGCCCGCGAAGCCGCCGATGACCGAACCCTTGGCGAGGCGGCGCACCTTCCTGGCGTTGCCCTTCACGATGGTCTGCCCGAGCGACACCTGCCCGTCGCCGCCGATGACGACGCGCCCGCCTTTGCGGACCATCAGGATGGTGGTGGCGTGCATCGTGGGGGCGGGGTCGGGCATGGGAGCGCTTGTGGTGAGACCCGTGACTTAAGGCGGGCGTGGCGCAATTCATAGTCCACTATCGTCCCCGGCGAGCCGTAGCGGAGAAGGCGCGGGAAGGGGACCCATGCCCCGGCGCCGGTTGGATCCCCTTCCCGGCGCTTCGCGCCGCCGGGATGACAGTGTGCAATGCGCTCGCGCCGTAACCACAGCGAGGCGAAACGATGGCGTTTCGGCCCCCGCCTTGCTAGAAGCCGCCCGTCACCGCGAGCCGAGAGTCCTCCATGCGCCGCGCGAGCGTCAGCCGCCGCACCGCCGAGACCGACGTGTCCGTGAGCCTCGCGCTCGACGGCAACGGCCAGGCCGCGATCGAGACCGGCGTCGGCTTCCTCGACCACATGCTGGAGCTTTTCGCACGGCACGCCCTCTTCGACCTCGAGGTGAAGGTTAAGGGCGACCTCCACGTCGACCAGCACCACACCACCGAGGACACCGGCATCGCCATCGGCCAGGCGTTCCTCAAGGCCCTCGGCGACAAGAAGGGCATCGCCCGCTACGCCGACGTGCACCTGCCCATGGACGAGACTCTTTCAAGGGTCGCTCTCGACATCTCCGGGCGGCCGTTCCTCGTCTTCAGGGCGGGGTTCCCGGCCGAGAAGATCGGGGGCTTCGACACCGAGCTCGTGCGCGAGTGGTTCCAAGCCTTCGCCATGAACGGCGGCGTGACGCTGCACGTCGAGTGCCTCTACGGCGACAACAGCCACCATATCGCGGAGAGCTGCTTCAAGGGCCTGGCCCGCGCCTTGCGCAAGGCCGTGGCCCTCGATCCGCGCGAGGAAGGCCGCGTGCCCTCGACCAAGGGCGCCCTCTGAAGAGTTCTCTTGTGATGAAGACCTATACCCTGCACGTCTCCGCCGATGCGCTTCTGGGCGACGCCGGCGCCCTCGACCGCGCCGTGCTCGTCCGCGACGGCTTCTCGTGGGGAGCGTTCTTCTTCTCGTTCCTGTGGTTCTTCGTCCACCGGCTCTGGCTCGCCGGGCTGATCGTGCTCGTCGCCGTCGTGGGCCTCGGAGCCGTGCTCCAAGTCCTGCGGGTCGGGTCGAACGCGACCTTCTGGGCGATGGTCCTGCTCGCGGTGCTGGTCGGGCTTGAAGCCAACTCGTTGCGCCGCTGGACGCTCCAGCGGCGCGGCCGCCCGGCGGTCGCCGTGGTCGCGGGCCGCGACCGGGAGGAGGCCGAGACCAAGGCCTTCGGACACTGGCTCGGCGAGGCACCGTCCGCCGGCGCGGTGGCTCCTGCATGGCGCGCTGCCGCGGCGCCACCACCTGCGACGCCGGCCTACCGCGCTCCCGAGCCGGTGATCGGCCTCTTCCCCGAGGCGGAGCGGCCGCGATGAGCGTCGCCATCATCGACTACGGCTCGGGCAACCTGCATTCGGCCCGCAAGGCCTTCGAGCGCGCCGCCCGCGAGGCCGGCGTCGCCGAGGAGATCGTCGTCACCTCCGACCCCGACGCCGTCGCGCGGGTCGAAAGGATCGTGCTGCCCGGCGTCGGCGCCTTCGCGGACTGCCGACGCGGCCTGGACAGCGTGCCCGGCATGGTCGAGGCCATGACCGAGGCCGTGCGCCAGAAGGGCAAGCCCTTCTTCGGCATCTGCGTCGGCATGCAGCTCATGGCGAGCCGCGGCCTCGAGTACGAGACCACGGCCGGCCTCGACTGGATCGCCGGCGACGTGCGCCCGATCGCCCCGGACGACGCCGGCCTGAAAGTGCCGCACATGGGCTGGAACACCCTCCACACGCAACGCGAGCATCCGCTCCTCGACGGCATCGACACGGGGCCGAGCGGCCTGCACGCCTACTTCGTGCACTCCTATGCGCTCGATCCGAGGAACCAGGACGAGGTCATGGCCGTGACCGACTACGGCGGGCCGCTCACCGCCATTGTCGCCAAGGACAACATGGCCGGGACCCAGTTCCACCCGGAGAAGAGCCAGAAGCTCGGCCTCGCCCTCATCGCCAACTTTTTGCGGTGGCGGCCTTGATCCTGTTCCCGGCCATCGACCTCAAGGAGGGGCGCTGCGTGCGCCTCGTCCAGGGCGACATGGACCGGGCGACGGTGTTCAGCGACGACCCGGCCGCACAGGCGGCGGCGTTCGAGGCCGAAGGGTTCGAGTGGCTGCACATCGTCGACCTCGACGGCGCCTTCGCGGGACGGCCCGTGAACGCCGCCGCCGTCGACGCGATCCTCGGGCGCGTTACGATCCCGGTGCAGCTCGGTGGCGGCATCCGCGACATGCGGACCGTCGAGGGCTGGCTCGCGAAGGGCGTGGCGCGGATCATCATCGGAACGGCGGCGGTGCGCGACCCGGATTTCGTGCGGGAGGCCGCGCGGCGGCATCCCAAAAAGATCGCGGTCGGGATCGACGCCAAGGACGGGCGCGTCGCCGTCGAGGGCTGGGCGCAGACGTCGAGCATGACGGCCGAGGACCTCGGGCGCCGCTTCGAGGACGCCGGCGTCGCCGCGATCGTCTACACCGATATTTCCCGCGACGGCGTCCTGAAAGGGCTCAACATCCCGATGACCCTGGCGCTCGCCGAAGCCGTCTCGATCCCGGTCATCGCCTCCGGCGGCCTCGCCTCGCTCCGCGACGTCGAGCGGCTGCTCGCCCCCGACTGCGCCCGCCTCGCCGGCGCCATTACCGGCCGCGCCCTTTACGACGGCCGCATCGACCCGAAAGAGGCGCTGGCGCTGATCCGGCGCGCGGGCGAAGCTGTGGTAAGGTGAGGGCGGAGGTTCTTTTCGGACATGCCCCTCGCCACCAAGAAGCCGAAGCAGGACGCGCCCGAGGCCCAGGCGACCTATCAGGGCGATTTCTACACCTGGACGCGCGAGCAGGGCGCCCTCCTGCGCGCCGGCCGGTTCGACGCGATCGACTGGGAGAACATTGCCGAGGAGATCGAGAGCTTGGGTCGCACCGAATTCGACAAGCTGGTGAGCTTCTATGCGCTGATCATGCTTCACATGCTCAAATGGGAGCACCAGCCGAACCTGCGCAGCCGGAGCTGGGCCATCTCGATCGAAAACCATCGGGAACATGCCGCTGAGGTCCTCAACGAGAATCCCGGTCTCAAATCCCGCCTCGACGAGGCTTTGGAACGCGCCTACCGCCGCGCCAGGGGGGAAGCCATCGCCGAGACCGGACTTTGGAAAAGTACCTTCCCGGACACCTGCCCCTTCACCTTGGACGAGGTGCTGACCCGTCCCTACGAGTTCGACTGAGTCCGTCCCGCGTGCTCAAGATCCGCCTCATCCCCTGCCTCGACGTGAAGGACGGACGCGTCGTCAAGGGCGTACGCTTCGTCGACCTGCGCGACGCCGGCGATCCGGTCGAGGCCGCGAAGGCGTACGACGGGGCCGGCGCGGACGAATTGTGCTTCCTCGACATCACGGCCTCCCACGAGGACCGGGGCATCCTCCTCGACGTCGTGCGGCGCACGGCCGAGGCCTGCTTCATGCCGCTCAACGTCGGGGGCGGCGTGCGCACGGTCGAGGATATCCGCAAGCTCCTCTTGGCCGGCGCCGACAAGGTCTCGATCAACACCGCGGCCGTGAACAGGCCGGAGTTCGTGCGGGAGGCCGCGGAAAAATTCGGGGACCAGTGCATCGTCGTCGCGGTCGACGCGAAGAGGGTCTCGGGCCCCGGCGAGCGCGAGCGCTGGGAGATCTTCACCCACGGCGGCCGCAAGGCGACCGGCATCGACGCGGTCGAGTTCGCCCGCCGGGCGGCGTCGCTCGGGGCGGGCGAGCTCCTCGTCACCTCCATGGACCGGGACGGCACGAAGAGCGGCTACGACCTCTCCCTCGTGCGCGCCATCGCGGACGCCGTGCCGGTCCCGGTGATCGCCTCCGGCGGCGTCGGCGGTCTCGACGACCTCGTGAACGGCGTGCGCGAGGGCCACGCCAGCGCCGTGCTCGCCGCCTCGATCTTCCATTTCGGCGAATACTCGATCGCGCAGGCCAAGGCCCACATGGCCCGCGCCGGCCTCGCCATGCGGATGGACTGAGGCCCTTGCAAAGCGCGGCCGTTTCCAGCCATGGATCGGGGGCTTGGCCGTTCCTGCCCGGGCTCTGGATGTGACCACGCCCTTCACCCTCGCCGACCTCGCCGACTTTCTCGCCGAGCGCGCGAAAGCGTCTCCGGAAGAGTCCTACACGGCGAAGCTCCTCGCCAAGGGGCCCGCTCACGCCGCGAAGAAGCTCGGCGAGGAGGCGGTCGAGGCGGCGATCGCGGCGGTCGCGGGCGACCGCGCCGCCCTCGTGGCCGAGGCCGCCGACGTGCTCTACCATTTGCTGGTTGTCCTGAAGTCGCGCGATGTGCCACTGGATGAGGTCATGACGGAGCTTCAGCGCCGCACCGCGCAGTCGGGCCTCGCCGAGAAGGCGTCCCGCGCGCCATGACTCCGGTCTCGACGGCGGCGCTGCCGCAGGCCGACACAGGAGCCGGTGCGACCTTGGCGCCGCCGGACGGCGACCTCGCGCCCTATCGCGTCTTCGCCCGCGAGGAATGGGCGCGGCTTCGCGCCGACACGCCGATGACCCTCTCGGCGGACGAGATCGTGCGCCTCCAGTCCCTCAACGATCCGATCGGCCTCGAGGAGGTCGTCGCGATCTACCTGCCGCTGTCGCGCCTCCTCTCCCTCTACGTCGCCGCGACCCAGGGGCTTTTTAGGGCGACGCAGCGCTTCCTCCTCGCCGAGAACGACGCCAAGGTGCCCTACATCATCGGCGTCGCGGGCTCGGTCGCGGTCGGCAAGTCGACCACCGCCCGGGTCCTCATGGCGCTCCTCGCGCGCTGGCCCAACGTCCCGAAGGTCGACCTCGTCACGACCGACGGGTTCCTGCTGCCGAACGCGGAGCTTTCGCGCCTCGGGCTCATGGAGCGCAAGGGCTTCCCCGAGAGCTACGACACCGGCAAGCTCCTGCGCTTCCTCGCCGACATCAAGGCCGGCAAGAGGAACGTCAGGGCGCCGCTCTACTCCCACCTCGTCTACGACGTGGTGCCGGGGGAGGAGACCGTCATCGACCGCCCCGACATCCTCATCGTCGAGGGCCTCAACGTGCTCCAGCCGGCGCGGCTGCCGAAGGACGGCACCGCGATCCCGTTCGTGTCCGACTACTTCGACTTCTCGGTCTATCTCGACGCCGACGAGAACGACCTGCACCGCTGGTACGTCGCCCGCTTCCTCAAGCTCCGCCAGACCGCCTTCCGCGACCCCCTCTCCTACTTCCGCAAGTACGCCGAGCTCGACGAGGAGGAGGCGATCGCGACCGCCGACGGCCTCTGGACCCGCATCAACCTGCCGAACCTGCGCGACAACATCGTTCCCACCCGCCAGCGGGCGAGCCTGATCCTCGCCAAGGGCCCGAGCCACCGCATCGAGCAGGTGGCGCTCCGCCGGCTCTGACCGGTTTCGTACGAAAATGCCCGGATTCGTGGGAACCGGACCCGGAGCTTGGCCGTTGAGCAAGGTTGGGCAGAAGAACTCTCGACAACCCGCGCTCGCCCTGGAGTCCGTCATGGCGCCCGCCGCCACGCACCCGGCGCCCCCCGCATGAGAGAGCGCACGCCGCGCATCTCGGCCGAGCACCGCTTCCAGCTCCTCGTCGAGGCGGTCACGGACTACGCCATCTACATGCTCGAGCCCGACGGCACGATCGCGAGCTGGAACCCGGGCGCGCAGCGGATCAAGGGCTACACGCCCGAAGAGGCGATCGGCCGCCACTACTCCATGTTCTTCACCCCGGAGGACCAGGCTCGTGGCGTGCCCCAGCTCGCCATGAAGACCGCCGCCGAGACCGGCCGCTACGAGGCCGAAGGCTGGCGCGTGCGCCGGGACGGCACCCGCTTCTGGGTCGCGGCCGTGCTGGAGGCGATCCGCGGCGAGGGCGGCCAGCTCCTCGGCTTCGCCAAGGTGACCCGCGACATCACCGAGCGCCGCGCCACCCGCGAAGCCCTGCGGGAATCGGAGGAGCGCTTCCGCATCCTCGTCGACGGGGTTGTCGACTACGCGATCTTCATGCTCGACCCCGAGGGGCGGGTCACGAACTGGAACCGCGGCGCTCAGCGCATCAAGCAGTACCGCGCCGCGGAGATCGTCGGCGAGCACTTCTCCCGCTTCTACACGCCCGAGGACCGCGAGGCGGGCATGCCGGCGCGGGTGCTGAAGACCGCCGCCGAGGAAGGCCGCTTCGAGGGCGAGGGCTGGCGCGTGCGCCGGGACGGCACCCGCTTCTGGGCGAACGTCGTCATCGACGCGATCCGCGACGACGACGGCAAGCTGCTCGGCTTCGCCAAGGTGACCCGCGACATCACCGAGCGCAAGGAGGCGCAGGAGAGGCTCGCCGAGACCCAGGCCCAGCTCGTGCAGGCGCAGAAGATGGAGGCGGTCGGCCAGCTCACCGGCGGCATCGCCCACGACTTCAACAACCTCCTCACCGTGGTGCTCGGCGGCGCCGACATCGCGCTGAGACGCTCGGCCGACGAGCGCCTCCAGCGGATCCTGCGCAACGTCAAGGACGCGGCCGAGCGCGGCGCGAGCCTGACGCAGCAGCTCCTCGCCTTCTCGCGCCGGCAGACGCTGCAGCCCCAGGTGGTCGACGTCGGGCAGGCGCTCGAGGGTGCGGCCGGCCTCCTGCGGCGCTCGCTCCGCGGCGACATCACGGTCGACATCAAGATCGAGAGCGGCCTGCCGCCCGTGAAGGTCGACCCGCGCCAGCTCGAGCTATCAGTCCTCAACATCGGCCTCAACGCCCGCGACGCCATGCCGGCCGGCGGCACGATCACGATCGGCGCCTCCGCGGAGTCATCCGTGGCGGGCGGGCCGCCCCTGGTCTGCATCGCGATCTCGGACCCCGGCACCGGCATGTCCGAGGAGGTCCGCCAGAAGGCGCTCGAGCCGTTCTTCACCACGAAGGAGGTCGGCAAGGGCTCGGGGCTCGGCCTGAGCCAGGCCTACGGCTTCGCGACGCAGTCCGGCGGCTCGCTCTCGCTCGACAGCGCGGTCGGGCGCGGCACCACGGTGACGATCCGCCTGTTGGCGACCGTCGAGGCGCCGGCCGCCGCCGCATCTCCGTCCCTGCCCGACGCCGCCCCTCCGGGGCGTCGCGCCATCCTCGTG
>DASVVU010000300.1:0-12827 GCA_036386395.1 Beijerinckiaceae bacterium | reverse complement strand
GCGTCGTGATGCGGTGGTCCATGGGCGCTCCCTCTAGCGGACCGCGGGGGGAAGCCGCTCGAAGCTTTCTGGGATGAACTCGTGGGCGCGGTAGAGGGCGTCGAAGGCAAGGCCATGCTCGCGGAAATTCGCGGCCGCGCCCTCTTCCCGGTCGACGATCGCAAGCGCGAGGACCACGTCGCCGCCCGCCTCGCGCACCTCGTCGACCGCCTGGATCGCCGAGCCGCCGGTCGTGCACACGTCGTCGATGATGGCGACGCGGCAGCCTTTCAGGCTCTCGTCGGCGGCGAGGCCCTCGATTCGCAGCCGCGCCCCGTGCTCCTTCGCCTTTTTGCGCACGAAGAAGCCCCGGATCGGCCGGCCCGCCAGGAAGCTCTGCACGGTCGCGGCGGCGACGATCGGCACCGCCCCCATCTCCAGCCCGCCGGCGGCGTCGATGCGCTTCTCGGCCAGCCGCTCGACCACGAGTCGCGCCATGAGCGCCGACCCTTCCGGGTCGAACATCGTCGGCTTCATGTTGAAGTAGACGTTGCTCTCGACCCCCGAGACGAGCCGGAACATCTGACCCAGGCGGAAGGAGCGCGCCGCGATGATGTCACGCAGGCGGGCGCGGGGATCGGCGGCGACGGAAGATACCGCAGGTTCGCTGCGGGCGAGGCTGGGCAAGGTCCGCTCCTGAGGGTTCGATCGCAGGCTCGCGACGAGCATTAAGCCCATTCGGGCTCAAGGCCAACGCCGTCCTGTCCGCGTCCCAGGGAGCGAGGTCAGGGAGGCCCGCGCCCCTCGTCCCTGAACTTCGCCGCGAGCGCGTCGGCGCCCCGTGCCAGAAGGCCGACGTCCGAGCCGACCGCCACGAACAGGGCGCCGAGATCAAGCCAGCGCCGGGCCGTCGTCTCGGTGTCGGCCAGGATGCCGGCGGCCTTGCCGGTCCTGACGATGCGGGCGATGGCGTCGTCGATCCGCGGCATGACGGCGTCATGGGCGCGCTCGCCGGGGTAGCCGAGGGAGGCGTGCAGGTCGGCCGGGCCGATGAAGACGCCGTCGATGCCCTCGACCGCCGCGATCGCCTCGAGGTTGTCGAGCCCCGCCCCCGACTCGATCTGCACCAGCACGCAAATCTCGTCTTGCGCCTTCCCGAAGTAGTCCTTCACCCGCCCGAAGCGCGTCGCGCGGGTGGCGCCGGCGACGCCGCGGACGCCCGCCGGCGGGTAGCGGGTGTAGGCGACGGCGTTGCGCGCCTCCTCGGCGCTCGTCACTTGCGGGATGAGGAGCGTCTGCGCGCCGACGTCGAGGATGCGCTTGATCGTCACCATGTCGTTCCAGGGCACGCGCACCGCCGCATGGGTGTCGTAGGGCGCCGCCGCCTGGAGCTGCCAGAGCACCGACTCGAGGTCCACCGGCGAGTGCTCGGTGTCGATCAGGATCCAGTCGAAACCCGCGCCCGCGATCGCCTCGACGGTGTAGGCGGACGAGAGCGTCGACCACAGGCCGATCTGGCGCCGGCCGGCCTTGAGCGCGCGCTTGAAGCGGTTCTCGGGGATGTCCATGGCTGTCCTTGGCGAGCGTCCCGCCGACGGCGCGGCGGGACGCTCGCCGTGAGCCGGTTACGGCGGCACTTGCCCCTCCGCCACGGCGGTGGCGTGCATGCGGCGGCGCAGGAGATAGCCGACTCCCACGACGAAAAGCGCGCCGAGGATGGCCATGGGGATCTCGAGCCGGTGCGCGAGGTCGGTCCCGATCTGCCGGTCGAGCCACGGATCGGTGATCAACATCTCGCCTGCGACCCAGCCGAGGAGGCCGGCGCCGAGCCAGACGAAGACCGGGAAGCGGGCAAGCAGCGCCATGATCAGCGCGGCGCCCGCGATGATCAGCGGGATCGAGATCGCAAGGCCGAGGACCAGGAGGAAGATCGAGTCCTTCGCCACGGCGGCGATCGCAAGCACGTTGTCGAGGCTCATCACCATGTCGGCGATCGCGATGGTGCGCACCGCGTGCCAGAGCCGGTCGGTCTCGGCGATCTTGCCCTCGGCGGCTTCCTCGTCCTCGATCAGGAGCTTCACGGCGATCCAGAACAGCAGCAGGCTGCCGGCGATCTTCAGGAACGGCGTCGCCAGGAGATAGACGATCGCGACCGTGAAGACGATGCGCAGGCCCACGGCGACGCCCGCGCCGAGCACCATGCCCATGCGCTGCCGGTTCGCCGGCAGGCCCCGGCAGGCGAGCGCGATCACGACCGCGTTGTCGCCGGACAGGATGATGTTGATCCAGATGATCTGGAGCACCTTGAGGAGTTGGGGGCCGAGGTCTTCCATGGATCACTCGCTCGTCAGGAGCCGCCCGGCGCGCCGGGGCGACACAGGTTAACGTTCAACTCAGCGCTTCGGCTACGGCCTTGCCGGAAATCTCCGTCGTGGCCTGGCCCTTGAGGTCGCCGGTGCGCAGCTTCGGCTCGGCGAGCACCCGCTCGATCGCCTTGACGATCGCGGCCGAGGCCTCGGCCTCGCCGAGATGGTCGAGCATCATGGCGCCGGACCAGATCTGGCCGATGGGGTTCGCGATCCCCTGGCCGGCGATGTCCGGGGCCGAGCCGTGCACCGGCTCGAACACCGACGGATACTTGCGCTCCGGGTTGATGTTGCCCGACGGCGCGATTCCGATGGTGCCGGTGCAGGCGGGGCCGAGATCCGAAAGGATGTCGCCGAAGAGGTTCGAGGCCACGACCACGTTGAAGCGGTCGGGGTTGAGCACGAAGTGGGCGGTCAGGATGTCGATGTGGAACTGGTTCCACGCCACGTCCGGATAGCTCTTCGCCATCTCGGCCACGCGCTCGTCCCAGTACGGCATGGTGATCGAGATGCCGTTCGACTTCGTCGCGGACGTCAGGTGCTTCTTCGGCGTGCGCCGGGCGAGCTCGAAGGCGTACTTGAGGACCCGGTCGACGCCGATCCGGGTCATGAACGTCTCCTGGACGGCGAACTCGCGCTCGGTGCCCTGGAACATGCGCCCGCCGACCGAGGAGTACTCGCCCTCGGTGTTCTCGCGCACGACCCAGAAGTCGATGTCGCCGGGCTTGCGGTCGGCAAGCGGCGAGCGCACGCCGGGCATGAGGCGCACGGGCCTGAGGTTCACGTACTGGTCGAACTCGCGGCGGAAGAGGATGAGCGAGCCCCACAGCGAGATGTGGTCCGGCACCTTCTCGGGCCAGCCGACGGCGCCGAAGTAGATGGCGTCCTGTCCGCCGATGCGCTCCTTCCAGTCCTCCGGCATCATCCGGCCGTGCTCGAGGTAGTAGTCGCAGGAGGCGAAGTCGTGCCAGTCCTGCCGGATCTCGAAGCCGAATTTCTTGCCCGCCGCCTCGAGGACCCGGATGCCCTCCGGCACGACCTCCTTGCCGATGCCGTCGCCTGGGATGACCGCGACGTTGTAGACCCGGTTGGTCGCCATGTTTCCTCGCCTGGAGCCGTTCTTGTCGGGACCGGAACGGGCGGCCGCGCCGGTCCGGCGGCCTCGATAGCGGCATCGCCCCTTGACGACAAGGCGCGAGACGTGCCTGTCAGGATGAAGCCTTCCCGCCGAGAGGAGGGCGCAGGAGGAACCCATGAAGGCTTGGCTGAAAGCCCTCGCCGGGCTTGCCGCAGCGGCAATCGCGCTTCCGGCGCTCGCGGCCTACCCCGAGCGGCCGGTCACCGTCGTGGTGCCGTTCGCGGCGGGGGGCGCGACGGACGTGATCGCCCGCATCTACGCCGACCACATGAGCCGCACGCTCGGCCAGCAGCTTGTGATCGAGAACCTGACCGGGGCCGGCGGCACCATCGCGGCGACCCGGGTCGCGCGCGCCCAGCCCGACGGCTACACGCTCCTCATGGGCAATCTCGGCACCCAGGCCGCGAGCGTCGGGCTCTACCCGAACCTCGCCTACGACCCCCGCACGGACTTCGCCCCGATCATGAACGCCGCCGCGACGCCGATGCTCGTCGCGGCGAAGAAGGACCTGCCCGTCAAGGATTTCCGCGAGTTCGTGGCCTACGTGAAGGCGAACGGCTCGAAGCTCAACTACGGCACCGGCGGGGTGGGCGCGACGTCGCACCTCACCTGCCTGTTCCTCGACACGCTCCTCGACGTGAAGGTCCAGCACGTGCCGTTCCGCGGCTCGGGGCCGGCGCTGAACGCGCTCATCGCCGGCCAGATCGACTACGTCTGCGACCAGACCGTCGGCATCGTGCCGCAGATCCAGGGCGGGCAGGTCAAGGGCCTCGTCGCCGCCGTGAAGGAGCGCATCCCGGTGATCCCGGACGTGCCGACATCCGCCGAGCAGGGCCTGCCGCAGTTCCAGGCCGCCGGCTGGAACGCCCTCTTCGCCCCGAAGGGCACGCCGCCCGAGATCGTCGAGAAGCTCAACGCGGCCGCCCGCGCGGCGCTGAAGGACGAGAGCGTGCGCAAACGCCTCCTCGAGCTCGGCGCGGAGCTCCCCGACGAGGCCGGCCAGACGCCCCAGGCCCTCGGCGAGCTCGTCCGCACCGAGATCGACAAGTGGGTGCCGGTGATCAGGAAAGCCGGCGTGACCGCCAACTGATCGCAGGACAATCTTCGCTTGAAGCGCTTGATCCTGCTTGAGGGGACGTGCTCAACTCACGATAATCGAACGACGCCGACGCCTTTTCAGAACCGCTCTCGGGAGGAGCGCCGATGCCGACCGACTTGGATGCGCGCGCCGGGACGGCGCGACGGGGCCTGATCCGCGGCCCGCAGAACTTCGTCTCGGGCGTCGCCCTCGTGGCGCTCGCGCTGTTCGCGATCTATCTCGTGAAGGACCTGCCCCAGGGGACGCTGAGGGCCATGGGTCCGGCGATGCTGCCGCGCTGGCTCGCCATCGGGGTCGGCCTGTGCGGCGCGGCGCTCGCCGTCATCGGCCTCCTCAGGGACGGCGACGGCCTCGAGAAATGGACCTTCCGCGGGCCGATCTTCGTCGCCATCGGCATCGTCGCCTTCGGCATCACGATCCGCTGGTTCGGGCTCGTGGTGGCGGGCCCCCTCGCGCTCATGATCGGCGGGTTCGCCTCGGACGAGACCCGGCCGAGGGAGCTCGTCATCTTCGCGGTCATCATGACCGCGTTCTGCGTCGGCCTGTTCCGGTACCTCCTGAACCAGCCGATGCCGATCCTGATCATCCCCGGCACCTCGATCCACATCTGAGGGCGGCTCAAGATGTCCGAGATCATCAACAACCTGGGGCTCGGCCTCTCCGTCGCCCTCACGCTCCAGAACCTCGCTCTGTGCTTCCTCGGCTGCCTCGTCGGCACGCTGGTCGGGGTGCTGCCGGGGGTCGGGCCGATCGCCACAATCGCGATCCTTCTGCCGATCACCTTCGGCCTCGACCCGGTCGGGGCGCTCATCATGCTGGCCGGCATCTACTACGGCGCCCAGTACGGCGGCTCGACGACGGCGATCCTCGTCAACATCCCGGGCGAGGCGACCTCCGTCGTCACCGTGCTCGACGGCCACCAGATGGCGCGCCAGGGCCGCGCCGGCATCGCCCTCGGCATGGCCGCCATCGGCTCCTTCTTCGCCGGCAGCGTCGCGACCGTGCTGATCGCGGCCCTCGGCGTGCCCCTGACCAAGCTCGCCCTGGTGTTCGGCCCGGCCGAGTACTTCTCCCTCATGGTGATGGGCCTCGTCTTCGCGGTCGTGCTCGCCCGCGGCTCGATCCTCAAGGCGATCACCATGATCCTCCTCGGGATCCTGCTCTCGACCATCGGCACCGACCTCGAGACCGGCCAGGAGCGGATGACCTTCGGCTTCCCGCCGCTCTCCGACGGTCTCGACTTCGCGGTCCTCGCCATGGGCGTGTTCGGCATCGCCGAGATCCTGCGTAATCTCGAGCACACCGAGACCCGCGAGGTGGTCAAGGCCGCGATCGGCCGGCTCCTGCCCGGCATGGCGGAGATGAGGCAATCGGCCCTGCCGATCCTGCGCGGCACCGCCATTGGCTCGATCCTCGGCATCCTCCCGGGCAACGGCGCCGTGCTTGGTCCCTTCGCCTCCTACACCATCGAGAAGAAGATCGCGAAGGACCCGAGCCGCTTCGGGCGCGGCGCGATCGAGGGCGTCGCCGGTCCCGAATCCGCCAACAACGCCGGCGCCCAGACCTCGTTCATTCCGCTGCTCACGCTCGGCATCCCGCCGAACGCCGTCATGGCCCTCATGGTCGGCGCCATGACGATCCACGGCATCGTGCCGGGGCCGCAGGTCATGACCAAGAACCCGAACCTCTTCTGGGGCATGATCGCCTCGATGTGGATCGGCAACCTGATGCTCCTCATCATCAACCTGCCGCTGATCGGGGTCTGGGTGCGCCTCCTCAAGGTGCCCTACCGGCTGATGTTCCCGTCGATCCTGATCTTCTGCTGCATCGGCATCTACTCGATCAACAGCCTGCCCTCGGACGTGTGGTTCATCGCCTTCTTCGGCATCGTCGGCCTCGCCTTCATCAAGTTCGGCTTCGAGCCGGCCCCTATGCTCCTCGGCTTCGTCCTCGGCAGGCTCATGGAGGAGAACCTGCGCCGGGCGCTGATCATCTCGCGCGGCGACATGATGACCTTCCTCGAGCGCCCGATCTCGGCCGGGCTCCTCGCCGTCGCCGTGATCCTGCTCGCGATCGCCCTCCTGCCGACGATCCGCAAGGGCCGCGACGAGGTCTTCGTCGAGTAGGCTGGCGCGGCCGATTGGCCGGCCTCGCGGCCGAGAGGCCGCCTTGACAATAGCGGCCGTGTCCCGCATCGGCGCGGCGAACCGCTTGGATGCGGCAAGAACCTCTGGGAGGAAGAACCGTGAAAAGAACCGTCCTGGCGATCGCAGCCGTCCTGGGTCTCGCGGGCGCCGCTGAGGCGCAGTCGGGCTGGCCGACCCGACCCGTCACCATGATCGTGCCGTTCGCGGCCGGCGGGCCGACCGACATCGTCGCCCGCATCGTCGCTGAGCATATGTCGCGCACGATCGGCCAGCAGATCGTGATCGAGAACGTCGCTGGGGCGGGCGGCACCACCGGCATCACCCGGGCGAAGCAGGCGACGCCCGACGGCTACACCATCGCCATGGGCCACATGGGCACCCACGGCGCGGCCCCGGCGCTTTACCCGAACCTGCGCTACGACCCGGCGAAGGACTTCGAGCCGATCGGGCTCGCCGCCGGCACGCCGATCCTGATCGTCACCAAGAAGGACTTCCCGGCGAACACCCTCAAGGAGTTCGTCGACTACATCAAGGCGAACGGCCCGAAGCTCAACGAGGCCCACGCCGGGGTCGGCTCGGTCTCGCACACCACCTGCACCCTCCTGCAGTCGCTCACCGGGGCGAAGTTCACCCGCGTCGCCTATCGCGGCACGGGCCCGGCCCTGAACGACCTCGTCGCCGGCCAGGTCGACTTCGGCTGCGACCAGATCGTCAACCTCGTGCCGCAGATCCAGGCCGGCACCATCAAGGCCATGGCGATCGCGACCCCCGAGCGCTCGCCCTCGCTGCCCAACGTGCCGACCACCAAGGAAGCGGGCCTGCCGGAATACGAGGTCTCGGCCTGGAACGCGGTTTTCGCCCCGAAGGGCACGCCGAAGGAGATCACGCAGAAGCTCGTCGACGCCCTCGACAAGGCCCTCTCCGACGAGACCACCCGCAAGCGCCTCTTCGAGCTCGGCGGCGTCATCCCGGAAGGCAACGGCCGCGGCCCCGAAGCCCTGCAGAAGCTCGTCGAGGGCGAGGTCGCCCGCTGGACCCCGGTGCTCAAGGCCGCCGGCGTCACGGCGCAGTAGCGACGCCTCTCCGGCTGGGACACGCCTCTCCCGCTTGCGGGAGAGGCCGAGTCGGCGCGATAGCGCCGACCGGGTGAGGGGGAGACAGCCCGGGGTGAGGGCAGGCCCGGGCAACGCCCTGTGAGCCCGCGCACGCGGCGCGCCGCGTGCGGCCGCCCGCGCCTTGAAAAGCCCGGCCCCGGGCATTACACCCGTCCTCGCGTGCAGCCGTAGCTCAGTTGGTTAGAGCACCAGATTGTGGATCTGGGGGTCCCCCGTTCGAGCCGGGGCGGCTGTACCATAATTCATAGGCTTGGATGGGAAGCCGGCGGCGAGCCGGCGCGGCACGATCTTCGGATGCCGCAGGGTGTGGCCTTCCGGCCATGGCCGAGCTTGCCGTGATTTTTCCCTCTTGCGCATCGTCGGCTGCGGATTGCGCCCGCGGCGCGGCTCCGGCTAGCCTTGCCTCGACAAGCAAGAACAGCGTTTCAGAGCGCGATTCCTTGGAAAGCGATTGCGGGGCTGCGCCGATGGCTTCGGGGGTGGCGGACGGCTTGAGCGGCGGGGACGGGACCGCGGCGCCGGGGGCGGAAGCCCCGGAGGGCGCGGCGGGCCGCCAGGCGGGCGCGGGCGGCGCCGGGACGGCGAACGCCGACAAGACGGTCGCGGCGGTGCTCGGCGAGATCGTCTGGCTGATGAGCCAATCCGCGGAGTTCAAGCAGTACCTGATCGCGGACCTCGAATGGCTCGCGATGCCGCCGATCCTGCTCGGCCAGTTCCGGATCTTCTATCACGAGGGCCGGCCCGTCGCGGCCGTGCTCTACGGGCGCGTCTCGGAGGAGGTCGAGCGCCGCCTCGACGCCGGCGCGCCGACCCTTCGGCCGCAGGATTGGCAGTCCGGCGAGAAACTCAGGGTCGTCAAGACGGTCGCGCCGTTCGGCGGCGGGGAGGGGTTCGCGAAGGAGACGCTCGGGGCCGTCGAGGGCCAAGATCGGAAAGAGCAGTTGGAGCGTGGGGCGAAATGAGGGCGGACGGCAAGCCTTTAGCCGAGACGGCTCGGGAACCCCGAATTCTTGCGGCATCGGGCCTAACCCTGCTCTGGGCAGCGCTTCCGACCAAGCGTGCCATTGCGCGCCTTCTCTTGCCCACTCTCATGATGGCGACATGGGTTGCATGCGCAGAGGAATGCACCTCCGAGCGCATTCCTACGTTCATCACTCATTCGATTGATTATCCTGATCCGCAAATGCTTGAAAACAAGACATTGTTTGTTTTTCCATCAAAAGAAAATGAGAACAAATACAGCAAATTCTTCAATCGTCAAGCAATTAAATTTTTTAAATCACGAAGCACAGACCAAAAAGTCGCCGACTTCTTTCTAAATACCCACATAGAATGGTTGCCAACGTCTAGTTCCAGATACTCATTTCCACCGCGAAGCGCTAAGTTCGTCTATATAATCAGCCTCTGCCCTAACCAGCCAATAGAACTCACTGTAGGTATTGGTTACAAGTGCTTTTGGAAGTACTTCGAGACTGCGCAAGCCTGCCCGATGAACCCTATTCTTGCGTATGCGGTACTGAATCAGGTTTTGCGACGTGAAAGTACTGTTCGACCAATTCCAAATTCTGCAGTAACCCAGACTGTCACCGTCGAACTGCCCGTTCGTGAATAAGGGGGGAGGCAAATGCCCGGAATTGAGAGAACACCTGATTATTCTGGTCTTAATGAGCCGAAGCCTGGCGAATACCTCATCCGTCAAGTTTCTGAGCCGGTGGCCTTCGTAGGGGTGCAGGGCCGCATGTACGGTACTACTATTCGTTATATTCGTCGCGATGCTGACGGCCAGTGGGAGCAGTATGTAAGGCTCACGCAGCACGAAGATCCAACGAAACTTCCAACCGGCGGTTATGTTTCTAATGAAGCTTTTCATTTATATGCAAAGCAAAGGGCTACCGAAAAACTGGCCGAATCTGCAGGTTTAGGCGCGCTTGGCAGCGAGGCCGGCACCGCTGCCGCGTTCGCGGATGCACTCTGGGCTGCAAAGGATTGGGCCAGGGCGGCTATCGATTACTCCTGGATACCTGAGCAGTATCGTCGCCCCGCCGAACCCATTCCGGATTTCAATCAGTTTACCCAGGTAATCGTTACTCATCCACGCCCGGCAGAAGCGATCAATGCGTGGGTGCCTATTTCTCCCGATGCACAAGGCTTCCCGCCTGAGATTCTAGATCCCAATTATCGTCCTCCAATACCCCCGAACTGGCAAATTGGTCTACCGGGTCGGGCGCCACAGCGGCGTGGCGAGCTTACCCCCGAATCGGATGGGGATTTTCGCCTAGATTTACTAGGGCCAGACAATGTTAAATACGCCAGCCTTGCTTACGATGCGCAACAGGTTGATGCGCAACATCCAAATTCAACGCTAAATATTTTTGACCCTAATAACGAGTCTGCATGGGACCGCCAAATTATTCGTCGCACTGAAACGGGACAGCTTACCGAACGCGATGTTTTGTTCCTCAACTCTGACGAGACGACCCAAGGACAATTGCACTTCGATGCCCACAACGAGCCAACCTCGGTCGAGCGCGGCGGGGTGACAACCCTGACGGGCCAGTTCGGCGAGGTGTTCGGGTCGTTCCTCGGCAAGGCGATCGGCAACGGCAACAAGCTCGTCGAGATCGGGGCCGGGACGATCCTCGGGCTCGCGCTCGGCAAGGTCGGGGACGCGCTCCATGCGGGGCTGACGGGCGACATCTCGAACGAGGTCGCCCGCGCCATGACGCAGGCGAACAGCGACCTCGCGGCCCAGTTCGCCGGCGCGGCGCTCGGGCCGGACATCCTCGGCCGGCTCGCTAGCGCGGGCTCGTCGCTCCTCGTCGGCGAGCTCGCCGACGCCCTCGGCCTCCACGGCTTCGATGGCCAGGTGTTCACGGCCGCGGTGAACGGGGTCACGTCGCAGTTCGTCAAGAACGCCGTGACCTCGGCCCTCAACGGCACCTTCGACCTCCAGACGGTGCTCGGCAACAGCTTCAATCCCGCCACCATGGGGGCGGGGGTCGCGAGCGCGCTCGGGGGCGTGTTCGGGGACTATCTCGCCTCGAAGGTCGTGACCCCGAAGACGCCGGAGGCGGCCCTGTTCGGGGCGGCGGGCTCGGCGATCGGCGGGCTCGCCGGCGCGGCGCTCTTCGGCACGGCGGTCGCGACGGCGCTGTTCAGCGCCGTGCCCGTCATCGGGCCGTTCCTCGGACCGTTCCTCGGGCCGCTCACCGGGGCCTTCTTCGGCAAGGTGCTCGGCACGGTCGCGGGCAACGCCCTCGCCGACGACGACGCCACCGCCTCGACGGCGCTCACTGCCGACGCGACCGGGCACCTCGGCCAGGCCTTCGTGTCCGCCCCGCACGGGGGCGACGTCCGGATCGCGGCCTCGCTCGCCGATACCGTCCGGGAGACGGTCAACAGCGTCCTCGATTCCATGGGCTCGCGGCTCGATCCCAACGTGCCGCTCACCTACAAGCTCGGCTACTTCACCGCGACGGGGGGCGACGCCAAGATCGCCTATGCGGGGGTCGCCGCCGACCCCGCCCACCAGCGCACCTTCGGGGCCGGAACGCAGCAGTTCGAAGACGCCGACCGCCGCGTCGGCGAGGTCGCCCAGCTCGCGATCCACGAGATCCTCGACCGCATGCAGGTGGTGGGCGGCGACGTGGTGATGCGGCGCGCGCTCGACGCCTCGCGGACGCAGAACCCGACGTTCGGGGTGGTCGACCTCGGCTTCGACCTGCAGGTCGCGAAGGACTACCGCTTCTATCTCGACAACCTGCGCCTCATCAACGCGATGATCGAGGCCGATCCCGAGAGCAGGTTCGCGGCCGGCTGGATGGTGACGTTGAAGCGCGCCGACGAGCTCGGGCTGAACCGCGCCTCGGAGAAGGACTTCAAGGGCGGCATCCTGGCGCATCTCGCGGATCGCGGGCTCGCGGACAAGCTCGACTGGACGCCCGACGTCGACCCGGACGAGCCCGACACGCTCCTCCTGCACAAGCTCAACCATACGGTCAGGATCGACAACGCCTTCGGGCCGGGCCTCGTCAAGATCGAGAAGGGCACGGACGGCACCGACTGGGGCACCTTCACCAACGCGCCGCTGCAGTCGGTGCTGCGCTACGACGGCGGCGCCGGCAACGACTTCATCTCGGGCCACCGCGGCACCAACATCCTCGTCGGCGGGGCGGGCGACGACCTCGTCAACGGCAACGCGGGCCACGACTGGCTCGCCGGCGGCGACGGCAACGACACCCTCAACGGCAGCACCGGCGACGACCTCCTCAACGGCGGCGCCGGCGCCGACACGCTCAACGGCGGCGGCGGCTTCGACGTCGTCGTCGGCGGCGACGGCGGCGACGTGGTCGTGGTCGACACCCTCGCCGGCGAGACCCGGGTCGTCGCCGCGCTCAAGGGCTCGGTCAACCAGCAGGACGTCCTGCGCCTCGCCGGTCCGCTCGATCCGCGCGCGAGCCGCGGCATCACCGATACGGACCTCGCCGCCTCGGGCCCGACCCGCGACGGGGCCGACCTCGTCATCACGACCCGGACCGGCTCCTGGACGACGTCGCCCGTCGGCGAAGTCCGGCAGGCCAGGGACCCTCAGGGCAACCTGCTCTTCGACGCTGAAGGCAACCCCCTCTTCACGTCCGTCCCCCACGACACCTTCACGCAGGCGGGCCAGGGCCGGGTCGTGGTCGAGGGCTTCTTCCTCGCCAAGAACAGCCTCGACGAGATCCAGTTCGGCGACGGAACGGCAACGTCCTGGATCGCGGCGTGGGATCGCCTCATCCCGCTCGCGCCGAACGGGCAGCCGATCGTGTTCGGGAAGGACCTCGCCGGCGGCGGCCGCACGGTGGTCTCGATCGACGCCGGCCGGGCCCAGGACTGGGTCTCGATCGTCACCGAGTACGCCGCCGGCGACGTCATGATCCAGCAGATCACGTACAAGGACGACGGCTCGGACGTCACGATCTTCGGCGACGGCGACAACGAGAT
>DASVVU010000299.1:0-23677 GCA_036386395.1 Beijerinckiaceae bacterium | reverse complement strand
CTCGCCCTCGACCCGCACGGCCGAGGTCTCGGGGCCGAGGTGCCGGTCGGTGTCGATCTTCACCTTGACGCCGCAGTAGCTGAAGATTCCTTCGGTCACGACCGTCACTGTGTCGACGCCGTCGTGCTCGGCCGCGACGATGAACGGCGCCGGCTTGTAGTCCGGATAGGTCGTGCCGGCTCCGACGCCGGTCACGAAGGTCCTTTGGGGATCGAGCATCCGCCCGTCCCAGTCCGTCCCCGCGAACTCCACGATGCGCCCGCCGTCCGCGACCGCCCGCTGCATCAGAACCACCGGATCGGTGCGCACGAGCTGCCCGTCCACGTTCGCGTACCGACTGCACGCCCCCGCCCGCCCCGGCCGGATGCGGCACAGCACCGGACAGGCATCGCACCGCACGATGCCCTCGCCCTCGGCGGCGCCGAATTTCTGCGAGCGCGTGGCGAGCGAAGCCTCACTCATGGGGCCGCCCTCCGCATTGCCGCCCAGAGGCGGTGCGGCAGGACCGGGACCTCGCGCATGGTGACACCCGTGGCATGGCGGATGGCGGAGAGGATGGCGGGGGCGGTGGCGACGAGGGCCGGCTCGCCGACGCCCTTGGCGCCGAACGGCCCTTCCGGCTCCGGATCCTCGATGAGATGCACCGCGATCTCGGGCATGTCGCCAACGGTCGGGATGAGGTAGTCGTGCAGGTTCTCGGTGCGGCCCGGGACGAACTCCTCCATGAGGGCGAGGCCGAGCCCCTGGGCGATGCCGCCGTGGATCTGGCCCTCGACGAGGGTCGGGTTGACGGCGCGGCCGACGTCGTGGGCGGCGGCGATGCGCAGAACCCGCGTGGTGCCGAGCACGGTATCGACCTCGACCTCGGCGACCTGGGCCGCGAAGCCGTAAGTGGCGTAAGGGACGCCCTGGCCGTCCGGGTCGAGGGGCGTGGTCGGCGGGTCGTAGGCGCCGATGCCGTCGAGGACCACGCCGTCCTGGTCCGCCGGGAGCGACGCGAGGTCGATGATGCGCCGCACCTCGCCCTCGGCGATGACAAGCGCCGCGCCGTCAAGGGCGAGCGTCGCGCCCGCGCCGACGTTGGCGAGTCCGAGAATCTTCCGGCGCAGGTCCTGCGCGGCCAGCATCGCGGCCTTGCCCGAGACGAAGGTCTGGCGCGAGGCCGAGGTCTTTCCAGCGTCCGCGGTCAGAGCGGTGTCACCGACCACGAGGGTGAATTGTTCCGGTGGCAGGCCCAAGGTATCGGCCGCAATCTGCGTCAGCACGGTGGTCGAGCCCTGGCCAATGTCGACGGCGCCGTTGAGGAACGTGAGCGTGCCCGCGCGGTCAAGAATGATCCGCATGGCCGAGGGGTTCGGCAGGGCCGTGTTGCCGCAACCGTACCACATGCAGGCGATGCCGACGCCGTGACGCAGGCGCGGCTCGCTCGCGTTGTGGGCCGCCGCGCGGGCGAGCGCCGCCTCCCAGTCGTCCTTCAAGGCGTCGAGGCACTCGGGCAGCCCGCCCGAGCGGAGGACCTGGCCCGAGGGCGTGCGGTCGCCTTTGCCGAGGGCGTTGAGGCGGCGGATGGCCCAGCGGTCGAGCCTTAAGCTTTCGGCGAGGTCGTCCATCAGGCATTCGTGCGCGATTGCGGCCTGCGGCACGCCGAAGCCGCGGAAAGCGCCGGCCGGCGTGTCGTTGGTGTAGACGGCGCGGGTGCGGTTCAAGACGTTCGGCACCCGGTAGGGCCCGCTCGCGTGCACCGGCACGCGGTTCGCGACGGTCGGGCCCCAGGAGGCGTAGGCGCCGGTGTTGAAGTTGGCCTCGCTCGCGAAGGCGAGGAGCCGGCCGTCCGCGTCCGCCGCGGCGCGCGCCCGGATGTGGGCCGGATGGCGCTTCGTGGTCGAGGCCATGGACTCGATGCGGGAATAGACGATCCGCACCGGCCGCTTCACTTTCCAGGCCGCGACGGCAAGGAGCGGCTGCACCGAGACGTCGAGCTTGCCTCCGAAGCCGCCGCCGCAGGCGGAGGGCTGGATGCGCACGTTCTCCGGGGGAAGGCCGAGCACCCGCGCGGTCTCGTCCCGATCCATGTAGGGGGCCTGCGTGCAGGCCGCGACCTCGATGGTCGCGGGGCCGGTCGGCGCCGCGAAGCCCGCCTCCGGCTCGATGTAGGCGTGCTCGACGAAGGCGGTGCGGAAGGCCCCCTCTGCCGTCGCGGCGGCCTGCGCCAGTGTGCCCTCGGGATCGCCGCATGCGAGACGGCCGCGGGTGAGGACGTTTTCGGGCCGGCCCGCGTGGATCGCCGGCGCGCCGTCGGCGAGCGCCGCCTCGACGCCTTCGAGGGGCGGCAGCGGGGTCCAAGCAATCGGCACGTCGGCGTCCTCGACGGCATCGAGCGCCTCCCGGATGCCGACGAGCCCGAGCACCGCCTCGCCGCGGAAGCGGACCTCGCCGGCGGCGAAGACCGGCTGGTCCTTGGTGTCCGGGAAGATGCCGAAGGAGTTCTCGCCGGGCACGTCCGCCGCGGTGACAACGGCCGCAAGCCCCCGGCCCGCCCGGAAGCCTTCCAGGTCGCCGAGCGTGAAGCTCGCGCGTGCGTGCGGCGAGCGCACAACCCGCAGCCACAAGGCGTCCGCCGGCGCCTCGTCCGCCCCGAATCTTTCAGTGCCCGCCACCTTCGCCCAGCCGTCGAGTCGAGGGATGCGGGCGCCGACCGACCCCTCTCCCAAATGGGAGAGGGGCAGGGGTGAGGGAACGGCGGTGCCGTAAGGGGTGCGGTGGCGCCAAGCCGTGTTCCGTGAAGGCAGCGGGCCCTCACCCCCGGCCTCTCTCCCATTCGGGAGAGGGGAGACTGACATCACGGCCTCGACGATCTTCGTATATCCGGTGCAGCGGCAGAGCACGCCGCCGAGGGCATCCTCGACCTCCTGGCGCGAGGGCGCGGGCGGGCGGGCGAGAAGATCGGCCGCGGCCATCAGCATGCCGGGGGTGCAGATGCCGCATTGCGCGGCCCCGTGCGCGAGGAACGCGCGGCGCAGGAGGTCGGTGACGCCGCCGGGGCCTGCGCCTTCGACGGTGTGCACCTCGGCGCCGTGCGCCTGCGCGGCCGGCACGAGGCAGGCGCAGGCCTGGGCGCCATTGAGGAGCACCGTGCAGGCGCCGCAGTCGCCGGCGTTGCAGCCGATCTTCGTGCCGGTGAGGCCGAGGCGGTCGCGCAACACGTCGGCCAGCGTCTCGAAGGGATGCGCCTTGAGGGTGCGGGCCTCGCCGTTCACAGTGAGCGAGAGGGTGATGGCCGCCGCGGCGGGGGAGGGCTGGTGCACCGTCATGCGGCCCTCCGCCCGCCTGCGGCGGAACCGGCCGAGAGGTCGCCGAGGAGGTCGCGCACGAGCGCCTGCGCGGCGGCGAGGCGGTAGGCGGCGCTCGCGCGCACGTCGTCGAGGGGCGCGAGGCCGGCGAAATCCTCGGGCGTCACGAGCCCGGACAGGTCCGGCGACAGCCTTTGGCCGAGAAGCCGCTCCTCCAGGGCGCGGAGGCGCCGCGCCACGGGCGAGCAGGCCCCGAGGGCGACGCAGGCGTGCGTGATCGCGCCGTCAGCGTCGGTCTCGACGACGCCCGCCGCCATGACGATGGAGATCACGAGATAGCGCCGCGCTCCGAGCTTCCGGAAGGCGCCGCGCGCGTCGGGCCGGCGCTTCGGGATGCGCAGCCCCACAAGAATCTCGTCCGGCGCGAGCGTCGTATGCCGGTAGCCGTCGAGGAAGCGCTCCACGGGCTCGACCCGCACGCCGCGCACGCTCGCGGCCTCGACCTCGGCGTCGAGGGCGAGGAGGTTCGGGATGCCGTCGCCGGCCGGCGAGGCGGTGCAGAGGTTGCCGGCGAGCGTGCCGCGGTTCTGGATCTGCTGCCCGCCGATTTCCCGGGCCGCGGCCTTGAGCCCATGGAAGAGCGGCGGGAGGCCGGCCCGGACCACGTCGGTCCAGGTCACGAGGGCGCCGATGCGCCAATGCGCCTCCGTCTCCTCAATGCGGTCGAGGTCCGGAACCGCGCTGAGGTCGAGCACGTCCTTGTGGGCCATCCGCCCCCAGCCGGCCCGGGTCGTCTTGTTGGGATAGACGTCCGTCCCGCCCGCCACGACCTCGACCTCCCGCGCGGCGCGAACGCTAAGCGCCTCGTCGAGGGTCGTGGGACGGAAGTAGGCGGTCATGCGCCACCTCTCCCGGAGGGAGAGGTCGAGTCGCGCCGGATGGCGCGACCGGGTGAGGGGTTACGGACTATTCGGTGAGAGCGTAATCCCTCACCCGGTCGGCTTTCGCCGACTCGGCCTCTCCCTCCGGGAGAGGCGGGCGCCCGCAGCGCCGCCGTCTCGGTCTCGTCCACCGCCCCCTCCCGCGTCAGCGCGACGCCCCAGAGCGCCTGCGCCTCGTCCCGGGAATAATACCCCCGCCGCACGTCGCGCGCGACGAGGGCCGGATCGCGCCCGAAGGGATCGCCGTAGCCGCCGCCGCCGGGCGTCATGACCTCGACCCGGTCGCCGGGGCGGATCGCGATGTCCTGGTCCTTGGACAGGTGCTCGGGCACGAACGTCTCGCCGCCGCGGTGGATGCGCACGACGTTCGGGGCGCCGGCCGCGCCGCCCTGCACGCCCGGGGGGCCGAAGCGGCCGTGGTCCATGACGCAGGAGGCGCGCGCCTCGCCGGCCAAAAGCTCGACCTCGTAGTGCACGCCGAAGCCGCCGCGGTGCTCCCCCGCGCCGCCCGAGCCTTCGCGGAGCGCGAAGCGGCGGAACAGCACGGGGTAGTACTGCTCCATCACCTCGACCGGGGCGGTCTTCGAGATGCCGATGGTCGAGCAGCCGTTCGTCAGCCCGTCGTGGAACGCCGTGCCGCCGTAGCCGCCGCCGGTGATCTGGTACATGACGTAGCCGGCCCCTTTGCGCGGATCGAAGCCGCCGAGCGCGAAGTTGCCCGACGTGCCGGCCGGCGCCCCCCACAGTTTTTCGGGGATCGCTTGAGCGAGGGCCAGAAAGACCGCCTCGGCGATCCGCTGAGAGACCTCGGCGGCGCAGCCCGAGACCGGGCGGGGGTAGCGGGCGTCGAGGAAGGTGCCCTCTGGGCGCACGATGACGAGGGGGTCGAAGCTGCCGGCGTTGATCGGCACGTCCGGGAAGACGTGGCGCACGGCGAGGTAGACGGCCGAATAGGTCGTCGCGACGACCGAGTTCATCGGACCGCGGCAGGGCGGGGAGGAACCCGAGAAGTCGAAGTGCATGATCTCGCCGTGCTTCGTGAGCTGAAGCGCGATGCGCAGGGGCTCGTTCACGATCCCGTCGGAATCGACGAAGCTCTCCGCGCGGTAGACGCCGTCCGGGATCGCGGCGATCTCGGCCCGCATGCGCTGCGCCGCCCGCGCCCGGATCTCGCCGATGGCGCGCTCGATCGTCGCGCGCCCGTAGCGCTGAAGAAGCTCCGACAGTCGCCGCTCGCCGACCTTCAGGGCCGCCTCCTGGGCCTTGATGTCGCCGATGCGCTGGTCCGCGACGCGGATGTTCGAAAGGATGATGGAGAAGATTTCTTGGTCCATCGCCCCGCGCTTGAACAGCTTCACGGGCGGCAGGCGAAGCCCTTCCTGCTCGACCTCGGTCGCGTGCGCGGAAAAACCGCCCGGCACCATGCCGCCGGTGTCGGGCCAGTGGCCGGTGTTCGAGAGCCAGCAGAAGAGTTCACCGTCGTGGAAGAAGGGCAGGGCGAAACGCACGTCCATGAGGTGCGTGCCGCCCAGATAAGGATCGTTGACGATGTAGATGTCGCCCTCTTCCGGCGCGCCGACCTTGCCCTCGCGGATCAGGCGGATCAGCTCCCGCGTCGAGTGCTGCATGGTGCCGACGAACACCGGCAGGCCGAACTCTCCCTGCGCGATCAGCGCCCCGTCGTCCGCCGCATAGATGCCGTCCGAGCGGTCGTCCGCCTCGGCGATCACCGGCGAGAAGGCGGAGCGCGAGAACGTCACATCCATCTCGTTGCAGACCTGCTGCAGGCCGGCCTCGATCACCGCGAGAGTGAGGGGGTCGAGGGAAGATAATGGGCTGATTCCACTGTCATCCCCGGCGGGCTGCGTAGCAGCCCGGGAAGGGAATCCAGGCCCTGCATGGGTTGGATCCCCTTCCCCTCCGCTTCGCTCCGGCCGGGGATGACAGTGGGACTCGGCCCCGGCGCTCTGCAATCCGACCGCAATCCGCAAATTCCCGACCGCATCCACTCGCGCGATGCTGCCGGCCTCGATCATCGTCGTGGCGTCGACCTGCTGCACCAGGGCGGGACCCTTGATGACGGCGTCGGCAGGCAGGCGCTCGCGGTCGTAGACCGGGGCGTCGCGCCAGGCGCCGTCTTCGTAGAGCTTGCGCCGCCCGACCTCCGCGTCCGCGAGCCGCGCCGCGCGCTTGCGCGGATCGACGAGGCTCGCGACCGGGAAGGGGCGGCGCCTGCCGACGACGGAGGTGTTGAGGTTGACGACGACGGCCCTGATCTCGGGCAGGCGCACCCTGAAGCGCCGGAAGTAGGCCTCCTCGAAGAGCGCCTGCACCTCGGCGCGGGTCACCCGCCCGTGCAGGAAGTCCACCCGGATGAGGTGGGTCTGGCCGCGGAACTGCATGTCGGCGGAGTGCAGCACCTCGGTCGCCGCGATCTCCTCGGCCTCCCGTGCGTTCACGGCCTCGCCCCGCGCCCGCTGGTCGGCCAAGACGCGGGCGACCTCGCCCATGTCGATCGCGTCGAGGGCGGTGTTGACGGTGTTGACGAAGTCCTGGCGCAGGTCCGCGACGAGGCAGCCGAGCGCGTTGGTGAGGCCCGGCCGCGCCGGCACCAGCACCTCGGGCAGGCCGAGCTCGCGCGCGAGCGCCGCGGCGTGGAGCGGCCCCGCGCCGCCGAAGGCGAAGAGGGCGAAGTCGCGCGGATCGTGGCCGCGGGAGAGCGACACCATGCGGATCGCGCCGGCCATGTGCGTGTTGGCGAGGCGGATCGCCGCCGCCGCGGCATCCTCCGGCGAAAGGCCGAGGGGGCCCGCGACCGTCTCGGCGAAGATTGTTCGGATGTGCTCCACCGGCACCGGGTTCTCGACGGCCAGCAGCCCCTTCGGGTCGAGCCGGCCGAGCAGGAGATTCGCGTCGGTGACGGTCGGGCGCGTGCCGCCGCGGCCGTAGGCGATGGGGCCGGGGTCGGAGCCGGCGCTCTCCGGCCCGACCCGCAGCATGCCGGCCCTGTCGACGGATATGATGGAGCCGCCGCCGGCGCCCACGGTGCGCACGTCGACCATCGGCACGTGCACCGGCAGGCCGTAAGCGAGCGTCAGCTCGGACGAGACCTCGGGCACGCCGCCGCGGATCAGCGCCACGTCCGTCGAGGTGCCGCCCATGTCGTAGGCGATGGCGTCGGCGACGCCCGCCTGCGCGAGCGTCACGGCCGCCGCCATGACGCCGGAGGCGGGGCCCGACATCACGGTCTTGGCGGCCTCCCGCGCCACCACCGGGGCCGGCACCATGCCGCCGTTGCCGTTCATGACGAGGAGGTCGCGGGCGTAGCCGCGGGCCGCGAGGTCGCGCTCGAGGCGGGCGATGTAGCGGGCGAGCACCGGCTGCACGGCGGCGTTCACGGAGGCCGTCGTGCCGCGCTCGTATTCCCGGTACTCCGAGAGGAGCGCGTGGCCCATGGTGACGTACGCGTTCGGCCATGAGGCCCGCGCGATCTCGGCGGCGCGGCGCTCGTGCGCCGGGTTGGCGTAGGCGTGCAGGAAGTGGACGACGAGGGCCTCGCAGCCGTCGGCGAGCAACTCCCGCACCCGCGCCGCGACCTCGTCCTCGTCGAGGGGCACCAGCACCTCGCCCCGCGCGCTCGTGCGCTCGGCGACCTCGAGGCGAAGCTCCCGCGGGATCAGGGGCTCGAAGGTGCCGGTGAGGCCGTAGGGCTTAGGCCGCGTGCGGCGGCCGAGCTCCAAGGTGTCGCGGAAGCCGCGCGTGGTGATCAGCCCGACCCGGGCGACCTTGCGCTCCAGCACCGCGTTCGTCGTCGTGGTGGTGCCGTGGATGATGAGGTCGAGGCCGGCGGGGTCGATGCCGGCGGCGGCGATTGCCGCCAGCACCCCTTCGGCCTGGTTCAAGGCGCCCGTCGGAACCTTGGCGAGGCGGATCGCGGCGCCCTTAGGGCCCGCCTCGTGGACGAGGAGGTCCGTGAAGGTGCCGCCGACGTCGATGCCCGCGACCCGCCGCATCCGCCCTCGCGTTCCTGAGGAGATCGTTCGTGTACGAACGATACGCCCCGGCCGGGGAGGCGTAAAGGCTCCGCGGCAGCCGAGCGAGAGCGCTCAGGGCCGCAGCATGCCGGCGACGGCGTCGCAGAACACTTGGCAGCCCAGCACGATGTCCTCGTCCGCCGTGTTCTCGGTCCAGTGGTGGCTGATGCCGCCGATCGAGGGCACGAACAGCATCGCGGTCGGCATGACCCGGGCGAGGTACTGGGCGTCGTGCCCGGCGCCGCTCGGCATGCGCAGGGCCTTGCCCGGGCAGCGCGCCTCGGCCGCGGCTTCGATCGTGGCCTGCAGGCCCTTGTCCATGCGGGCCGGCGTCGACTGGCTCATCACCTCGACCTCGATGGGACAAGGGCCACTGCTGCTCGCCTCGGCCACGAGGCGATGGAGTTCGGCGTGGAGGCGGTCGAGCACGGCGGGGTCCGCGTCGCGGAACTGGAACAGGGCTTCGGCCCGGCCGGGCACGATGCTCGGCGCGCCAGGGTCGAGGGTGATGCGCCCGCAGGTCCAGACCGTGCGGGGGCCGGCGAGCCCGGGGAAGCGCCGGTCGATCTCGCCGAGAAGGCGAACGAGGGCGAGGCCGGCGTCGCGGCGGCGCGTCATGCTGGTGGTGCCGGCGTGGTTCTGCTCGCCGGTGGCGGTGATGCGGTACTGCCAGATCGCCACGATGGCGGTCACGACGCCGATCTTGAGGTCCGAGGTTTCGAGCGTGTCGCCCTGCTCGATGTGGGCCTCGAAGTAGGCCTTGTGGCGCCCGCGCTCGACCTGCACGCGCGGGCGCCCGGCAAAGCCCGCCTTGTCGAGGGCGTCCCGCAGGGGCGTGCCGTCGTAGCGGTTCCGCGCCTTGTCGATGTCCTCTTCCGAGAGGAGCCCGACGAAGGAGCGGGAGCCGAGGAAGGAGCCGAAGTGCCCTTCCTCGTCGCACCAGGCCGCGACGTCGACGCCGAGGTTGGCGGTCGCGGGGTCCTCCCGGAAGGCACGGGCCGTCTCGAGGCCGTAGACGATGCCGAGGGGACCGTCGAGCCAGCCGGCGTAATTCTGGCTCTCGACGTGCGAGCCGGTGAGGAGCTTCGGCCCTGGCGCGCGGGAGAAGCCGAAGACGCTGCCGATGCCGTCGATCTGGGCGTCGAGCCCGGCCTCGGCGAGGCGGCTCGCAAACCAGTGCCGCGCCTCCACGTCCTCACGGGAAAAGGTCGGGCGGTGGACGCCGGTCTTGTAGGCGCCGAACTTCGCCAGCTCGCGCAGGTCGCCGAGGAGGCGCGCGGGATTTACCTCGGGCATCACGCGGCCTTAACCGCGGCTTTTTCACGGACCCCTCCACGGCTTGTCCCGCGGAAGGCGGCGAGACTCTCGAACATCCCCTGGCCGTCGGTGCCGCCGACGAGCGGATCGATGAGGTTCTCCGGGTGCGGCATGAGGCCAAGCACGTTGAGCTTCTCGGAATAGACCCCGGCGATGGCGTTGAGCGAGCCGTTGCGGTTGGCGTCGGCCGTGACCTCGCCCCGCTCGTCGCAGTAGCGGAAGGCGACGCGGCCCTCGCCTTCGAGGCGGCGGGTCGTCTCCGCGTCGGCGAAGTAGTTGCCCTCGCCGTGCGCGACGCAGACCTTGATGGCCTGCCCCTCGCGGTAGCGGCCCGTGAAGGGCGTGTCGGTGCGCCCGACCTTGAGGTGCTGCCAGTGGCAGATGAAGCGCAGGTTCGCGTTGCGCATGAGCACGCCGGGCAGGAGGCCCGATTCGCACAGGATCTGGAAGCCGTTGCAGATGCCGAGGACGAGGCCGCCCTTCGCGGCGTGGGCCCGCACGGCGTCCATGGCGTGGGCGCGGCCCGCGATCGCGCCGCAGCGCAGGTAATCCCCGTAGGAGAAGCCGCCGGGCAGCACGGCGAGGTCGGTGCCGCGGGGGAGCTTCGGCTCGGTGTGCCAGACCATGGCGACCTTGGCGCCGGCCCGGCGCAGCGCCCGTGCGGCGTCGCCGTCGCGGTTCGAGCCGGGGAAGACGATGACGGCGGCTTTCATGGGCGGGCCTCGGGCATTCGAACCGCCGATAGCACCCCAGGGCGCGCCCGTCACTGCCTCAGGGCTTCCGCCCCTCGCCCGCGGCCCCGGAGACGACCTCCTCGAGCGCGGCCTCGACGGCTTCGGTGCCGAGCGCGTGCGCCTTCTCGCGCACCATCGCGCGCTCGCGTTCCGCGAGCTTTTCGACTTTCTCCTCGATCTCGGGCGGCAGGGCCGGGTCGCCGAGGAAGGCGGGCTTCTCCGCCGTCTCCTGGTAGGCGGCCCGCAATTGCTGCGCGAGATGCTCCTGCACCGGCGGCGGCAGCGCCGGATCGTCCTGCTCCGGGATGAGGCCGGGCGGCTCCGATCCGACCTTGGGCAGGGCGGGCCCCTTCTCGCGATCGTTTGTCATGGGCGGCCCCGCTGCGGTCTCGCGAACAACGCCCCGTCCCTTCCGAGGTTTCAGTCGGGCGGCTGACTGCCCATAATCAAGGCGCTTGGGGGTGCTGTCCTAATTAGGCGGCCAGTGTCCTAATGCGCGGGAGCGAGTGTCCTAATTCGACTGGCTGGCGATTAAGCTTCCTGGCTCCCAAGTTCCACAAACGGGATTCGGAACCGCTCGCCGTCTTCGTCGGCGACGACCAGCGAGCACGTCAACGGGCTCTGTCTCTTGAGCGTCCTGGCCCTGGACACCGCCGCGAGGTTGAGAAGGCCATGCTCCCGCGCGGCGGCATCGTCCGCCAGCTCCGTGCCCTCTCGGTCGCGGATAAACACCGGGCCGATCACCAAGTGGAAGAAATAACGCGTCACGCGCCGGAATCCTCCCGCGGCGGCCGTGGGCACTAAACGGTGTCCTATGCCGATGCAACCCTGCCGGCACGGCCCCGAATGTGTTAGGTGGCCCTTAGCTTGTGTGATAGGGTGACTTTATCATCGGCACCGTTCAGGCCCGCCGATGGCTGAGAGACAGCGTTGCGCTCCCGGGTCTACACCGGAGAGCCGCATGGTTCCCTCTTCAAATCCCGACCTTCATCCCCTCATCCGCAAGCTGGAAAGCATTTTCGACCTGACGGCCGAGGAGCGGCATGGCATCGCCAAGCTTCAGGTGACCATCCGCGACCTGAAAGCGGACCAAGACATCGTCCGGGACGGCGACCGACCGTCTCAGTGCTGCTTGATCCTCGAGGGCTTCGCGTTCCGCTACAAAGCCCTCGAGGGCGGCAAGCGCCAAATCTTCTCGTTCCACATTCCGGGGGACGTTCCGGACCTTCAAAGCCTACACTTGACGGTGATGGACCATGCTCTCGCGACCCTCACGGCGAGCAAGGTCGCGTTCATCCAGCACGAAACGATGCGGTCCTTCCTCCATGCTCACCCGCGCATTGGGGACGCCTTCTGGCGCGACACGCTGATCGACGCCGCAGTGTTTCGGGAGTGGATGGTCGGGATCGGACGCCGGGATGCTCGCACTCGCATCGCGCACCTCTTCTGCGAGATGTTCGTGCGAATGCAGGCTGTTGGCCTCGCCCATGATGGCGGTTGCGATCTGCCGATAACACAAGCGGAACTCGCGGACGCGCTGGGCCTCTCGACCGTGCATGTGAACCGGAGCCTGCAAAGCCTGCGGTCAGCCGAGTTGATTGAGCTGACCCGCGGCAGGCTCACCGTAAAGGATTGGGACGGGCTGCAAGAGGCCGGCGAGTTCGATTCGACCTATCTGCACCTGAGGCCGCCAGCGGCGAGGGCGGCTTAGGAAACTCTCGCCGGGGCTTCGGCGTTTACCGCCGATGCCCCGGTTCTACTTCGACTCGACGGTTAACGGCGAGGCCGTGCCGGACAGCGAGGGCGTTGTCCTGCCTTCGGTCGCAGCGGCGCGCCAAGAGGCGATGATGGCCGCTGCCGAGATGGCGAAGGACGACGACCCGTGCCCGAAGGAAATCATGATTGTTGTGCGGGATGGCCCGGTGAGCGAGCCGATCGCGACCGTGCGCCTGTCGCTGGCCTGTGACGACCCTGAGTAGGCCCCGCTTGTGATCGATGGTCCTAGCGCCGGCACTGGCTAATCCGCCGCTCAGCCAAGCAGGCGGCGCGCGCCACGGCGTCTTGTCCTAATCTCCCCTTTCGGGTGTCCTGGCGGGCCCCTCAGCCGACCACCTGCCGCCGGCAACGTCCTCCGCGAGGCGCAGCCAATCTTCGGCGAGTTTGAGCCAGGCCGCCTTTGAGGACGGGTCGCCGGCCTTGGCGGCCTCGACGCGTGCTTGCTCCGCCTTCCGGCGGTACTCTTCGGAACGGTCGCTCATCCCCGCTGAACTCTTCAATGTGGGGAGCGTTCCAGCGAGGCGCTCGTAATGGGGTCTTTTGAAATTCGCGGTCATGGCCGGCGTCACGCGAGGGCGTAGTGGCGGACGATTTCTTGTGCCGTTAACTCGGCCGATCTGACGCTGGTATCGAGAACGAGGCAATCAGCCCGGGGGACAGCCGAAATCTGATAGCGGGCAAGGAAGCGGTCCAGGCCTTGTTCTGAGGTGATCTTTCCGCGCCTCGCCCGGTCTGCATTGCTCACCCGCCGAACGTTCTCGTCTCTGGAGCAATGCAGGTAAACGGGCAAGATATCGCCCCCGTACCGCGCCACAATCCCTTCGAACTGCCGGAACGCCGGACGGTCCTCTGGTTCGCTGTAGCAGTATGTCGCCACGACAAGCGGGATCTCGTGGGATGCTGCCGCTTCCAAAACGGACAGCCGGGCGGAATGCACCAACTCCCAAAACCCGGGCGCGGCGAAGTCGAACACGGTCAGCGCAAGGTCCACCGCGGCGTGATTGTCGAATAGCCGCCCGGGGACGAGACGCAACAGCGCTTTCGCGACCGTGAGCTTGCCCACCGCAGGCGCGCCATGGAGGAACACGAGTTTCATTCCGGTATTGTAAGGCGGCGCAATCCGCCCAGCCTAGGCCGCAACGCGATTCTTGTACGGACCCCGCTTCGCGGGCTTCGCTTCCGCACCCTCAACCAGCTTCTTCGGCCGCTGGACTCCGACGCGAGGAAAGTAGAAGATGCGGCGTCCCTCGGAAGGAGGGAAGCATGGTCCTGTACCGTCGCACCGATCATCCCGGCAGTTATTGCGTCGTCCGGCGCGACGAAGCCCCGCCAGCTTTTCTGGCGACGGACTCATGGGAGGTGGCAGCGGACCCTGTAGATGCCGCGACCGCACCGGACGGCCTCAACCTCAGCGTGGCGAGAGAAGTCGTGCAGGCGGTCGGGTTCTACGTGTTCGTCGGAGAGCCGGACGGGCCGCCTACAGTGTCCTAAGTTCAGGTCGTGAGTGTCCTAATTAGGGCGATGATCCCGGACTTGACGGGTTAGGGCGATTAAGCGATGAATCCGCCTCACCGGAGGGATCGCTATGATCCCGCCGTGGCTGAGGTTTGGTCCCATGTCAGTTGAAGCTCCAATCCCCGAAGGCGTTTGGCCGAAGGTGAGGTGGACCCTCACCTACCTGTCGCCCTGGATCATCTTCCTCGTGGCAATCGAGAGGTTCGTTGACGGGCACTTTGCGTCAGGCTTCGTGCTAAGCGTCCTTTTCATTCTGAACCTCGTGATCGTCTCTAAGTGGGAGGCGTTCGTAAACGCTCTTGGGCGCGCTCGGCGGCGAATTGGCCTGGCCTTAAGCCCGCCGCCTCAGAGTGGCCTAACGCTTGTAGCCACGGGGACGGTAGGGCCGGTCCCCGGGTCGCCTCAGTATATCGCGGACGCACAGGCCAAACACGATCTCTTGCACCTGTCGGATTTCGCCGTTTATCAGGCGACGTTTGTTATGCTGAGTCATCTTGTAGATAGCATCCCTGCGGGCATCCATAATATTCATACCGGCCAGCCCGAGTTCACGTCAGCGTCAGCTAATGACGAAACCCATAAACAGGCGCGCAATTTCATCGACTACGTTTGCCGCTACATTATGGACGGCTCGCATCGTGCGCAATCCTTTCACTCGGTGCTTCTGAACGCCGAGAGCCACGCGGATTACGAGTTAAAGCAAACTGCGCCGGATCAGCGGCCACAGGGCGTCGATCCCCTGGTTCTCAGGGATTATGCGATATCTTATCGGCAAGCCGTGGCAACGGCGTTCTTTCTGCGAAGTGAGAAAAAGGAGGTCGAACAAATCGTTATAAATAAACGCCAGAAGCTGATCCAGATACTAGAGTCGCGCAACAAATGAGCCCGAGCGATAGCATGGTTCCCATCAGTCAAACGGAAGCTCTAGCTGTTCGGGCTCGCTGGCGACGTTCTCAGATAGCTGAGACAGTTGCCAGTGACCGTGCCTCAGCAGCCTGCTATTGCAGCCTGGAAAATTTCGGGGTTATGCCGGTTATTGTAGCGGAATTGGAACTCCGCAACATACAACGGCATGTATTTCCGGCTCACCTTGTGGAACGTGCCGACAACGCCGCGCTTGAAGATGCTCCAAAAGCCTTCGATTGTATTGGTATGGACTGCGCCGACGACGTACTCGCCTTGCGCATGATCGATCACGGCATGGGGGTAGACCTTGTTAAGGTGCTTGTAGCCAACCCATTGGTCCGTGACGAGCAAGCTCACTTTGTCGGACACGGCTTGATGCACAAAACCTTCAAGGGTCGCGGCCTGGACGTTCTCTATGACGCGGGCGACGACGTTCCCTTTGCGGCTGACCGCGCCGACGATTGGCGTCTTGCCGGACCCGATACCGCCGGTGCCGTCACCCTTCCCGCGCTTGTCCTTATGCCGGTTCTTGGCCTTCCCGCCGACGAAAGTCTCGTCAACCTCGACGATCCCGATGAGTTGCTTGAACTCTTTGTCCTGCAACGCCGCGCGGATGCGATGGCACATATACCAAGCGGTCTTGTAGGAGCCGAAGCCCATATAGCGATGCACCTGCCGGGCGCTGATCCCCTTTTTGCTTGTCAGCATGAGGTGGATGACGCGAAACCACTCACGAAGGTTGACGTTCGTATTCTCGAAAATCGTGCCGACCAAGTGCGAGAAGCGGTAGGCATTCCCTTCGGCGCAGGCCGGGCATTCCCACTTGAAGGCCATTGTCTTGAGCGGATAGGCGCGATCGCTCCCGCAGCGGGGACACGTAACGCCATTAGGCCAGCGGTTCGCGACCAAGTACCTGTCGCAAGCTTCCTCGTTCGGGAACATCGCCTCGAACTGAGCCACGGTCATTTGGTGGATTTGCCGGGGCTGTTTCTCGCGGGCCATGACGCCTCTCCGCTTCGAATGAAGGGAGCATGACATGCCCAAATTTATCCGTCAAGTCCGGGATCACCGCCCTAATTAGGACAGCACCCGCTTGGGAATTCCCTTGACCGGCCGCTCCGCCTCGACTAGCGTCCGCGCCACCTTTGGGAAGGGCGAGCGCATGCGCGCGGTTCTTATCGTAACGGGGGCGCCATCGACGGAGCGGGATTGACCCGCGAGATCCGGTTGGTGGCGCATGCAGGGTCCCTCGGGGCCCTTTTTTGTTGCCTTGCCTCTCCCGCTTGCGGGAGAGGTCGAGTCGGCGGAGCCGACCGGGTGAGGGCACGCCGGTGGGCAGACGAGGACAGGAGCGTCAGATGAGCGAGACGATGACCGGCGCCGAGATGGTGATCCGGGCCCTGCAGGACCAGGGGGTCGAGCACGTGTTCGGCTATCCGGGCGGCGCCGTGCTTCCAATCTACGACGCGCTGTTCCACCAGGACCGGGTCAAGCACATCCTCGTGCGCCACGAGCAGGGCGCGGTCCACGCGGCCGAGGGCTACGCGCGCTCGTCGGGCAAGGTCGGCTGCGTGCTCGTCACTTCCGGCCCCGGCGCCACCAACGCCGTCACCGGCCTCACCGACGCCATGATGGACTCGGTGCCGATCGTCTGCATCACCGGGCAGGTGCCGACGCACCTCATCGGCTCCGACGCCTTCCAGGAGTGCGACACGGTCGGCATCACCCGCCACTGCACCAAGCACAACTACCTCGTGAAATCCGTCGAGGAGCTGCCGCGCATCCTGCACGAGGCCTTCTACGTCGCCGCGAACGGGCGCCCCGGCCCGGTGGTCATCGACCTGCCGAAGGACATCCAGTTCAAGGTGGGCCCCTACGCCCGCCCGACCGAGAACCGGCACAAGACCTACCGGCCCAAGGTCCAGGGCGACATGGACAAGATCCGCGCCGCGGTGGCGCTGATGGCCTCCGCCAAGCGGCCGGTGTTCTACACCGGCGGCGGCGTCATCAACTCAGGCGCCCGCGCGGTCGCGCTCTTGCGCGAGCTCGTGCGCCTCACCGGCTTCCCGATCACCTCGACGCTGATGGGGCTCGGCGCCTATCCGGGCTCCGACCCGCAGTTCCTCGGCATGCTCGGCATGCACGGGACCTACGAGGCGAACCTCGCGATGCACGAGTGCGACGTGATGGTGAACCTCGGGGCGCGCTTCGACGACCGCATCACGGGGCGCCTCGACGCCTTCTCGCCGTACTCCAAGAAGATCCACGTCGACATCGACGCCTCCTCGATCAACAAGAACGTCAAGACCGACCTCGGCATCGTCGGCGACTGCGGCGCCGTCATCGAGGACATGCTGAAGGTCTGGCGCGAGACGAAGCCTCAGATCGACAAGGTCGCCCTCGCCGACTGGTGGGGCAAGGTCGCGGGCTGGCGCGCCCGCAACTGCCTCGCCTACCGGCCCTCGAAGGAGCTGATCAAGCCGCAGCTCGCGGTCGAGCGCCTCTACGCGCTGACGAAGGACCGCGACGCCTACATCACGACCGAGGTCGGCCAGCACCAGATGTGGGCGGCGCAGTTCTACAAGTTCGAGGAGCCGAACCGCTGGATGACCTCCGGCGGCCTCGGCACCATGGGCTACGGCCTGCCGGCGGCGATCGGCGTGCAGCTCGCGCATCCGGGCAAGCTCGTGATCGACATCGCCGGCGAGGCCTCGATCCTCATGAACATGCAGGAGATGTCGACGGCGGTGCAGTACCGCCTGCCCGTGAAGGTGTTCATCCTCAACAACGAGTACATGGGCATGGTGCGCCAGTGGCAGGAGCTCCTGCACGGCGGACGCTACTCCGAGAGCTATTCGGCCTCGCTGCCCGACTTCGTGAAGCTCGCCGAGGCCTACGGCGGCGTCGGCATCCGCTGCGACGATCCGGCCGACCTCGACCGCGCCATCATGGAAATGGTCAACGTGGACCGCCCGGTGATCTTCGACTGCGTCGTCGACAAGGCCGAGAACTGCTTCCCGATGATCCCCTCGGGCAAGGCCCACAACGAGATGCTGCTCAACGACTACCTCGGCGAGACCGGCGCCGACATCGGGTCCGTGATCGACGAGAAGGGGAAGATGCTGGTGTAATCGAAACCCCTCTCCCGAATGGGAGAGGGGAAGGGGTGAGGGCCAGCCGGTGCCGAAAGAGCCGAGACAGTTCGCACGCGCTTTGCGGAAAGCTTCAACGCCGGCGGGGACACGCTTTGGCAGGCGCTGCGGAGCCGCCGCCTCGACGGCCTCAAGTTCAAGCGGCAGGTCCCGATCTTCGCCTACACCGTCGATTTCCTCTGCTTCGAGAGGAAGCTCGTCGTCGAGATCGACGGCAGGCAGCACGATGTTCACGACGAATACGATGCGCAGCGGACGGCGGAGATCGAGTCGCAAGGCTTCATGGTTCTCCGGTTCCGGAACTGGGATGTCCTGAACGACCTCGACGGCGTGCTGACCAGGATCGCGCTTGCGGCAAATTCACGCGAAACGAGTCCCGCCGGTCCCTCACCCCTGCCCCTCTCCCATTCGGGAGAGGGGTTCACTCCCGTGTGGTCAGCGGCACGCCGAGGAGGGCGCGGCGCTTGAGCCAGGGGGACGGGCGGTAGCGCGGGTCGCCGTAGAACGTCTGCATGGCCTCGAGAATGCGAAGGATGCGGTGCGGCCCGAGGTCGTCGCCGAACTTGAGCGGCCCGCGCGGATAGCCGAGTCCCATCTCGACGGCCGTGTTGATGTCTTCGGGCGCCGCGATGCGCTGCTGGGCGATGTCGGCGCCGACGTTGACGATGCCGGCGACGATTCTTTGCGCGACGAACCCCGCGCTGTCGCGGATGACAGTCACGGGGGTGCCGTCGGCAGCGAGCAGCGCGTGCGCGGCGTCGAGCGCGGCGCGCTCCGTCACCGGCGTGCGCATGAGGGTGCGGCGGCGCTCCAGCGGAAAGAGGCAGTCGACCGCGACGGTCCGGGTCGGGTCGAGGTCCTCGGCGAGCGCCGCCGTCGTCGCGTCCTCGCCGAAGGGCGTGACGACGATGAGGGCGCCGCTCGACGGGCGCGAGCCCGCCTCGACGCGGGCCCCAGCCTGGGCGATCACGCGTCCGAGCGCTTCCGCCTCCTCCGCGTAGCGGCGGCTGATCCAGACCGGGCGGCTCAAGAAATCGGCCTGCGGCACGGGCTGCTCGGGCGGCTTCGCGGCCTTGCCGCTCCCATAATCGTAGAAGCCGCGTCCGACCTTCCGTCCGTAGAGCCCCGCCGCGTAGCGCTGCGCCGTGATGTAGACGGGACGGTAGCGCGGCTCCTCGTAGTACTGTCGGTAGATCGACTCCATCACCGGGTGCGACACGTCGAGGCCGGTGAGGTCGAGGAGCTCGAAGGGGCCGAGGCGGAAGCCCGCCACGTCCGTCATCACCCGGTCGACATCGGCGAAATCGCACACGCCCTCCGACACGATCCGCAGCGCCTCGGTGCCGAAGGCGCGCCCGGCGTGGTTCACGAGGAACCCCGGCGTGTCGGTGGTGCGCACCGGATGCCGGCCCATGCGCCGCGCGATCGCATCCAGCGCATCGAGCACCCAGGGCTCGGTCAGCGCGCCGCCGACCACCTCGACGAGGCGCATGAGCGGCACGGGATTGAAGAAGTGGAAGCCCGCGACGCGGCCGGGCAGCCGCGCCTTGGCGGCGAAGCCCGTCACGGGCAAGGACGAGGTGTTCGTCGCGACGATGCAGTCGCCGCGCACGACGGCCTCGATGCCTGCGAGCACCGCGTGCTTCACGTCCATGCGCTCGGCGACCGCCTCGACGACGAGGTCGCAGTCCGAAAAGGCCGCGTAGCCGGCGTCCGGGCCGGAGGGCGTCGTGCGGATGCGCGCGACCGCGGCCTCGGCCTGCGCCTGCGGGATCTGCCCTTTCGCGGCCTTGCGGCCGATCATCTCGGCACAGAACCTTTGAGCCTCGGCCACCGCTTCAAGGCGCGCGTCGGCGAGGAGGACGGTCATGCCGCCCTCGGCCGCGACCTGGGCGACGCCGCGCCCCATGACGCCCGCGCCGACGACGCCGACCGTGAGGTCTCCATTCGGATCGATCGCCATGGTCGGACCTCGCTGCCCTTTGAGCGCCGTTGTCTTGCGCCGCCGTGCGGACTAGGCAAGGAGGACGCCCTGCGCAAGCCGTAAGGACGAGCCTCAACCCCGATGGCCATTGATCCGGACACGCTGTCCCACCTCCTCGACACCGTCGAGCGCTTCGTGACGGAGCGCCTGCGCCCGCTGGAGGAGCGCGTCGCCGAGGAAGACCGCATCCCGCCCGAGATCGTCCAGGAGATGCGCGGGCTCGGCCTGTTCGGCCTGTCGATCCCCGAGGAGTACGGCGGGCTCGGCCTCACCATGGCGGAGGAGGCGCAGGTCGCGTTCCGGCTGGGGCGCACCTCGCCGGCCTTCCGCTCGCTCATCGGCACCAACAACGGGATCGGCTCGCAAGGCATCGTCATGGACGGCACCGAAGAGCAGAAGGCGCGCTGGCTGCCCCGCATGGCGTCGGGCGAGGTCGTCGGCTCGTTCTGCCTCACCGAGCCCGAGGCGGGCTCCGACGCCGGGTCGCTGAAGACGAGCGCGCAGCGCGAGGGCAACGACGCATACGTCATCAACGGCACCAAGCGCTTTATCACCAACGCGCCCTTGGCCGGCCTCTTCACGGTCTTCGCCCGCACCGACCCGCAGAGCACCGACGCACGGGGGGTGAGCGCTTTCCTCGTGGAAGCGGACAGGCCGGGCATCACGCTCGGCGCTCCGGACAAGAAAATGGGCCAGAAGGGCGCCCACACCTGCGACGTGATCTTCGAGGACGTGCGCGTGCCGGCGGACGCGATCATCGGCGGGCCGGCGCGCGAAGGCCAGGGCTTCAAGACCGCCATGAAGGTCTTGGACCGCGGCCGCCTCCACATCAGCGCAGTATGCGTCGGCGTCGCGGAGCGCCTCATCGACGACGCCCTGCGCTACGCCATGGAGAGGAAGCAGTTCGGCCAGCCGCTCGCGGAGTTCCAGCTCGTGCAGGCGATGCTCGCGGATTCCAAGGCCGAGGCCTACGCGGCGCGCTGCATGGTCGAGGAGACGGCTCGGCGCAAGGACGAGGGCCGCAACGTCTCCACGGAAGCGGCGTGCTGCAAGATGTTCGCCTCCGAGATGGTCGGCCGCGTCGCCGACCGGGCGGTGCAGATCCACGGCGGCGCCGGCTACGTCGCCGACTACGGCGTCGAGCGCTTCTACCGCGACGTGCGCCTGTTCCGCATCTACGAGGGCACCACCCAGATCCAGCAGCTCGTCATCGCTCGCGCCATGATCCGGGAGGCGCGGGGGTGAGCGAGGGCGCCGTCGATCTCGCGGCCTTCCCGCGGCGCATCCACGAACTGGTGGAGCGCTACACGGCGGAGCGGCCGGAGGCACCGGCGCTCATTGACCACGACGGGCGGCGCCTTGCATGGCGGGACTTCCGCGCCGCGGTGGACTCCACGGAAGGGCACCTGCGCGACGCCGGCGTGCGCGGCGGCGACCGGGTGCTCGTCATCCTCGAGAACAGCGTCGTCGCGGTCGCGACCTTGATGGCGGCAAGCCGGCTCGACGCCTGGGCGGCGCTCGTCAACGCGCGCCTCGCCGTGCCGGAGCTCGCCCGCATCCGCGACCACTGCGAGCCGCGCGCGATCGTCTTCACCACCGGTGCCTCCGCGGACGCGGCGCGGCATGCGGCTGGCGCGGGCGCAAAGGAGGTCGCGGACCCGCTCGTCGGCACCTTCGCCGTCGCCGGCAATCGCGACGTACAGCCTGAGCCGGTTGAGGAGACGAACGCCGGGCAAGTCGCCGCGATGATCTACACCTCAGGCACCACGGGCAACCCGAAGGGCGTGATGCTGACGCACCGCAACGTGCTCTACATCGCCATCGTCTCAGGGAGGATCCGGGCGCTGTCGTCAGACGACCTCGTCTATGCCGTGCTGCCGGTGAGCCATGTGTTCGGGCTCGCCTCGACCTGCCTCGGCACGATCGCGGCCGGCGGCACGCTCCAGCTCGTCAACCGCTTTGACGCGGGCCACCTCGCGCAGGCGCTACGCGACGGCGTCACCGTGTTCCAGGGCGTGCCGGCCATGTACGCGCGCCTTCTCGAATACCTCGACCACCGCGGCGAGGCGCTCGCGGCGCCGCGCCTGCGCTACATGTCGTCCGGCGGCGCGCCCCTCGACCTCGACTGGAAGCGCCGCATCCAGGCGCGTTTCGGGCTCGCCCTCAACAACGGCTACGGCCTCACCGAGGCCTCGCCCACGGTGGCGCAGACCCGCATCGACGACCCCCGCGACGACGACTCGATCGGCCCGGCGCTCCCCGGCTTGGAAATCCGCTTCGTCGACCCGCAAGGGCGGGACGTGCCCGAGGGCGAGGTCGGCGAGTGCTGGGTGCGCGGCCCGACGGTCATGAAAGGCTACTACCGCGACAGCGCCGCGACCGCCGCCGCGGTCGCGCCCGACGGCTGGCTCAGGACCGGTGACCTCGGGCGGCGCGCGCCGGACGGCAATCTCTTCCTCGTGGGACGGGCCAAGGAGCTGATCATCCGCTCGGGCTTCAACGTCTATCCGCCCGAGGTCGAGACGGCGCTCAACGCCCATCCGGACGTGGTGCAGTCGGCGGTCGTCGGGCGGCGCGTCTCGGGCAACGAGGAGATCGTCGCCTTCGTCGAGGTCATGCCGGGCTCGACCGTCGACGAGGCGGCGCTGAAAACGTTCGTCGGCGAGCGGCTCGCCGCCTACAAGCGCCCGCAGCACGTGTTCGTGGTCGGGCGCATGCCGGCGAGCGCCACCGGCAAGGTGCAGAAGCACATGCTCGTCGAACTCGCCGAGGACATGATCGCCGAAAGGACCGGGAAGAAAGCCTCATGACCGGCGCCGATCCGAACCTCGCCCGCGAGCAGCGCCGGTCGAGCGCGCTGCAGCAGCTCCTCGGCTACCGGCTCGTGGAGTGGGAAGCGGACCGTGCCGTCATCGCCTACGACGTCGCGGCCGACCACCTCAACCGCACCAACCGCCTGCACGGCGGCATCGTCGCGACGCTCTGCGACACCGCGGCCGGCTACGCGGGCGTGTGGTGCGACGCGCCCGGCGAGACGCGCTCGACCGTAACCCTCTCCCTCACCGTGAACTTCCTGGCCTCCGTCTCCGGCGGACGCGTCTTCGCGGAAGGACGCCGGCGCGGCGGCGGCCAAAAGATCTTCTTCGCAGAGGTCGAAGTGCACGACGAAAGCGCACGCCTGATCGCGACCGCGACCGGCACCTTCCGCTATGTTTCGGCGACGCCGGTGGGAGTCGCATCGAGCCCGCCGCGATAGCGCTCGCAATCGCGGCGCGGCACCCCATATGGAGATTACGGCACGCTTCCGTACGCTCGCTTACGGCGCAGCTTGATGGAACCGTTCCGGAGCGGGAGCGTTCTCAAGAGGATCGCGCCACCGGTGTCTCGGCCCGGCTGATCCAGCAACGATTTTCAGCTTTCTCCCCGGACGTTTTTCCGTCCGAACGACACCGCGTGTCGAAAAGCAAGGATGGCCCATGGAAGAGCGTTCGCCTGCCCGTTCGCCCGCCTCTTACGTATCCGGTTACGCCGACGCTCCCGCCCCATTGCTCGTCTGTTTCTCCCATCTGCGATGGGACTTCGTGTGGCAGCGTCCGCAGCATCTCATGAGCCGCGCCGCCAAGCACTACCGGGTGATCCAGATCGAGGAGCCGAAGCTCGAGAAGGGCGCCAAGCCGCGCATGGACGTGTCGAAGCGTCCGGGCGGAATCACCATCGCGGTCCCGGTCCTGCCCGAGGGCTTGAGCCCGCACGACGCCGTCGCGCTCCAGCGCAGGCTCGTGGATCAGCTCCTCGCGCGCGAGCCCGAGAGCCCGCGCCTCTTCTGGTACTACACGCCGATGGCGATGGCCTTCACGGGCCATCTCGACGCCGACCTCGTCGTCTATGACAACATGGACGAGCTGTCGGCCTTCCGCGGCGCCTCGCAGGAGCTGATCGATTACGAGAGCGAGCTGTTCCGCCGCGCCGACGTGGTCTTCACCGGCGGCATGAGCCTCTACGAGGCGAAGCGCGGCCGGCACCGCAAC